>JAFGCD010000106.1 GCA_016932835.1 Sedimentisphaerales bacterium
AGGAGATTGTATGATGAAAAGGATATTACTGACGTTGTTGGTTTTCGGCTTGTCGGCTGCCCCCGGCGTGGCCCAGCCAACACTAACATTTAACAATTCTGCGTTGGGGCTGCTGTGGCATACTTATTCAGACCCGGCAGGAACTTCAAGCAGCCTGGACTATGTAGGCTCAGACACAAGCGCTTCGGCCTATGGGCAGGCAATGGCCGGGGCAGTCGGTTATCGCGGCGTGATCCAAGACGACGGCGGGGCGAGTCCGTTTGCCCAGATCCAGATCAGCGCCAACTTCTGGGGATCCTCCGGAGCTACGGGCAATACCGGAGCTACTACCGCCGATGTTATAGCGGCTGCGACAGGCGTAGCCAAGACCGGCGATATTGAGAAGGATAATGATCTGTCGGGCTATGGCGCGATTGCAATCAGGCTGTACAATGACAACGACGATGTGTGGTGGGGCAACCTGATTCTGAACACCGGCTACACTACCGGGGGCTATAGCGAGACTAACAACTACTACGAGAACGGCTGGATCGCCATAGCGGCTAAGGACAGTGCGGAACTCGTGCTCGACCTGACGGGCGTGGCCAATTTGAACCATGTAACCAACATCGGGATCGCTGTCGGCGGCAACATGAACGGCGGAGGAGTCGGAGGCGTTCCCGGCAATCCAAGCAACCCTGACATATTCCACATGTCGGCAGCTCCTATTCCCGCTCCGGGAGCGGTTCTGCTGGGCAGCTTGGGCGCCGGTCTGGTCGGCTGGCTTCGAAGACGAAAAGCCCTATAGTAAACACCAGAGGATTTAGAAGCTCTAAGGCTGTAAGCCCCGTTTGGTTCGGGGCTTGCGGCCTTTTTCTACTCCTACAGGCATTGAGCCCGGACAAGAGGAGCCAAGTCAATTGCTGTAATCGGTGTCAGTGACGAGCAAAATCGCTTGGAGACTCGGCGTGAATCTGGTATGATAATTGCTCAAGGTGTGTGGGTGCTTTTTGCTGCTGCTCACGTTGCAAGTTCTCAATAGAAGGTGTCGCAAAATTGGGCCCGCCACCGGCGGGTTAGAAGATGATTGTTAAGAAGATGTTGTTCGCTGTATTATTTGGAGGCATTTTACGAGCGGCGGCGAATCGCGGAGAGGTCTTTTCCCTGCGCCAACCGGACGGAAGCCGTGTTGAGGTCGGCGTCTTCGGTAGAGACATGACCTTAGCCAGAGGAAGGATAGGTTTATGCAAAGTCTTATAAAGTTCACAAGCTTGACTCTTTTCAGCATCTTGCTTTTCAGTGCCAGTGTATGGGCGGCTCCTGTTTTCGATAATACTCTTCGAATCAGTCAGCCCGATGGTAGTTTCATGGATGCGGATATCCTGCCGCCAGCGATTAGTCGAGACCAAACCGGTACGGCGGTTTTTAGTTGCGCACCGACTCATTGGCAAAACAGCGCCGGCGAGCCTGGTATTCCCTGGCAGACTGTTACCGTACTGCTGCCTCCTCATACGGATACTTCAACCGTCTCCTGCAGCGTCGTCTCAGCCGAGTACGAAACTATCGAAGAGACTTGGAATGTTGCACCCATACCACCAATTACGACCCGAGATAATAACGGTAATGAGCTAACTATTTGGCCGAAAGATAAAACCATTGTCGATGGCTACGACGTTGACATTTACTCCGGCGACGCTTTTTGGCCGAGCGAAGATACCAGGCTAATCGGTACGGGAAAACTTCGCGGCTGGAATTTAGCTGAAATCGCTGTGCCCCTCGTCATTTATAACCCGATTAGAGGACAATTGCGGCGGTTGGTTCGAGCCGAAGTCATGATTGATTATGACAGCAAAGACCAGAGCAAAAGCAATTCTGTCAAAACGCAAAGACTAAAACAGAATCGCGGACTAGACCGAATAAAGAAACTTGCGATAAACTTTGAACAGGCAGTTGCTGATTATGAACCCGCTTCGATGACCGAGACACAAAATGCCCCACAAGTGATGACTGAAGATGAACCGGAGGATGCGCAGGGTGACATTTTACCTTTGTCACCGGGAGGAGCATCCGGCTACGTCATTATTGTCCCGAACAGCATTCGCACCAGCCTGGGCAGCACCCTCGATGATTTCGTAGCTCACAAACAAAGCAAGGGTTACACCGTTCATGTCATCACAGAAACCGATACCGGAGCGACTCAGGTCGGAGATCCAGCCGCTACCAAGCTGCGTGAATGGCTACAGGCGAATTACCAAACCCTGGACCTTAAATACGCCTTGATTATTGGTGACCCAAGACCTGCCGAGGGCTACGTGCCGATGAAGCTGTATCCCTGTGACGCGCGCGACATTCCGACGGACTATTTTTATGCGGAATTAACTTGCGACTGGGATAAGGACAATGACGGTATCATTGGCGAAAGAGGAGATAACGCAACCAGCGGGGATGAGATCGAGCGATACTTCGAGGTCTATGTCGGCAGGATTCCCTATTACGACAATATCAACGACACCAAGGCCATCCTTCAAAAAACAATGAACTATGAGAACGCTACGAATACCTACTGGCGGCGTCATGTTATCCTGCCGATGGTGCCGCTGGACACTAACATGCAAAGTTACGATTTAGGTGAACGAATCAAGGCCGACCTGCTCGAACCCCGTGCCATTTCGAGCGACCGAGTGTACCGTGAAGGTTACGACCATCATCCGGACGACTATGCCATTATTCCGCCGGCCGAGTATCCACCTTCCGCTTATCCTGCCACCGTCTGGAGCCAGGGGCAATACGGCCTGAACGTATGGTCCACCCACGGCTGGTCGGGCGGAGCTTCCGATATTATCTCCAGCGGCGATACACCCGACCTCAACGACAACTATCCGACCACAACGTTCCAGGGTTCATGCGAAACGGCGTATCCGTATTCCAGCAGCAACCTGACCTACTCGATCCTGAAGAATGGAGGTATCGTTGCCAACGGCGCGACGCGAAACGCTTACTATTCGGCCAGCCGCAGCTATCCGGACTCTCCTACCACTATGGGAATGGGTTATCGATACGCCAAGGGAATTGTCGAGGGCAAGTCCTGCGGCGAGGCGCTTTGGGACCTGAAAGAAGAAACCAGCAGTTGGTGGACCCACAACTGGACGCTGTTTAATCCCTACGGAGACCCTTCCGTAACGGTTATACTCGAAGCCCCACCGTTTACTGTTTCGCCCACCGATGCTTTTTGCGTCTTTCGGGTTAAGAGCAACTCTTCGGGCACTTCCTATAGAAGCTATACGTTAACTAATAATTCCGACGCGGCGACAAACTGGACAGCCGCCAAAACCGCCGCCTGGCTCGATGTCCCCGTGGGCGGCACTATTCCCGCCGGCAATTCGACCGTGATAGACATTAGCATCAACTCAACAGCCGATTCTTTACCATATGGAGTTTACACCGATACCATCATATTTACCGATACCACTAATAGTATTGTTGAGCAACGTGATGTTGATCTTAATCTTATACCCCCAATGATGGTGGGGCACTGGAAACTTGATGAGACCAGCGGGACGACCGCCGGCGACAGCAGCGGCGACGGTAACGACGGGATTCTGATGAATATGGACGATGCCGGCTGGGTCGGTGGGAAGTTCGGCAATGCATTGGACTTCGACGACGTCAACGACTACTTGTATATGGAGGACTTCTCCCTGCCTCGGGAGTCGTTTACGGTGGTGTTATGGTTCAAGCCGGTTAAAGATTTATCAAGCAGCAACAGCAGGAGGGACCTTATGTACTGGCACAACGGAGGCGAGCCGCACCTGTCGTTTAACAGGGCGGGCGACGGTAAGATTGGGCTATATGTCGATGTGGACGACGTGGAGTACGACGATGTCACCACGGCGACGACGTCGTGGTCGGCTGCTGTGTGGTATCATATAGTGGTGACTTTCGACGGGAGCGACTTTAACGTATATCTCAACGGCGCACTGGAGAACATCGTTAACCATCCGGGGATTCACGTTGCGGCTACGGGGCTGTCCGTCGGCTCGGACGAAGGATCCAAAGCATTCGGGTGCACGATTGACGATATCCGTTTTTACAATTATGCGTTGTCGTCTGCGGCAGTGCAGGCGTTGCTCCAGGGTGGCCGGGCCGAGAATCCCATACCGCAGGACCTCGCCGCAAACGTGCGTCCGTACACCGGCTTGCAATGGCTGAGCGGCTGCAGCGCGTCGGCTCACGATGTGTATATTGGAGAAGATTCAGATTCTGTTCTCAACGCAACGACCTCTTCTGTTGAGTACAAGGGGCGCCGAGTGGAGGAATTTCTCACAGGGGTCACTCTCAAAGAGAACACCGAGTACTTCTGGCGCGTTGATGAGGCTATTGGCGCCGGCAGGGTGATCAGGGGGGCGGTCTGGAGGTTTGTCACGGGGGTCGCGGGTATGTATGAGCAGATTCTCGAAGCCGAGGATGCCGTCCTCAGCGGTCCGGAAGTGGCCTCCTCTCATCCTGGCTATACGGGTACGGGCTTCGCGGACTATATGAACATGAGCGACGACTACATCGAGTGGTCGGTTTTCGCGCACTATACCGGGTCTCACGATATTATGTTCCGGTACGCACTTGGCGCCGGCGACAGGCCGCTGGAGATACGGGTAAACGGTGAGGTCGTCGATGCGAGCCTGGCTTTTCCGGCAACGGGCAGTTACGACGTTTGGGATTATTCGGAGACTCTCGGCGTGACACTGAATGCCGGGTTCAATACGATTCGCGCAACGGCCATAGGCGATAAGGGTGCGAATATAGATCATCTCAAGGTTGTTGATGACTACGCCTACGCGCCGCCGGTCAGCGGACTGCAGGTCTATCTCAAGCTTGATGAATCCTCGGGTTCGATAGCCGCCGACGCTTCGCATGGCCGGCGAGACGGTGTGCTGCGCGGCGATCCGGGATGGCTGCCGGCTGGGGGCAAGTTTGCCGGAGCGCTGCAATTAGACGGTCTCGACGACTATGTTGAAATAACGAGCTACAAGGGCGTTGTGGGTTGCGGACCGAGAACCGTAGCTGCGTGGATAAAGACTTCGGGTGTCGGTGAGATCGTCTCCTGGGGCGAAGACTCGCCCGGAAAAAGATGGTCGCTGGGAATCGGCGGCAGGGCCGGCACGTTCGGAATCAATGTCGGGGAAGGATATGTATTCGGCGTCACCAGGGTCATGGACGGCCAATGGCATCATATCGCCGGCGTGCTCGAAGACGACGGCAGTGCCGACGCCAATGAAATCAGACTTTATCTTGACGGTCGGGCGGAAACGCTCAGCGCCATCGGTTCTCACCCGGTTGAGACATCCGGCGGCGTAAACGTCAAAGTGGGGACATTTGACGACGGGTGGGACAGATATTTTGCCGGTCTTGTGGATGAAGTCGTTATCTTCGATCAGGCCCTGACGAGTCGGCAGGTCGCTCGGCTGTTCAGGCTGGGCGGCGAGTCTTTCACCGTTCCTTGCGGGCGGGTCGTTCTCGATAGAGACTATGATCTGGTCGGCGATATTGATAAGAACTGCAAAGTCGATGCGTTTGATTTCCTGCTGCTTGCCGAAGGCTGGCTCGGAAGCGGGTCTGGCCTGCTCGGCGATTTGGACGACAGCAAGACCATAGACTGGATCGACTTCTCGGACATGTCAGACAACTGGCACGAAGAGGTAACGTGGTTAGGTCCGCCGGAAGTCGCCTCCGGCCCCAATCCTTCCGATGGTTCGGTCGGCGTGTTTTTGAATGCTTCTCTGAGTTTCGAGCCAGGCGCCGGGGCCGTCTCACACGACGTCTATTTCGGAACTGAGAACCCACCCCCCTTCCAGGGCAACCAGACCGAAACGTCGTTTAGCCCGGGAATGATGTCGCTCGGCACTACTTACTATTGGCGTATCGACGAGGTCAACGCTTACGGCAAGGCCGCCGGGGCAGTCTGGAACTTCACAACCTCGACGGGCGGAGGCAGATAACTTCCATTCGTGCACGCGCGGTCCCGGTGAGCTGTTGTGTAAATCACGGCATAGAGATTGTATTTCCCGCCGGTAAATGATATGCTGTCGGTTTTAAGCTCGATTCCCATCCCCGGCGCACCTGGCCGATTAACCGGCAGGAGCGGATAAGACTTGGGCATTGGCAGACCATGGCGCAGGAATACAAAGAAAAGATCGACGAATTCATTCTCGCCTGTCATCGGGTTGGGCGGTACGGGCTGCTCGGTTACAGCAGCGGGAATATGTCTTATCGCCTCGACAGCGATTTGGTGGCTGTTTCCGGCAGAGGGGCGTGGCTCGGTGAGATAACTACGGAGGACGTAGCGCTATGCATGCTGGCGAGCGGGTGCAATGTAGCCGGGGCCGAGCCGACGGCCGAGAGCGCTATTCATCTCGGGATTCTCTGGAGCAGGAAGAATGTTAACGTCGTTCTTCATTGCCAGAGTCCTTACGCTACTGCTATTGCGTGCGGTAGCCTGGTGGAACAGAATTTCAACGTCATTCCCGAAATACCTATCTACATTGGTGTCCCGGCAGTTATCGATTACCTGCCTCCGGGTTCTAAAGAACTGGCCAAAGAAGTCGTCTCGGCGATGCAGCAGCATGACCTGGCTATTCTGCGTAATCACGGGCAGGTTGTTGTTGGCAGGGATTTCAACGATGCGATTCAAAAAGCGGGCTTCTTTGAACTGGCCTGCCGAATAATATTGACTCAGCAGAATCCAACATTTATCGAGAAACCATTGGGAGAATACTGATGCAGACCAATCGACGCGAGTTTTTGAAGATAGCCGCCGGCGCCGCAGGGGGGGCTATGACGGGGAATTTCAATCAGGTCCACGCCGAGACAGGAAAGAAAGTCGCGCAGACGACGATACCGCGATGGCGCGGATTTAATCTTTTAGATATGTTCACGATGCGGAGCAAGGGCGACTGGGCCGAGGATGACTTTCGCTGGCTGCGCGATTTCGGTTTCGACTTCGTTCGGCTGCCCTGCTGCTATCGGCTGTGGATCGAAGACGGCGACGATTATAAGCTCAACGAACAGATGCTCGCGAAGCTCGACCGAGCAGTCGAATTGGGCGGCAAGTACGGCCAGCATGTCAGTATCAATTTCCATCGTGCGCCGGGGTATTCGGTCAACGGCGAATTCACCGAGCCTCATAATCTGTGGAAGGATGCCGAACCTTTGAAGGCCTTCTGCTTTCACTGGCAGATGCTCGCCAAGCGTTACAAGGGCGTCTCGAAAGACAAGCTGAGTTTCGACCTTGTGAACGAGCCTGCCAATATAGGCAGCAAGATGAGCAGGGCCGATGTCGATCGGGTGGTTCGTGCGGCTGTCAAGGCGATCCGGGAAGTGAGCCCGGAGCGTCTGGTTATCGCCGACGGGCTTTCCTGGGGCAGAGAAACTATACCGGAGGTCGCGGACCTTGGGATCGCGCAGAGCACCCGGGCCTATGACCCGATGCATATCAGCCATTACGGGGCTTCGTGGGTCAACAGCAACGATTATCCCGACCCGGTCTGGCCCGGGAACGGGTGGGACAGGAAACGTCTTGAGCAGCATTATGCTCCTTGGATCGAACTGGCCAGGAAAGGTGTAGGTGTTCATTGCGGCGAGGGCGGCGCCTACAACAGGACGCCGCATAATGTTGTTCTGGCGTGGCTGCGCGATGCGCTGGAGATTTTGACAGAGAACGGCATCGGCTTTGCGATATGGAACTTCCGAGGCTCGTTCGGGATTATGGATTCAGGGCGACGCGATATCACGTACGAGGATTTTCACGGGCACAAGCTGGACCGCAAGCTGCTGAGCCTGCTTCAGGAGTTTTCGTAATTTCATGGTTCGGTTTTCAGGATTTCGTGCAGGGCGTTTGGGCTGTCGTCTTCATAGCGGAAGACCTTCTCAATCGGCAGGCCGAATGTGCGAGCGATTCTGAACGCCAGGGGCAAGGAAGGCAGATACTTTCCGGCCTCGATGGCGATTATAGTCTGACGGGTCACCCCGACACGACCGGCCAACTGCTGCTGCGTCATCTCGCCGCTGTCGAATCTCAACCTGCGAACTCGATTTGTCACATTTTCATTGGGCATCGGCGTTGTCCCTTGCGACCACACGGAAAGTCGCGCCTGCAAGTTCAATCCAGGCTTTTCTCTGTAATCTGTTCATCTTGATTCTCCTGAAAGTCACGCAAACCGCCGTTGCCATTGAAGACATTCTTAATCGCGGCGGGTTATCAATAGGCCCACGATAATGTAAGGCAACATGCACTTAATGTAAGGCACAAAGGACGATATGTTAATGACATTTTACAACTCCTTGTAATTTTTTTTGTTGGCTTTCTGCGTGCGGTGGTTTTGCAAGGGGCGGAATCTTCTACTCAAAATCGCGGCGAATTTCCGATATATATGCCAATGACGCTGATAGACCTTCGAACAAAACAATGCCTGTTCTGTGCCGAAACGATACAGGCCGAGGCGATAAAGTGCCGATTCTGCGGCGAGTTCCTCAATACGGCAAAGGCCAAGGCGCTGGAGGCGGCGGCACAGGCCGAGGATTTTGGCACTGAGGGCGAAGAAGGCCAGGACGACATTTTGTTTGCCGGCAGGCCTTCGCTTTGGGGAATCGCGGCTGACTCGGTCATAGGGGCGTTTTTCTGTGTTTTAGGGGGGCTTATAGTCAAACTCCCCATAGAAAAGCTGGTCGGCCTGGAGTTGACAGTCAGTCAAGCGGCTACTTTTGCGCAATACCGGGTTCTGGTTGGGCTTGGGGTCATCTGCGTTGTCCTTTCCATTCTGGCGGTCAAGGTTATCAGGCTGAAAATGATATATTACGAGGTCTCGCCGGACAGAATCGAGTGGAGCAGGGGTATTCTGGACAGGCGGGTTGACAATCTGGATATGTTCCGGGTGATTGACCTGAAGCTGCGGCGGAACATCCTGGACTGCATGTTGGGGGTCGGGACGGTGAACCTGATTACGACGGACAAGACGGATCCGGAATTCCATTTCGAGAAGGTGCGGAATTGCAGGCTACTCTACGACGTGATCAAGAAGGCAAGCCTCGAGGCCGACAGGAACACCGGGGTGGTGCATCTGGAATAGCAATTTTGGGAATCTCTGTTAATATAGGTAATTTTCCTTGACAAACCAGCAGGGATATGGTAATTTTCGGAGTTAAGCGGTTAAGTCTGCTGTGTACCTTAGGTACTCCCTTCCGAGTATGCCTAACGCCTGAGGGAAGTTGCTATCGCAGATAGCCGCTTTTTTCATGCGCTTTTTGGGGTTCCGGGGGTTTTTCGGGGGGGGGTCGGGGGTGCTTGTTGGCGGCTTCATTTCGCCATTTCGTTTTCGTGTTTGAGCAATCTTGCCTTTAAGGTTTTGCCGCCCGGGGCTGAGAATCCGCCTAAGTTTTTATCAGATCGTAAGATACGATGGCACGGAATAATCAGCGGCAGCGGGTTTGTGGCCAGTGCGTTTCCCACTGCCCTGGCTGCGGCGGGCCTGCCGAGCTTCCCGGCCAATTGACCGTAGCTTGCTATTTTGCCCAATCTAACTTTACGACAGGCATTGAGGACTTGTCTCTGGAAGGGGGTAAAGCCGGTCAGGTCGATAGGGATATCGTCGCCAAACTCGATGGCTTTGCCTGCGAAATAGTCTGCAATTCTCCTTTGTATGTGCATGAAATAGATTCTGTCGGGTGCGGCATCGTGGTAATGATGTGTTAATTCTGCTTTGACCATGCTTGCTTTCGCAGCGGGCAGGCATGTTCGGCGCAGGGCATTTTCGGTGCCGGCGATGCCGCAATAGCCCCATTTTGTTCTGAAGACGGCGTATTTTGTCATTTTCTGCATTCTCTGGCGGAAAAATAGTGCGTTCGAGGCTATTTCTAATGAGCCAAAATCGTTGACGCAAGTGGAAAATTCTGTTATAAATATTGGCTTTTCCAAAAACCGGACACAGACCGGCGCGCGACAATTGCAGCGTTGTTTCTCATGTTTGGCGGATATATTATATGTCTCTTGACGATTACAGAAAGCAAATAGACGACCTTGACCATCGGCTGGTTCAATTGCTCAACGAGCGTGCGCGTGTAGTTGTTGATATAGGCAAGCTCAAGGACAAAACCGCCCGCCCGGCCTATGCGCCGGACCGCGAGAAGGACGTTTTTGACAGGATAACCAAGGCCAATACCGGTCCTCTGCCGGACAAGTGTCTTGTGGCGATTTGGCGTGAGCTGATGAGCGGCTCGCTGATTTTAGAGAGGCCTCTGCGGATCGGCTACCTTGGTCCGCAGGGCAGTTTCAGTCACACCGCGGCTATGCTGAAGTTCGGCCAGAGCGTCGAATACGAACCCGTCACCAATATTGCGAGCATTTTCGAAGAGGTCAGCAAGGGACATTGCGATCTGGGTCTGGCGCCTGTTGAGAATACGATGGGCGGCGGGGTCATAGAGACTCTCGATGCCCTTATCGATTCGGACGTGAAGATTTGTGCGGAGATATTGATGGCGATACACCACAATCTTCTGGCGAACTGCGCGTTGGCTGATGTCGAGAAGATATACTCGAAGCCGGAGGTATTCGCACAATGCCGCGGCTGGCTGGGTGCGACGTTCAAGAACGCTCAGACCATAGCAGTGGCGTCAACGGCCCGTGCTGCGCAGATGGCTGCTGAGGAGGCGGGCGCCGCGGCGATAGGCTCGGCGGTGGCGGCTGAACTTTATGGTTTGAATATTATCTGCGAGAATATCGAGGATATTGCAAACAACGTAACGCGATTTTTGATAATCGGACGAGAAGACGCCAAGGCTACCGGGGAGGACAAGACCGCCATATTGTTCAGCACTGCTCACAAAGCCGGGGCGCTGTCGGACGTACTGGATGTTTTCAAGAAGCACGAGATCAATCTTACGAATATAGAGTCCCGGCCGAGCAGAAAGCGGGAGTGGGAATACTACTTTTTCATGGATTTTCTGGGCCACAGGACGGATAAGCGTGTGCAGGACGGGTTGGATGAGGCCCGAAAGCACTGTCTGCAACTGTCGATACTGGGCAGTTTTCCCAGAGCGACGGAACTACTGTGATTTAATGAATCGTTCGCAGCCTGCGGTTTGCGCGGTTACGGATTATAGATCGAAATTCGAGATAAAAATAATCAGGAGATTCTTATGAGAAAGCCGTTTGCAACCGGCAATTGGAAGATGAATACCGACAGCAGCAGCAGTGTTGCACTTGCTAAGGGCGTCGCCGACGGCTCGACCGAATTAGCCGGAAGGGCCGTCGATGTTGCGATCTGTCCGCCGTTTGTATATTTGCAGAGTGTGATTCGTGCCGTCAGTTCGTCGAACATTGCGGTCGGCGCACAGGACGTTTACTTCGAAGAGAAGGGCGCCTTCACCGGCGAGATAAGCACATCGATGCTGAAAGGGATCGGCTGCACGTATGTTCTCTGCGGCCATTCCGAGCGCCGGCATGTTCTCGGCGAGGGCGATGAATTGGTCAACAAGAAGCTTACCGCCGCAATCGGGGGAGGCTTGCTGCCGATACTGTGTGTGGGTGAGCTGCAGTCGGAGCGAGAGGCCAGGCAGACCGAGCAAGTGGTCAAGAGGCATATAGAAGAAGGTCTGGCGGGTATCGGCGAAGAGAAACTCTCGGCGGTGACGATTGCATATGAGCCTGTATGGGCTATCGGAACGGGACTGACAGCGACGCCCGACCAGGCCCAGGAAGTCCATGCATTCATACGAAAGCTCCTTGCCGAGCTGTATGACGACGAAGCGGCGCAGGCGACTCGCATTCTCTACGGCGGCTCGGTCAAGCCGGGCAATACGGCGGAACTCATGTCGCAGGGCGATATCGACGGAGTGCTCGTCGGAGGCGCGAGCTTGAAAGTCGAAGATTTTCTCGCGATAATTCAGGCGGCGGTATAGCTGGGGCTTTACGGTTCGCCTTTCTGGAACAAGGATATTTTTAGAGGATCAAATATGACGACTTTTTCCTTTGTGGCAGTCAGTTTCATTATGAATGTCGTAGCGGTTTTGTTCGTCCTGTGCAGCATAGTTCTTGTCCTGGTCATTCTGATTCAGAAAGGACGAGGGGGCGGATTGAGTGCGGCGTTCGGCGGCGGCGGTGCGGGTTCTATCTTAGGCTCGAAGACGGGAGACTTCCTGACATGGGTTACTATTGTCATGGTAGGTCTTTTTCTGCTTCTCGCTGTTCTTATGGCGAAGTTTTACCGTCCAAGCATCGGCAGTTATGGGGGTTCTGGGTCGGCGCAGCAGAGTCAGCCTGCCGGGTCGGATTCGCCGCCGACTATGGGCGAGGCCAATTCCATCGATGATTCGGGCTCTTCCGGCGGTTAGAATTGATTGTCTCCGGGCGTTATATACAGGGCGGTTTGTTTTGAGAGCGTAACGGCATGATAAACAGCATGACAGGATATGGCGAAGCAGAGGGCGAAGTTGACGGCATTACTTATGCAGTGACAGTCAAGGCCGTTAACAACCGCTACCTGAAGGTCATCTCTAAGCTTCCGGAAGTCGCCGCCTTTCTCGACGAGGACATCGAGCGGTTAATCAGGACGAGCCTGTCGCGTGGCACGGTGAACTACTCGCTTCGGCTGAAGGATATTTCGGGCAACTCGCTTTTCGACATTGACGAGGAGGCGCTTCAGGTTCTGGTGGAGAAACTCGGTCGCATCGCCTTGCCTGACGGGGCTAAGAAGTCGATAGACGTTACCGGCCTGCTGACTCTGCCCGGCATTCTCAGGCCTGTTCAGCCCGACGCAGAAGCGGCCGAACGAATGAAACGCAAGGTTATTGAAATCAGCATTGAGGCATTAAATCGGCTTAAGGAAATGAGGGCCGCTGAAGGCGCCGCACTGGAAGCCGATCTAATGAAAAACTGCGGCGAGATAGAGCAGAGCATGCAGCGTGTTCGATCGCTGGGCGCGACGGTCGTCCAGGAATATGCAAAAAAGCTGAAAAAGAGGGTTAACGACCTGTTGGTCCGGGCCGAGTTGAAACTCGACGAAGAGGCCCTTGCCAGGGAGGTCGCCATCTATGCGGACCGCTCGGACATATCAGAGGAACTGGCGCGATTGGGATCCCACTTGCAGCAGTTCGAGCAAACTTGCCAGAGCAACAGCCAGGCCGGGCGCAGGCTCGACTTCATCAGCCAGGAGATGCTCAGGGAGGCCAACACGATCGCCAGCAAGTCCTCCAATGCGGATATCAGTTGCGCGGTCGTGGATATTAAGTGTCATGTGGACCGTATCAAGGAGCAAGTCCAGAACGTAGAATGAGAGAAGGCGCGAGCGAGACGCAACCAATCTCCCAATCACCGGACGGCGAGAGTAATGGCACGAACGAAAGATACACACGGCAAAGTGGCGATAATCAGCGGTCCTTCCGGGGTTGGTAAGAGCACCATTTGCAGGGAGCTGGTTAAGAGGCTGGAGAATGTGTATCTTAGCGTTTCGATGACGACGCGAGAGAAGAGTGAAGAGGAAGTTGACGGCAAGGATTACTGGTTCGTTTCGGAAGAGGATTTTCGTCGTCGCATCGATGAGGGTTTGTTTCTGGAATATGCCGAGGTATTCGGCAGTCTCTACGGGACCCCCGCCGATAAGATCGAGGAGGCGAGAGAAGCCGGGAAGTTGGTCCTTCTCGAGATCGATGTCCAGGGCGCCAGGCAGGTAAAAGCGGTTTTTGCCGATGCGGCTATGATATTCATTCTGCCGCCCAGCGCCAAGATTCTTGCTGAGCGACTTGACGGTCGCGGCAGGGATGCTGCGGAGGTCGCGGCGGAAAGGCTGATGGGGGCCGACGCCGAGATAGCGGCGGCATGGCGGTACTATGAGCACATGGTTATCAACGATAACCTGGCCCAGGCGGTTGATGAATGTGTGAAGATTATTGAGAATATGCGATCAGCAAATAGACAAAACAACGAAGGATGAGATACGAAAGATGATAGACGAACTCAAGAGCGACAAAATAGTACAGAAAGTCGGCGGCAAGTACAAGCTGACGGCCCTGGTTCAGAAGCGTATGGCCGAGCTTGTTCAGGGCTCTCGGCCCCTTATCGAGGATACAGAGGGCAAAACTCTGCTCGAAATCGTTATCCAGGAGATTCTGCAGGATAAAATTGCAGTAGAAGGGGCCCCCGGCGACAAAGACGTCCCGAATCCGGATGCCGAGGAGTAGTTGCAGGGCACATGGCGGATGAATCGGCCGGCTCCGTTTTGCTGCAGCCGAGCCTTCGCCAGCCCTTGATTCCTTCGCTTCCCGGTCGTTTGACGGTATGCCAATGTCTGAGAAAACGGCACATCCCGATAGTCCTCAAGGCGGTCGCTTGGCTGCGATTGAATCGGTTAAACCCTGCGTGCTGTTGGGTGTCAGCGGCGGTGTTGCGGCCTATAAGGCCGTCGATCTTGCCAGCAAGCTGACCTCGTTGGGAGCCG
Source organism: Sedimentisphaerales bacterium (assembly GCA_016932835.1). Lineage (GTDB taxonomy): Bacteria > Planctomycetota > Phycisphaerae > Sedimentisphaerales > Anaerobacaceae > JAFGCD01. The sequence continues at coordinate 14,460 of JAFGCD010000106.1, forward strand.
CCGTCAAGACCGTTATGACTGAGAACGCCTGCCGATTTGTCGGAGCAAAGAGCTTCGAGGCCGTGACGTGCTCTGCGGTATATACGAGCATGTGGAGCGACCCGGCCGAGCATAACGATTCTCATATCGGGCTTGTGGATTGGTGTGACATTTTAGTGATCGCGCCGGCGACGGCGAATATCATCGGCAAGGCCGCCGCGGGTATCTGCGACGACCTGCTCAGCACAATATTCTGTGCCGCATGGGGCAAAGCGATACTGCTCGCCCCGGCTATGAACCGCAATATGTGGGGCAGTCCCGCCGTACAGAGGAATGTCGGTGCGCTGAAAGAAATCGGGGTCGAAATGACAGGGCCCGTCGAGGGCCGCCTGGCAAACGGCGACATCGGCATCGGGAGAATGGCCGAGCCGCGCGACATCATGTTCGCTATTGACACAATCGTTTCGCGAATCAAGAAAAGCGAAAAGTAGAAGAAACTCGAGATGCACTTCCTCATTACAGCAGGCGGAACGAGAGAATACATCGATCCGGTCCGCTTCATTTCCAATGCAAGCAGCGGGAGGATGGGCTGTGCGCTGGTTCGAGCGGCGCTTAGGGCCGGCCATAAGGTGACATTGATAACGGCGCCGAGCTCCCAGCACGTGCCTGCCGGCGTGACACTCATCAAAGTCGAGACGGCCTCCGAGATGTTCCAGGCCGTCAAGAGGCACTTCGCAAAATGCGATTGCCTGATAATGGCCGCCGCCGTTGCCGATTATGCGCCGGCACGGCCCGCCAAAACCAAAATGAAAAAGACAGCTAACCTGCTGACGCTCAAACTCAGGCCCACAGCCGATATTTTGAAGTGGGCCGGCAGTCATAAGAATAGCGGGCAGGTCGTCGCCGGATTTGCACTGGAAGACAAGGCCTTGAAGAGACGCGCAGAAAAGAAGATGCTGGAGAAGAATCTGGACATGATCGTCGCCAACACTCCCGAAGCGATCGCCGCCGAGAGATCGACGGTCTGGATAAAGACGGCCTGCGCCGACTGGACCAAAATAGAGAACGCATCAAAGCAAACCATCGCCCGGAAGATTATCCGCACGATCGAGAGGAGATAGCAGGATGTCGGATACCCATCCTGAAGAAAAGACGCCGGACGATAATGACTTCCCAACCTTCTTCAAGTATTGCAGCGACGACGAGCGAGTCCTCAAAGGCATCTTCGAAGACCGCAAAATCAGATTCACGCAGCCCGCAGCCTTGAACGACCCGCTCGAATTTAATCCGATTATCCGCTTTGTGAACGATTGGGACAACTACAGGCGATTCATTATCGACCAAATGAAGTTCCCCAGCGAGGAGGAGCGACTGCGCGCCGGACTCATAGAGAATCGGGTCAATGCACACGGCATTCTGTCACTGACGAAAGTCCCGGACTCTTTCGAGATGTGGAGCCGGTACGCCAACGGCCACAAGGGCTTCCTCCTTGAAGTCGAGCCTGATTTCAACGAACACGAATGTATGCTCTCGAAAGACGGCTCTGAATACCCAATCCGCGAAGTCACGTATGTTGAAGAATACGCAATCAATATGGGCGAACTGGCTGATGCCCAGGGTTGGATTGCCCAGGAGAGGGTCAACGAAATACTCTTCTTCACGAAGACTTCGCGGTGGAAAGACGAAAAGGAGTATCGTATGGTCCGGGATCTCTCGGATGACTCCGGCTGGAAGGCAAAGGGAGCAACTTACCATCGGGATCAGGACGGGATATATCTGTTTGATTTTTCGCTCGACTGCATAGAGTCGGTGACATGCGGGGCGTTCATGCCGGTCGAGAAGAAAAGCAAAATCATGGATGCCTGCCAAGGCAGCGGTATCCAATTTTTACAGGCGATAATCATTCGCGATGAAAAAGATTCCGAAGACAAACCCGGCAAAGTCCGCTTAATCCCCATAGATCAATTCTCAGACTTCCTCGGAATGGCTTACTTCATTACAGAAAAAAAGTACATCGAGGAACAGAAGAAGCCGCCTATCCCATTGAATAGCCTGGCCGGTTTGCCCTATTACAGAGACAATCCGGAATGGGTGCATGGCTTCATAGAGAACCGAAAACGGCGGTTAGCCGCCGGTGGAGACACTGAGTCTTCGTGAGGGCCTCTTCTCGACGCAATCAACCGCTCTTGCCCAAATCATCGCCCTGTCTCGCCTGAGAAACCCGCGTTCGCTCATCAAATATCCTGTAGAAGGATAACCACTATAATTTGTTAACAGCTATCTGTTAATAACATATAGTGGTTTCATCATCTCTATCTTTTTGTAAGAGGTAAGGGGTGTGCACAAGCGCTCTTGTTGAGGAGTCAGATGCGGCTGCTGCTTGCGGCGGTGTCGATGCATACATTGGCTCTTCGTCTTCCATGCTGAGAGGGCTGCGGCTATCTTTTCTTGGGGCGGCGGGGTTTCTTAATAGAGTCCGTGACGGTCGAGATTGCCTGCCAGTAACTGTTCATCCTGATGATCATCTCCTCGCCTTGCATGGTAAGTGTGTAGCATACTCTCGGCGGGCCGTCGGGCGACTTGTTCATGCTGCTCCGAACGAGGCCTTCACGCTTGAATCTGCCGAGGATGTTATAGATACTGCCTGTCTCAATAACCAGGCCCTTGATCCGAGCGAGCGTGCGCACAATATCGTACCCGTAAGATTTCCGCGCTCGGATGTCATTCAATATACATAATTCAAGCACCCCTTTGCGAAGCTGATTTGTCCAATTTTCAAAAAAATATGCGTTCATAACTGTAGCCTTGTCATAGCAACAACTATCATTCAATCACAGATAGCTGTTAATAACATATATCGCTTCAATCAACAATCTTTTTTATTCATGGGATCTGACAGTTTAGGCGAGAGAATAGGACTGTGGCGGTAAGAAAGGGGCGGTTGGACGGTTCAGCTCATGTTTTTATTGAACCGTATTGCGGTGTGATGGATTCATGTGGCCGGGATGCTCAGGAAGGCGGCGTGAAAACGCTTGTGGGAAAAGACAGTTTGCTCCACTCCACTTGTTTCAAGGATGTAACAAGAAAGGCATATCGTCTTTCCAGCCGACTTTCATTTTCGATATGTACCAGGTCTTGCCGTTGTCGTTGTTGCCCTGAAAGAAGAGGTATATCTTGCCGTCGTCGTCGCCGAACACGCCTGGATGGCCTGATTCGCTCTCATTCCACTGCCCGGCTCTGCCGTTCGGCAGCAGCGGTTTTTCGGATATCCGCTTCCACGCTATGCCGTCGTCACTGACCGCACAGCCGATCTGCTGGGGCTGGTTGTTGTACGCACCGGCGTAGAACATGAAGAATCGGTCGTTGTGCTTGAATACTGCCGGGGCCTCGATGCAGTTCTTCTCCCAGGGCAACTCCGGTTTCAAAATCGGCTTGTTGGCTAACTGTTTCCATGAATCGCGCACAAAGCCGGAATCCAAAGGCGCCCCGGCCACTGCGAGCATCTGAATCTTCATGGCGGGGTCGCGCGTCGCGCAGTAGAGCAGCATCCTCTTTCCGTCGGCGATAACGTCGGCGTCTATGGCCCTGCCAATGTTCCAATGTCCCCTCGGGCGAAAGATTGGATTTGTCTTATTGCGCTCGAAGTTGACAGCATCCTCGGAAAAGGCGTGGCAGATGGCGTCTTTAGGACCGTTGCCGTAGGTCTGATAGAACAGGTGCACTTTTCCCTCGAACACAATCGCCGCGGGCGCCGCCAGCCCCTTCTTTTCATACTCGCCTGCAGGCCCAATCTCACCGATTCGCTTCCACGTCTCAAGATCGTCACTGCAGGCGATACCGACCGCCCAGCCATCGTTTGTTCGCCCATCGCTATAAGGCGGAATCGAATAGTACATATAGTACCGGCCCTTGAAGTTTACAACGTCGGGGTCTTTGGAGAAGGGCCGGCCTCTGGATGTGTCGGCGTAGAGCATGATGTTCTTACCCGGTTCGACGAGCTTGTTGGTGTAATCCTGCGACGATTGGCCTTGAACCATGCCGGCAAACAAGATTATTAGCGCAAATCCAACATACGGCAACTTCCTGACATTTGGCATTTTCGTTTTCCTCTATGCAGCATCCATCCCCGGCGAGGTCGCTGAAGATATGGTTAAGGACGAGGGACAGTCACACTAATCCTTCGATGTGTCTGCAACGTCCTGCATGGATCGGCTGCTTCTCAGGTATCTTTGATTCCGAGGTCTTCTTTGGTAATGATGCTGTCGAACTCGTAGCCGGCACTGGTGATATTCTCTTCGGCGCCTTGCCTGCGGTCTATTACGCAGACGATTTTCCTGACGGTCGCCCCGGCCTCGGTGATGATTTTAGCGGCCTCGATTACCTGCCCGCCGGTAGTTGCGATATCCTCGACGAGCAGTACGACATCGCCGGCCTTTAGGACGCCCTCGACCATTTTTCCCGTACCGTAGCCCTTTTTGCTGTTGCGGATGATAACCCAGTTTTTACCTGTCTCCATAGCCGTCGCCGCGGCCAGGGCGACGCCGCCTAATTCCGCGCCGGCTATCAAGGTCACGTCGCTTCCGGCGTAAGCGGCGAATTCTCTGCCGAGCGCCTTTAATATGTCGGGGCAGGTCTCAAAAAGATACTTGTCGAGATAATACTTGCTCGTCTTTCCGCTGCGGAGCACGAAATCTCCTTCGAGGTATGCAGTCTCTTTGATACGCTTTATCAGTTCTTCTCTTGTCATGTTTAGTTCCTTTCCGGCCCCAGATCGATGCGAAGCGTCGCCGATATTTTTCACCCGGCATCGGCTCGCCCGGACGGCGCATTTCAGACGTTTAGTTCGACTTTTCGGGTCAGGTCTTTGCGGTACTTTCTTCTGACAGGTTCGACGACGGTTTTTATGAATTCATCGACCTGCTGCGGGGCCCTGCCTATATATGCCTTCGCGTCGAGGACCTTATCGAAATCGACCTTTGCAAAGGCCATATCGCTGCTTAGCCTTGCGATCAGATCGTTGGGCTTTCCCATCTGTTTTACCTGTGCGGCTGCGGCGTGGGAGTGAAGCCTTATTCTCTCGTGGAGTTCCTGCCTGTTTCCGCCTGCCTTGACGGCCGCCATGAGGATATTCTCGGTAGCCATGAAAGGCAGTTCTGCGGCCACGCGAGCAGCTATCACCTTCGGATAGACGACGAGAGCGTCGGTGACATTTATGAGTATTTCGAGGATTCCGTCAACGGCGAGGAATGCCTCGGGGATGACTATTCTCCTGTTGGCCGAGTCGTCGAGGGTTCTCTCGAACCACTGTTCCGAGGCGGTCATCGCCGGGCTCGAGGCGAGGCTCAGGACGAACCTGCTCAACGCGGTAGTTCTCTCGCAACGCATGGGGTTTCTCTTGTAGGCCATTGCCGAAGAGCCTATCTGCGATTTCTCGAACGGCTCCTCGGCTTCTTTGAGATTGGCGAGGAGGCGTATATCGTTACAGAATTTGTGAGCGGACTGGGCGACGCAGGCCAGGGTGTTGACTATGAGGGTGTCGATTTTGCGCTGGTATGTCTGGCCTGTGACGGCGCAGAGTTTTTTGAATCCGAAGGCTGCGGCGACTTCCATGTCGAGCTGCTTGACCTTGGCATGTTTGCCCTCGAAGAGCTCAAGGAAAGAGGCCTGGGTTCCTGTGGTTCCCTTTACCCCCCTGAAGGGCAGGGTTTCGAAGCGGTGCTCTATTTCTTCGAGGTCCATGACGAACTCATAGGCCCAGAGGGCGGCCCTTTTTCCGACAGTTGTCAACTGGGCCGGCTGATAATGCGTGAAGCCCAGCGTGGGCAAGTCGCGATGCTTTTTGGCGAATTTACCGAGGAGATTGATAACCGCGGCGACCTTGCCGGCGATGACCCCCAGCGCTTCGCGCATGATGATTAAATCGGCATTGTCGCCGACGTAGCAACTGGTTGCTCCGAGGTGAATTATCGGGGCGGCCTTGGGGGCTGCGGCGGCGAAGGTATAGACGTGGGCCATGACATCGTGGCGAAACTGCTTCTCGAACTTCGCGGCTTTCTTGAAGTCGATATCGTTCAGTTTGCGGGCCATCTGGTTGATCTGGTTCTGTTTGATGTCGAGCCCGAGTTTTTTCTGTGCCCTGGCTAATTCGAGCCAGAGTTTTCGCCAGGTGCTGAATTTTTTCTGGGGACTGAAGAGCTCAGTCATTTGGCGTGAAGCGTTGCGCTCGACGAGCGGGCTTGTGTAGATATTTTTTTCTTCTGCCATTTTTTTCCTGCTCTCGCGTTATCAGGTGCTTATTTTCGCCTGCCGTTCGGCCAATAGCGTTTCTATTTTTTGGATTTCCTCGTCGGCGAGTTTCCAGTCGGCAGCCGGGGCGGTTTCTTCTATTTGCCCGGGTCTTCTGGCGCCTACGATGGCGGCGGTGACTTCCTTTCTTCGCAGGACCCAGCTTATCGCCAGTTGAGCGCAGGTGCGCCGATGTCGCTCAGCGATTGGCTTGAGCTTTTCGACCATCTCGAGTGTGGCGGTGAAGTCAGGTTCCCGGAAGTCACGATGCTTTTTGCGGTGGTCGCCGGGGTCGAGCCTCGCCAGTCTCTCTGAGCTGAACTTTCCGGTCAGCAGGCCCCTCTGCATCGGGCTGTAGGCGACCACCCCGATATTATTTTCGTCGCAATAGCCCAGGAGTTCGTCTTCGCATTTGCGGTGCAACATGCTGTAGGGCGGCTGGAGCGAGGCGGCCTCGTGAATTGCCCGAACGCGTTCGAGATGGGCGACGGTGAAATTCGATACGCCGATATACCTGACCAGTCCTTCGTCCTTGAGGCGGACCATTTCCTCCCATGCCTGCTCGACATCCTCATCGGGTTCGGGCCAGTGCATCTGGTAGAGGTCTATCTTATCGATGCCGAGTCTTTTGAGACTGTCCTCGCATTCCTTGCGGATACTGTCTTTCTTCAGGCAGCTTACCTTCTCTCGCTTTTCATTTCCGAGTATTCCGCACTTGGTTGCGATAATCGGGCGAGCGTCGGTTTGTTTCAGGGCGGCGCCGACGAGGCTTTCGGAATGGCCGAGGCCGTAGGCCGGTGCGGTATCTATCCAGTTAATGCCCATATCAAGGGCCTTGAGGATGGCGGCAATTGCCTCGTCGTCGTCCTGGGGTCCCCAGCCGAACTGCCACGGCCCGCCGATAGCCCACGTGCCAAGGCCAACCGTCGTAAGCTCGAGGTCGGTATTGCCCAACTTCCTTGTCTGCATAGTCTTGCCCTGAAAAACGGTATCTCGCCGATAGGATATACTGCGGGGCCGGTCTTATCAATGTTTTTGTGCTTCTAAGCGGGCTGGGATTCTGCTATATATGAGCCGAACTATGATTGGAGCCGGATAGAATATGAAAAACAGCGGTTTGACTCAAAGAATACTGTTAGGCGTGCTGCTGGTGCTGCTGTCGGCGTTCTTCTATGCTCTGCACTACGCCATCTTCCGCGACGCTCACCATATATGGATATATCTGATCGGCGATATTGCGTTCGTCTTCGTAGAGGTGCTGCTGGTTACCCTGATTATTCACCACATACTCGGCGAAAGAGAAAAACGGTCGATGCTTCGCAAGCTGAATATGGTCATCGGGGCCTTTTTCAGCGAGGTCGGCACTGCCATGCTCGAAGTGTGTCGGGAGTTCGACTCCAACGCCGCCAAACTCGCCAACCACCTGATTATCGACAATAGCTGGTCGCCGGAGCACTTCGACCAGATGGAAGTGGTTCTGAAGAAGCACGATTTCAAGATAGACGCCCGCACGGGCGACCTGACTCGATTGAAGGAGTTGGTTGTCGGCAAGAGAGGTTTTTTGTTGAGGCTGCTCGAGAATCCGAATCTGCTGGAGCACGAACTCTTTACCGAGCTGTTATGGGCCGTTTTCCACCTCGCCGAGGAGCTCTCCTGCAGGACAAATACGGAGGACCTGCCCGATAACGACTACGATCACCTCGCCGGCGATATCAAAAGGGCTTATCGTCTTCTCGTTCGCGAGTGGCTCGCCCACATGGAGCATCTCAAGAAGGATTACCCGTATTTGTTCTCCCTGGCCATGCGGACGAATCCCTTTGATCCCGATGCGTCTCCGGAAGTGCGGTGATCGTCAGTAATAACTGTGCGCCGGGTAATACAGGATATTGACAGCCAGCAAGCGCACCGGGCCGGCGACAAGACCTACAAGATGCCAGGCGGCGACGAGCCCGAAGATTCTGAAGCCCGGCTGCTGGATCATTCGCGTGTAACGCTCGGCTGCGCTGTCGCTGAGCAGCAGTACTAAGGCGCCGCTGCCGTCCAGGGGGGGAAGAGGCATTAGGTTGAACACTAATAGAATCACGTTCAGTGAGAACCATATACTGAGAAAGACGGCCACTCCGCTGGCCCAGTTCTGGGTATAAGCCTCGGTAATTTGCTCGAACGTAATTGTCTCCGGCGCCTTAAAGACGCCCAGGAGCATTCCGCCTCGAATTGCCAGGCCGGCCAGTATAACAAGAATCAGATTCGACGCCGGACCAGCCAGCGCCATCCACGCGGCCTTTCGGCGGTTTCGCTGTGCCCAGTACGGGTCGTAAGGCGCGCTGGCCCAGCCGAGCATCCAGCCAAAGAACATGTAAGACAGAATAGGCAGGATGACTGTGCCGAAGGGCTCCCTCTTGATATGAGGAAGCGGGTCGAGGGACACCTGGCCGTGCCGATAAGCCGTCGGGTCGCCTAACTTCAGCGCCGCGAAGCTGTGCCCGGCTTCGTGGCATGTAAGCGCCACGATCCATACCCCGAACCACATCAGACCAAGCCCGGCATCCATTGAAATACTCAACTCCTCGGCGAAATGCGACAGGTCCGTCCGGCCTTTGTTGCAAACTCTAAAATACCATCTTCGCCGCTGCGGTTTTTAACATCCTTACCGTTCGAAGTCACTGCGCACGCTCGGCCCGTCCGGACCCTGCACACGTTGCCAAGAAGCGAGCGAATCGATGCGGAGGTAAGCTTGCCGTCTTTCCAGGCAATGTCCACTTCAAATCCGCCCCTTGCGCGAAGCCCTTTTACCGATCCGGCAGGCCAGGCCTTGGGCAGGGCCGGCAGCAGGTGAATCTCACCGGCGTGGCTCTGGAGAAGCATCTCCGCTATTCCCGCACAGCCGCCGTAGTTGCCGTCAATCTGGAAAGGGGGGTGATTATCGAAAAGATTAGGGTGCGTCGATTTCACCAGGAGGGCGGTGACATTTTCTTCGGCCTTGTCGGCCTGGAGGAATCTCGCCCAGAAATTGATAATCCATGCCCTGCTCCAGCCGGTGTGTCCCCCGCCGTTTGCGAGTCTGTATTCGATGCTCTTGCGGGCCGCTGCGATCATTTCCGGCGAGTCCCGGAATGTGTACTGCCTGCCAGGATGCACGGCGAACAGATGCGACATATGTCGATGTCCGGGTTCCGGCTCCTTGAATTCTTCGCTCCATTCCATGAGCCTTCCGTCGGCTGCGATTTTCGGCAGGGCGAGGTTATCGCGGGCGGCGATTACCTGTTTGACGAAATCGTCCCTGATTCCCAGGGCCTCGGCCGCCTCGATCAAATTCGTAAAGGTATCCCAGATAATTTCCTGGTCCATGGACGGGCCCATCGAGAGGTTTACATTTCGTCCTTCCGGCGCGGTGAAGCTGTTCTCCGGGGAATTGGAAGGCCCCGACACCAGCTTGCCGGTTTTCGGATGCTCGGTAAGCCAGTCCAGCAGGAACAAGGACGCCTCTTTCAATATCGGATACGCCCTGTCTGCGAGGAACTTTTTATCACCGGTGAATCGGTAGTGCTCCATGAAATGCTGGGTGGACCAGGCCGCTCCCATCGGCCACATTCCGTATCCGACGGCGCCGAAGGGACTCGTGTGGAACCAGGCGTCGGTAGTATGATGGGCTACGAAGCCGCGGCAGTTGTAAACATCGCGGGCGGTCTTTCGGCCTGAAGGAACAAGCGCCTCAATGAGCCTGAAGAACGGGTCGTGACACTCCGACAAATTGCATACCTCCGCTGGCCAGTAGTTCATCTGAATGTTTATATTGATATGGTAGTCGGCGTTCCACGGGGCCTCCAGGCCGTCGCTCCAGAGTCCCTGCAGGTTGCTCGGCATACAGCCTGGTCGAGAGCAGGAAATCAGAAGACACCTGCCGAACTGGAAGTACAGGCTCGCCAAGGCCGGGTCCTCGGCCCCGGCGCTCAGCGCCCGGAGCCGCTGGTCGGTGGGTTTATCGGCCGCGGGCGTAGAACCGAGGTCCAGACTGACGCGCCGAAACAGCCTGCGATGCTCGACAATATGCTCGGCTTTGGCCTGCCGGTAATCCCGTGCTGCGGCTGCGGTAATCTTGCGTGCACAAACTTCGGCCAAATCTCTTTCGAGCGGCTTGTACGGGTCATTGAAGTTATAATCTGTCGCAGCGACGAGCAGCAGCGTGGCTGTATCGGCTCCGGATACCGAGATTAGCTCATCGGTTGTCTCGATTCGTCCGCCGGCACACTTAGCCCGCAGTTGCGAGTGGTACTTTACTCCTTTATGTCTGCCGTTGTGGGAGGCCTGCCCGAACATTGCCAGCGTGTCGTTTCCCACCGCCTCGACCTCGAAGTCGGCAGGCCTGTCCAGAGCAACGTCGATATTGATGCTGCCCGGCTTGTCGGCACGCAGGTGAACTACGACCGCATCATCGATGCAACTGACCAGAACCTCTCGCGTGTATGTCACACCATCCAGCTCAAATGTTGTCGTTGCTACTGCCGTGTCGAGGTTGAGCTGCCGTTTGTATCCGTTCACAGGCGGCGAATTTGCTGCAAGCTCCTGGGCCGGGGCAGGCCCGAGTACAACCGCCGGCGTCATCCCGCCTGGCCCGCCGACGTTGGCGACGACTATCGCAACGACGTTTTCACCTGCTTTGAGATGTTTGCCCACGTGAAAACTGTAAGGTTTCGAATAGTCGCTCGTTTGCCCCACCTGTTCTCCGTTGACGAATACTACTGCCTTGTCGTCGATGGGGCCGAGGTTCAGATACCCGCCGATACTGCCGAGTTGCTCATCGGTCAGTTCGAATCGGCTGCGGAAGACCGCCTGGGCGTTGGGAGCAACGTCACCGCTGCCCTTGACGAATCGTCTTTCTTTGACAACCAACTGCAGCCAAGCCGAATCGTCATAATCCGCCGCGATGTAATTTTCATTCGACGCATTGTCTTCGCCGCCCCTGCGCCAGTCAGTGAGAGTAATGAGGCCCGGTTTCGGTTCGACGAGGTCCCGCATGGCGATAGTTATATTGCCAAGGGTTTGATAGCTTCGGGGTGATATTCGTTCGCCCATGACGTTGCGCTGGACAATACTCTGGGCCTCGATGTAATTTCCTTCGAAGATTAGCCCTCTGGCCGTTGCTATGTGTTCATAGGCCCCCGGGCGGTCTTCCGGCACAGGCGGTCCGGCCCACAGCGTATCCTCGTTCAGTTGGATGCGCTCGAATGCCGTTCCGCCGAAGACCATTGCACCGAGCCGTCCATTGCCGAGCGGCAATGCCTCGGTCCACTTTTTCGCAGGCTGCCGGTACCACAACTTCAGCGTCGAAAAACTTTCGTCAGACGGCATGCAGCAGGACTCCGAACTCTGCACGCCGCGACTGCGGCAGCCGGCACCCGGTACTGCCGACAGCAGAAGACAGCATGCCAGCCGGCAAACGACAAGTCTCTTGAATTTTCGTTTCCGAATCTCGTTGGTCATCTTCTATCCCATCCCATTTTTGGATTTATGTCTCGAATTGCTATATATGGTTTCCGCGATACCTCTCGATTTTTCCGCTCTGCAGGATGAACTCTTTGCGTTCCGGAAAGAGTTCGGCTACATCTTTCGGATTGCCTCTCTCGAACCAGAAGATACTCTCTCTTTTCAGGCCGGTTCTTAAGACACGTTTCCGGTCGTCCAGATACACATGCTGGAAGGAGTCTCGCCCGTCGAGCGGGGTCAGCTTCAGCATATACGAAACATCGCTCAGGCCTGCGGCTTTGTCGAATTCTACTCTCGATATCCGGGTCGGGATGATTCGCCCGTCTGCTTTGATTACATCAACGATGATTTCTTCCGTGTTCAACTCGATCATTCGCACAATAAGCAGGTCGAGAAGTATATCGGGCATTACCGTTTGCCCCGTTTTGTACCTGTTTTCCTGCGACAACTCGACCTCTGCGGAAAACCCCGATCTGTCCACAGCCAGTATCCCGTCGTCTTCGAGTGTCAGCGTCGTGCCGCTCAGTTCGATCCCTATTGCCTCACTCTTCCAGGCGAACCGGTCGAAGCGGTCGTCGCTTTCGAAAGAGGTCACCTCTTCATGGGCTGGGCGTCCTCTGATATAGTCAAGGCCCGCCGCCTGTATGGTAAACCCGTCGACTCCTTTGCCCATGTCAACAAGTACGCTTGTCGTAAAGCCGATTATCCTTCTTCTGGAGTCCCTGATCAGGAACAAATCCTGCCGGTTCTGGTTGTCCATGAAGCTCGCCACGCCCTTCGCTTTCATATCCGAGATCACGCTGCTGCCTGCTTCGAGGAGGGGGCTTTCCGTAATAACCAGACTCTCGGTTATTGCCCGAAAGACCTGTTCTGCCATATCCATATCTCCCGCGCCCTCCTCGACTTCGATCTCGATGCGGCGATTGTAAGGCAGATCGGCCATTCCGAACATGGTGCCGGACCAGCTATCGTTCTTTTGGATGCAAGCCCAGTCAACGACTGCGATTTCTGTTTCGATCTGCCCGCTTTTGATGATATGTCCGTCGAGTTTTTCTTCGAGATTAGTGAAACGTTGCTGCGGATCGATGATCTCGGCGGGGAATACACATGTGCATCGAGCAGACGCCAGCGGCCGCGGCGAGTTCGGAGTGAATGTTCCGTAAAGGGTGAATGCGCGCTGTCTGTAGTCCCATTGGTCCGGGCTCTGCCACCCGTTGCCGTCAGGCATGCGAACAGCAAAACCGGCATGCGACAATTCTATCGGAGCCGACAGAATAATGGTCGATCTCAGCGCCACCATCACGCGCGCCGACGCCAGGGCCAACACAAACAGGCCAAGAAAGGCCACTTTCACGCGAATGCTCACCTTAGTATCGTATGTTCCGTTCATTTGTACGCATAATACTAATTGCCCGGTCCCATTTTTGCAAGAAGCCCTTTGCGGGCAAGCGGTTTCCATTCCGTCCGAAGAGTCGCTGTTGGTTACTGCGGGCCTGGAGGCGTGGTATTATGGGGCCCCGATCTAATAATAGGGCGCCCCGAGAATTTAATGTGAAACCGATTTTGCTTATTGCCGAAAGGATTCATATATATTTATGGGGTTCGTCCGGTTCCCGGCATGCTGGAACGTCTCTGGGGACGGGTCGAACAGCAGGATACCCAAAAATGGACCTTAGGATGTTGAAAAAGGCAGTTTGTTCGCTGAAGGCCTCGGCTGTTGCGTTATGGCCCTTTTGTGGTCCGCCGCTCGATCGAGGGCTTACAATGCTGTCTAAGCAAGCCTGTGAAACGCACAATGCCTCACAGAACTTCGTCAATCAGGGCAGTCCGGCCGCAAGATTGTACTGTAAGTTGTTGAATACGGGCCGCTTCTTTGGGGAGGGCAAAATGAACGAGGTGGTGATGCTCGACGGCTCAAAACCGAGAGATATTCTTCAAACCGCTATCGACCACAGAGTCCCGGCAATCATGTCATATCTCTCCAAAGGAAAATGGCATGTTGCCAAGGTCCTCGTTACAACCGCAGAGGACGACAAATTGAGCGTTCAGACGGTACACTCACGCCCCAGACAACATCCGATAAATATTAAGATCGGTCAGCCCGTCGGAATGTCATTTAAGTACGATTACGGAAAGTATGTTTTCGATGCCACAGTTATGGCGCTCGAGCCGGCGGTAAACGCCGACACAGGCGGAACCATAGTCCTTACAATGCCCGCGCAAATCGAGGTGATTCAGAGGAGGAGCTACTTCAGGGTCGAGGTGCCCGAATCGCTCAAAGTCAATGTCACTATCTGGCATCGCAAGAGCAGGCAAAACACACCCGACGGGATATCGCACCAACTCGACGGAGGGGCCGATTACTGTACCGGGAGGCTCGTAGATATCTCCGCAGGCGGAGCACAGGTCGCACTCGACGCGGAATCCTCGGCGCAGCAGCAATTCAGACAAGGACAGTTCATAGGGATGAGGTTTACGCCCCTGCCCTACGAGACCCCGCTCCTGCTCAATGCACAAATCAGAAACGCCCTGCCGAGGGCCGACGGCGACAGCATCTTTCTCGGACTTCAACTCGTCGGGCTTGAGGCCAGCCCGGAAGGGCGCAAGATTCTTGCCAAACTGGTCGGGGTCGTGGAGCGCTATTACAAGATGAACGAAGCGTCTTCAAAGAAGAAGCACAAGACACAGGCCGCGGCCTCCGCATAATTACGGGGGGTCTAATCGGCTGTTTCGATTTCCCCGGCGCAAAGCTCCTCGTCACCTCGCTTTATGATTCTGTAGTAGAGCCTCTTGGCAACACTGCTTGCGGCGAAGGTGCAGAAGACCAGCACCAGGGCGGCTGGAAACTCCCACCACGCGAAGACCAGAACCAGCAGAATCCTTATGAGTTGAGCGAAAGGTTTCTTGCCCCTGAGGTACTGGTTCAGTATGTGAGGGTATCGAAATCGGCTCACCATCAAAATCGCCACACCAAGCACCAGCAGAGGCAGCGTGTACATAATCATGCTCTCGCAAAGCGCATACGCCATAGCATTCTTCTCGAAAACCTTCGGCAGCGTTTCCTGGTGCAGTATTATCAGGCTCACTATTACACCGGCGGCGGCAGGCGTCGGGAGCCCGATGAAACTCATATGAGCCGATTCGTCCTCCTCGTTCTCGACGTTGAAACGCGCCAGGCGTATCGCCGCACAACTTATGTAAACCGTCGCTGAAAGCCAGATGAATCTGTGCAGGAAGATCTCGTCGCCGAGGCCGGCCAACTCAAGTTCATGGTTGAGGATATTCAGCATCAAAAAGGCTGGCGCAACTCCGAAACTGATGATATCGCAAAGACTGTCCAACTGGCCCCCGAAACTCGAAGTGTTCTTACTCATCCTGGCAAGCCGCCCGTCAAGCATGTCTGCGATCATCGCAAGGACAACAAAGTATCCTGCTATTGCAAAGTAAGTGTAGTGCCCGATGCTCTTGTTCGGGTCCTTAGCGGCGAATATGATCGCACTAAACCCGCATACTCCGTTGAGAATCGTAATCAGCGACGGGAGGATAGCGATGTAGTTGAGCCGCTGCCGTCGAACGTGTTTCAGCAGACTTTTTTTGGCGGCTTCGGTTTTCACTCGCGGCATTTGTCGTACCTCACCATGGCGGTCAGTCCTGCTTTGACTTTATCGCCCGGCTCCACCAGGCACTGCACGTCGTTTCGGGCGGGCAGATACAGCTCGGTTCTGGAGCCGAACTTTATCATACCGAATTTTTCTCCACCGTCCAGTCTGGCCCCCACGGCGGTATCGCACACTATTCGACGAGCAATCGCGCCGCTGATTTGGCGCACGATGAGCTTATCGGCGGGCGCATCGGTTCGCACAAGCCACAGGTCGTTGGATTCGTTGACCCTGCCTGACTGGGGATTCAATGCGTTCTTGTACTTACCCTTTTTGTAGGTGATTTTCTCCACCTTGACGCTGCACGGCGCGCGATTGATATGCGTATTGAAGATGCTCAGAAATATTCCTATTCGAATCGCCTCTGTGCCGATGAAATCGCTTTCCTGGACCTTTGCAATATCTGTTACCTTGCCGTCGGCCGGGGCCAGCAGGAGGCTGGAATCCTGCGGGCAGCTACGCCCGGGGTCTCGGAAGAATGTCAATGCCCATATCAATACGGCCCCTAACACGGCCTCAATCGCAATCAGTATCCAGCGGGCCGCGAGTCCGTTGCCGGCGGCATATACGCCAATCATCAAAGCCGCTGCCGCCGTCGGATAGACGACGACCTGGGGCATACCATATTTTGTCAGTGGAATTCTCATGCTCCGATATGATAACGCCTCAGCATCATACAGGCAACGCCAAAGCAAATGGAAAAGGCCGACCCTGTGGAATCGGCCTTTCGGAGGAGGGTGATGGTGCAAGTTTTAGAGGATCGCCTTCGACCCCCGAAGCATTCGATTGTTCGCATCTTCTTAAAGGGCCTGAAAAACCCGGCGTTCCTACTATATAGAGACGCCTAACACCCCTAAAAGTTACGAAAATTCTCGGAAATTCCGCAAGATTCTGCGAAAAACAGCGTTTCAAACAGAGAATCAATGCCGTTTACATTCTTTTTACATTATACCATCCAACCAATACCATCCCTCCAAACCCTACATGGTTCCGATAAAGTTATCGTGGCCTCCTATAGCTTTTTTCACCGCGACTGCGCCCCCGGCGCGAGCGAGCGGCATCCGGCCTGCCTGTTAAGATATGACAGAACCAATCGGCCCCAATCTTTCACGGCCAAACCGCCGGGAATCCGGAGCACTTCCCCTGAGCAAATGTACGGTGTCGCAGGCCTGAAGAGCACCATGCGAGATACAATTCCTTGACGCCGGCGTTAAAAGGCGGTAATCTCTCGCTCAGAATCGTCGAGTCCGGCGGAAAAAGTAACAAGCTAACAAGATAACGTGAAAGGATGACAGATGTTCACAACGATAGTCGATGTGACAGCAAGAGAAATACTCGATTCGCGCGGCAACCCTACCGTCGAGGTGGATGTGTTGTTGGAAGACGGCTCTTTCGGCAGGGCCGCCGTCCCCTCCGGCGCCAGCACAGGCGCATACGAAGCCGTGGAGTTGAGAGACAAGCGTGCAAAACGATACTTCGGCAAGGGGGTCGCCGGGGCTGTTAAGAATGTAAATGAGAAGATCGCGCCTGAAGTCCTCGGAATGGACGCCCTGCTCCAGGAAGAGCTGGATGCGTTGATGATCGATCTCGACGGGACGGCTAATAAGGGCAAGCTCGGCGCCAACGCCATACTCGGTGTCTCGCTGGCTGCTGCCAAGGCCGCCGCCGACGCATCGGGCCTGCCGCTGTACAGATACCTCGGGGGGTGCAACGCCAATATACTGCCCGTTCCGATGATGAACATTCTCAACGGCGGCAAGCACGCGGACAATAACGTCGATTTCCAGGAATTCATGATCATGCCCGTCGGCGCAGAGGATTTCCCGGAGGCCCTTCGCATGGGCGCCGAGGTCTTTCACACCCTTAAAGCCGTGCTGGCCAAGAAAGGATACTCGACCTCGGTAGGCGACGAGGGGGGCTTCGCACCTTCGCTCAAGAGCAACGAGGAGGCGCTCGAGGTTGTCACCGCAGCGATCAAGCAGGCAGGTTATAAGCCCGGCAAGGATATCTCGATCGCGCTGGACCCGGCTTCGACGGAAATGTTCGACAGCAAGACGAATTCTTACAAATTCTTCAAGTCGGCTCCGAAGAAAAAGGTTTCATCCGACGAGATGGTGAATCACTGGGCCAAGTGGGCCGCCAAGTATCCGATCATCTCGATCGAGGACGGTCTGGCTGAGGACGACTGGAACGGCTGGGCGAAACTTAACAAGAAGATCGGCGAGAAGGTTCAGCTCGTCGGGGACGATTTGTTTGTCACCAATACGAAAAGACTCGCAAAGGGCATAAAGCTCGACTGTGCAAACTCCATTCTTATCAAGCTGAACCAGATTGGAACCCTCACAGAGACGTTCGAGGCCATCAATATGGCTAAAAGGGCGGGCTGGACAGCCGTCATCAGCCATCGAAGCGGCGAAACAGAGGATTCGACCATTGCCGACCTGGCCGTGGCGACAGGGGTGGGCCAGATCAAGACGGGTTCGCTCTGCCGAACCGACAGGATCTGCAAGTATAACCAATTGCTCAGAATACACGAAGACCTGGGCTTGGCGGCTCAATACGCCGGATTCATGCTGAAGTAAGCAGGTCAAGACGCAAGACTATTGTCGGCAGGTGCATAGTACCCAACGGAGTGGAGAAAAAGCACCTGCCGTCACTTTTTCTCCGCTTTTCTGCACACCGTTCGGTCTCACTGCCGAATATATAGCTATCGATATGTTGTCGCGTATTTAGTCCTGCGCCTCGAATTACAGCGAAGAGTCCGGACTTTCTAACATTCAAGTTAAGCCGTAGTGCCTGTAGTATTATGCAAGGGCAGAATTTTATCAAAACGTTGCTTTTTGTAGTATTCTTCGCCGTCGGCGCAGCGGCTATGGCTATCTCGGCCCTTCACAACGATCTCGTGACGTACTATCAGAACAGGCATTATCTCAAGCAGGCGGAGAATCTCACGCTCCGGCTGGAATCACTCAACAGCGACTACGACGCCCTGCTGGTACGGCTGGAAGAGGACCCCAATCTTATCAAGCGTTTGGCGCCGGCGGCCATAGGCGCCGAACATACAGAGCCCAACACCGTCCACCCAAGGGCGACGTCTCGCGACCTTGCCGAGGCTAAAAAGGCCCTTGCGGAACTGAGCCGGGCTGAGCCGAACGAACCGGTACTGCCGATGTGGCTGCAGCGCTGCGGGCAAGGCCGTCGTCGAATGTCTCTTTTTGCCGTCGGGGCGGCATTGGTTCTGCTGTGTTTCGTATGCTTCGCCCCGCGCAAAGCGCCGGACGAGAAAACGTAGGATGTGCAGGGTCTGATTTTTCGGTCGCCGGCGTCGGTTTCGAAGTCTCAGACGGACAGCTACGCGGTGATCTCTTCCAGTTCCCAGCCCTTTCGGAATTTCGGTTTGACGAATTCGTTGGCTTTGTCGTTGTTTGTGAAGCGGAGGTTTTTCGCGTCCCAGAGCAGTTTCTGGTTGGGGAATCGCCAGCTTATCGCGCCGAGGAGCATCCACTCGGTGTAAGGTCCGGCAAAGGTGAAGTTCGAGCAGGCCTCTTTTCCGGTTTTGCACGCCCGTATCCAGTCCTGGAAGTGGCCGGGGGAGCGTTCGATGACTTCTTTCGGTTTTTTGAAGTCCTTCATTTTCGATTCGGGGGTGAGCCGGACACTTTCGCCGCGTCCGTCGGTTCCCATGAATCCTTTTGTTCCGACGAAGATTTCGTTGAAGCGTTTGACGTCTTCGCCGGTGAGTCCCTCGGGCGGTTTGAAGTTACGTGTCATGCTGCCTTCGTACCAATAGAGTGTAAGGGGCGGCATCTGGCCGGAGGGGACGTACTTGTTGGGCCGCCGGGGGAACTCGAACTTGCACGCATAGTGCGGGTAGGTGACGGGATTGACTCCTTCGACGGCTGTGCACTCGACGCTTGCAGGGCCTGCGAGCTGGAGGGCCCAGTTGGCCGGTCCGAGCATGTGAATGCCCCAGTCGCCGATCATCTGGGTTCCGTATTCGAGGAATCCCCGCCAGTTGGACGGGTGAATCTTGGAGCTGTACGTATGCTCGGCGGCTCGTCCTGTCCAGAGGTTCCAATCGAGGGTTTCGGGGACGGGTTCGACTGGGGGCCACTGGGTGATTCCTCTTGCGAAGCCCCCGCCGCTGAGGGAATGGACTTCTTTTATGTCACCGAGTCTTCCTTCCCAGATAATCTCGCAGGCGATGCGCGTTGCCGTGGAGGAGTATCCCTGGTTGCCCATCTGGGTGGGGACTTTGTATTTTCTGGCTGCGTTGGTGAGGAGTCGCGCTTCCCAGACGGACTGGGTGAGCGGTTTCTGGCAGTACACGCCGAGGCCTCGCTGCATGGCTCTCAGGGCGACGGAGGCGTGCATGTGGTCGGGTATTGTAATAGTTATGCCGTCGAGGTTTTTGTGCTCTTTGTCGAGCATTTCCCGGAAATCCCTGTATTTCTTTGCTGCGGGGTATTTCTTTGCGGTTGTGTTGAGGAAATTTTCGTCTATATCGCAGAGTGCGTAGATATTTTCGCTGCTGACGCTTCCTACGTCGTTAGCTCCCTGCATACCGCCGACGCCGACGCATCCGACGTTGAGTTTCTCGCTGGGAGCAGGCCTGCCTGAGTGGGCGAGGACGTGCCTGGGGACGATGGTAAAGGCGGCCAGAGCGGTACTCGCGCCGAGGAATTGCCGCCTGGTCACTCTTTGGTCTTGTGCGGGTCTTCTCATTTGTATTTCCTTTCTTGCTGAGGCTCAGCCGGTATGCCGGCCGGTTTATTGTGAGAGCCGGAGCAGTTTGAATCCTGTTTTTTCGTCGAGTTTTCGCTGCGCTTCTATGCCTTCGATTTCTATTATTGTCACTTCGAGGATCAGGAATGTCTTCGCTCCGCCCCTGGGGCATCCGACGACTGCCTGGTCGCCTTTGCCGACGGCGGAGTGGATGTGCATTTTCGGGCCATCGTCGTCGCAGTATATCGTGCCGACGCCGAGCACTTCGCCGGGACCTATGAATTGCCTGAAGTCGGGGACGATTTTAGGCTCTTCCTGTTTGGGGCCGACGACGATATCTGCCTTTCTGAAGCCTCCTGTAATGAAGACTGCGGCGGACTTTATATTTTCCTTTTGCGCGAGGCCTTCGATGCACTCGTAGAGGTCTTCACCTTCGAAGAGTCTTGCGGCGATGACCCGGCCTGTTTTACCTACGGCGTATTCCATTTTCGACGGACCTTTCTGCGGGCCTTGTCAGCCGGCGACTTTTTCCCAGAGGGTGACATCGAGCGGCTCGGCGAGCAGGTCGCCGGCCTTGGCGACGAATGCCTGGAGGTGGGGTGTTTGCAGATGCTCGTCCAAGGCTTCTTTGCTCGTCCAATTCTCATAGAACAGAAACAGGCTTTTGTCTTCGGCGCCCTGGTGGAGGATGTAATCGATGCAGGCGGCTTCTTTATGCGTGGGTTCTATGAGGGCAAGCAGGGCATCTTTGGTCTGCTGCTCTTTTCCGGGTTTTGCTTTTATTCTTGCTGCTACTGTGAGATGTTTTTCCGACATTTAGTTTCTCCTGCGATAAGAATAGTTGTTCTATGGCGAGTAGTAATTGTAGCACTGTTTGAGTCTGCGGTAGTTTCTGTCTGTCCAGAGTCTTTCGCGGCTTGGTCTGGGGTTGGGGGCTTCGTTGGCGTAGATATGGAGCTCGCTGCCGTTGAGGACGATTATTTCCTCCCGCCAATCGCCGGCGACATCGGCTACGAATAGCCTGTCAGCTTTTTCTGGGAAGGTTGCGACGAAACGGCCTGTTAGCGGCTCGAAGAGGCAGACATCGCCGCTTTCGTGCCTTTCCTTCGCGCAGGCGAGCTGGCGTTTTTCTCCCGTCCAGTCGATGGTGTTGATTATTTCGACGCCGCTTGCGGTCCAGCCCTGCGGGGCGACGTTGTCCATTTCGTAGTCGAAGACCATATTCCCTGCGGAATCGAAGACGAATGGTTTTTGGTGCTCGTTGTACCGGGATCGGCACCATACGAATATCTCGTCGCTGCCTGGTTTGAAGCGTCCGACAGCGGCGTTCTGCGGCTCCTGCTTTTTGAAGTGGCGCCGCCAGATAGGTCCGCCGATTCCGAGGACCTGTACCTGGTTGGCGCCCTCTTCGAGCAGTACGACTTCGAGTCCCTTTCTGTCGGGCAGGACGTCGGCAACGAATACGCTGTCGATGTGGTATCGGTCCTCGATTGCGCGGGCGAGGAGCTTTCCGTCGGGGGAGAAAATCGTTTCTCCGAGGATTTCGTCACGGCCGTCGCCGTCGAGATCGGCGAGGCGCGCTGCGTTGTGGGCGCAGCTTGCGAATTTGTCGGTCCGCCAGAGCGGATCGCCGCCTGCGAGGAGATTCTTTATTGTATAGGCGGCGAGGAATCTTCCGGTTCGATAGCCGTTTTTGTTCGTAGCCTGGAGAAGGATGTCGAAGTCTTTGCCTGTGCCGCGGAAGTCGGCGATCATGGCCGTCTCCCAGCGCTGAGCGCCGTCGGGAACGGGCGGAGCAGCCTTGGCCTTTTGACGTCCGGTGGCGCCTTCGACAACATGCAGGGCCGAATCCTTTGTCAGGAAAACAACTTCGCATTTGCCGTCGCCGTCGATGTCGCCTGCGGCGACTCCGGGGCCGCAATGGCCCGGCAAGCCCTGGCTTTCGCTCTGGCCTCCTACGGCGATATCGGTCTTGAGAATCCAGAGCTTTTTGCCGTCGCCTGCGTATGCGGCGAGATGCCCGGGGACGGTTACGAGGTAATCCACGGAGCCGCTGTCGTCCACGTCGGCGGTGATGATTCCGCCGGCGGAATCCTGAGGGGCGGGGATATCGAGCTTTATTACAAACGGCCCGGCCCAAGCCGGCGCCGAAAACAACCAGCCAGCGACAAAACCCGATAGAATAATCCCGCAGCGCGACATAATGCATCCTTTCATCTATAGAGCCATTCCAACGAACAGACCGATTCTACCCGATGAGCGAGCAAAAGAAAAGGCTTACCTGCTGGCGTTATTAAACGCACACAATTGAAGCTGGATTATGAACTTTGGATACTGCCGGGAAGAAAACCATGTTTGGAGTTTCCATGTCGATGAGAAGCAGGGATAATTCACTCGATCTTACAGGAGACAAGACTGCGCAATCGTGCATGCCCGAATAAGAGAGAATATATTGATAACCACAACTAAAGATCACGTTGACTATTTGCCGCAGGCGGTATCGGCTTTAGGGAATCCGCAAATAGACATTCCGCGGATTGCCAAGGATGAGCATTTGATTACACAGATTGAATCTGCAGTCCAGGAGATACCCACAAACCACAGGCTGTTCCAGGCTGACGCCCGGGATATGTCATTTATCGAAGATGAATCCGTCCATCTCGTGGTCACATCTCCTCCGTATTGGACATTGAAGGATTACCGGCATAACGAAAATCAACTGGCCGAAGTAGAAGATTACGAGTCCTTTCTATCAGAATTGGACAAGGTATGGAAACACTGCAAACGGATACTGGTTCCGGGCGGCAGATTGATTTGTGTCGTTGGCGATGTCTGCCTATCCCGAAGAAGGAACAATGGGCGACACGTTGTCGTTCCTTTGTATGCTTCCATTCAGGAGCATTGCAGAAAGATAGGCTACGACAACCTTGCGCCTATCATTTGGCACAAGATTTCAAATGTTCAGTACGAAGCTAACGGAAACGGAGGAGGATTCTTAGGTAAGCCTTACGAACCTAACGGGGTGATCAAGAACGACATCGAGTTTATTCTCATGGAGCGCAAACACGGCGGTTACCGAAAACCATCGGTCCCTACGCGGATACTATCGGTCATATCCGACCAGAACCACAAGCAGTGGTTTCGTGCGATATGGTCCGGCGTGACAGGCGCATCGACCCGCAAACATCCGGCGCCCTATCCTGAAGAACTGGCGGAAAGATTGATCAGGATGTTTTCTTTTGTAGGTGATATTGTTGTTGACCCGTTCATGGGGACCGGCACGACGACGGCTGCCGCCGCCAAATGGGGGAGAAACAGCATAGGCATTGAGATCGACCCGCACTATTTCAAGCTTGCGGAAGGACGCATTCGCAAAGCTACGAATTCTCTGTTCTCACAGTGTGACATCTTAACAAGAGTAGAAAAATCATAGAATGGATTACCAAGACCAGATATCAGCAGCAGTTGAAACCGAAGATATTGACCGACTATTGAAGGAAGGCCGACAAACGCTTCCAGGTTTGGGCAGGGTGTACAACCTATTTGTGGACGCTGAATCCGTGAGAGCTTAGAATTATGTTTGAGTTTCTGAAACGAAAAAAGCGTGACTTTCGCAAAGAGCTCAAGGCAATTACGGATATCGAGCAACCTCTAAGGTTCTGTCTATATCTGGAGCTATTGTGGCAATATGAGAAAGAGGTAGATCGTGAGACGGCTAGCGTCCTTGCCGTTCAAGTTAGCAATCATTTGATGGGTGATGATTTTGCGAAAGTCTACGGGAGTCTAACCCTGGAAGTCCAGAAAAAGGTGAATGCAATTAAGGAACGAATCGGGAAAAGAGTTGCCGAGGCAATGACGGCAAACACTGCTGTGCGCGAACTGATCATCAGGCATATAATGACAACTTACTTGATATATCATTGCCTGTTTGACGCAACATGGCTTGACAGGCCTGAGATCAAGAACAGAGAGAAGTTGATTCGCGAATATGGCAGCGATGGTTATGAAGTACCTGAATCTGACAACTTCGATAAGTACATGGATTGTGCCTTGAACTTCATAGAGACAAGACGAGAGATTCATGAACAAGGCGCGCATTGAAAGACTGAATCCCTCAGAAGCCCCATACAGATTGGACGCGCATAGATCGGTTATGCGTTTGCGGGCAGTGCGACTCGGAAGATTGCTCCTGACGGTCGTGCGGAGAGGATTTCCACGAATCCGTTGTGCGCCTCGGCGAATCTCCTGACCAGGGCCAGGCCGAGTCCTGTTCCGGTTGTCTCGCGAGTGGCCTCGGAGCCGATGCGGTAGAATTCCTCGAAGATTTTCTTTCTCTGGCGGTGCGGGATGCCTGGGCCGTGATCCTCGACCTCTATGACGACGAATCCATCTTCGTTTCGGGTGCGGACGATAACGCGCTTGTCCTGGGCGTTGCGGGCGTACTTGATTGCGTTGTCGATGAGATTCACGACTATCTGGGTGACAGCGTCGGGATCGAAGGCGGTCGGCCCGATTTCGCCCAACCGGGTCTCGATAGTAAAATCGTTCTGGGCGGCGTACGGCCTGATCATCTCGACGACCGCGGCGATGGATTTGTTCATATCGCCCAGGCTGAATTCGTATTTCTTGCGGCCTCGCTGGATGCGCGAGAAATCGAGGACGTTTTCGATGAGCCTGCTGAGTCTTTCGCTTTCCTGCCGCATGTTTCTGTAGTACTCGGCGACCTTATCCTTCGATTTGACCCAGTTTTTCTCGAGCATTTCCGAGTACATTCTTATCGACGTCAAAGGGGTTCTGAGTTCGTGGGAGACGGCGGAGATGAAATCGTCCTTCTTTCTGGCGAGGCGCAACTGTGCGCGGGCGTTGAGCCAGAGGCTTGCGAGCCCCATTGCGACTGCTACGAGAACGAGTGTAATGATTCCGAAATACCATATTTTCATCTGGCTTATTTTGCGTCCGATTCTCGCCGGGTCCATCTCGATAAGATTCAGTACAATCTGCCCGAATCCGAAGTCCAGGATAGCCGAATATGCCGAACGGCCGTTGGTATTTTTCGCCAGTTCGTAGGTCATTCCGTCGCGCATGAACCTGCCTGCGGATTCGGCGACCTCTTGGATAAGGGCGGACTCATCGAGCTGGAAGCCCTGGACGAAGTGCTTGTCTTCGATCTGGACGTGCCTGAGCATGAATATCTGGCCGTCGAAGACGGATTCAGTTTCGCCGGTGAGCGGCGTCTTCAAGGGTACAAAGGGTTCGATGCGGACCTGCACCATATCGAGACCTTCCTTTGTATTTTCATCGAACAGATTGAGCGTTTGCGCCATTTGGGTTTGTGGTCTGACTGCAAACCTGCTGCCGGCCTGCGAACCAAGGCCTCGGCGAGACTGCGATTCTCCTACCGGCTCGGTCGCCGTCACTTGGGTGCCGTAGCTGTACGCACTGCGGCTGTCCCGATTCGGATCGTTCGATTGGCTGCTCTGATCCGTCCGCTCGTTCACCTGCTCGGCGAGCCCCTCAGTTCGCAAAACAACCTGCCCACCTCTGCTCTGCTCGGGAGCATCTATTGCTTTCGCTAACGAAGCCGTCGTATTGATCGACTCGGCATCTTCTTTTCGGTCTGTCGACGTATTGCTCACATTCGGCGATTCATTCTCTCGCGAGGATTCAAGCAACTCGGCTTGGACGTCGGGCAGGTCATCGACGGTCTGGGCTCGCTGCTGGAGCAGCGGTAACGAGGTGTTACTGATATAGTCCTGCTCAACCACAGCTCGGCTGCGACTATAAACTTGAGCCCCCTGGTCGGTATTCTGAAAGCTGTCGATAGGATAGTTTTTGCTGCGAGCGCCCTTCGAAGGCTGAGCTTCGGCTAACTGTTTGAGTGACTCGGACTTGCCGGCGGAAATATCGGCCTTCTGTTTTTTCTGATCTTCGGCAAGGGTCTTGCTCTCGAGAGACCATTCACGTTCGGGCAAAGCAGTCTTGTCCTTATCGAGCTTGCCGAGGATCGCAACGAAATCGGTTTGGACCTCGCTGTCCTTCAGGTCGAGATTAGCCTTTCGATTGAGAACTGGCAGGAGATTTTCTCTGATATTTATCCTGTTAATTCCCACTTCGGCATAGAAGTCATTATCGGCGTTTGGGTCCTGAGCGGCGATTTGGAAGTCATCATTTGGGGTAATTATGTTCCCGTCCGGTTCGAGCTGGAACTGCCCGTAGGCCAGGCCCTGGCCGAGTTTGCCGGCAAGAGGCGAACGCAGCAGCGGCATCTGTTGCTGTTGTATTGCCAAGGCGTTGTCGGGGACGTAATACTGCTGGTAGTCGGTGTAGGGTCGCTGCTGCTCGGCCTGCATGAATTCGTTTACCTTGCGGTTGACATCCTGCCTGATCTGCTCTGCGACGGCTGCGAACTCTCCGAGGCGCGCGCCTTCGAGGCCTCCGGCCCAGATTGAGATTGCATGGTAACCGAGGTACCCCAGGCCGCAAAGGGCGGCGAGTATTATTGCCGATAGAATAATCAGTCGTTTATACATTTCATGCTGTCCGGCGGGTGCGATTGTCTGAGCCGCCGGTCCTTATGCCTCATACTTGTATCCTGCTCCGCGGACGGTCTTTATTATCTGGGGGTCGCTTGTGTCGGCCTCTATCTTGCTGCGAAGCTTTGCGATGTGCATATCCATAGTCCGCGTTCCGAGGTCTGTGAGGGTTTCGTTCCAGACCTCGCGGTACAGCTCTTCCCTGCTTATGACGCGATTCGGATTGGCGGCGAAGTATTGAATCATAGCCGCTTCGCGTTTGGATATTTCGATTTCGGTTCCGTCGCGTTTGACTTTCAGGGCGGGGATATCGACCTGGAGTCCTGCGAAGTCGAAGGTTTGGCCGACGGCCCTGGCAGGGTCGGTGCGGCGGAGGATGGCCCTTATGCGAGCGAGCAGTTCTTCGAGAGAGAACGGCTTTGTGATGTAGTCGTCGGCTCCGATGTTAAGGCCGGCGACCCTCTCGCTTTCCTGGCCCTTGGCGGTCAGCATGATTATTGGCGTTTGCATGCCGGCTTGACGCCACCTGGTGCAAAGCTCCTCGCCGCTGATTTTCGGGAGCATGAGGTCGAGCAGGATAAGATCGAACTGCTTATCGTTTGCGATCCGGTCGGCCTCGAGGCCGTCAAGGGCCTCGGCGACCTTGAAATCGTGATACTCCAGAAAATCACGCAGCGCGGTGCGAATCTTCTGCTCGTCTTCGACTACCAATATCGATGGTTTCTCGTTCATAACTGCACCTGCATTTCTCTTCTAATATTATACGTCACAATGCGTATAGGCCTTTGTAAATACCCTGTAAAAAGCCACTTTCGCCATTCTAAATGGGTCTGTCCGGCTTGGCAACGGTTAGGGGGCCGCATCGGCACAGGCTTGCGCCGAAAAATCCGTGAAACTTGCCGGCATATCAGTTAATCTTTGCCGGCAGACAGGCCCCTTGGGCCTATAATGAAGCTATTCAAGAGGATACGCTATGAGCAATGATATTGCCGGCAGGGAAACAGGCAGCTTGAGTTACGTGGTAATGATTTCTATCGTCGCGGCACTGGGCGGGCTGCTCTTCGGATACGATACGGGCGTTATCGCGGGCGGTATCGGATTCCTGCAGCGGCACTTCGAGCTGGACCCTGCGGGGCAAAAGGGCTGGGCCGCGGCGTCGGCACTGGTCGGATGCGTTATCGGGGTCTCCGTCGCGGGGCTGATGAGCGACTGGCTGGGGCGGAAGAAGGTGCTGATATTCTCGGCAATACTCTTTCTGGTCTCGGCGGTGGGCAGCGCTTTGCCCGAGAGCATAAGACAGTTCATCATCTACAGGATAATAGGCGGCGTCGGCGTGGGGGCGGCGTCGATAACAAGCCCGATGTACATAGCCGAGATTTCTCCGGCTCGTATCAGGGGCCGATTAGTCTCGCTGAACCAGTTTGCAATCGTTACGGGGTTCCTGGTGGTTTACCTGGCGAATTTCTTCATTGCCGGTTACGGGACCAGGATAGACCGCGGGCTGGTGGCCGGGCACATCGCCGAGCATGGTGCGGCGCTCGATTCGGTGGCGGTGGCGAGATTCATCGACGACAGCAGCGAGGATATCGACGCCGAGGCGGCTTTGGCCTTCACGACGGACAAGGGGCCGGAGCTGACGGCGGAGTCGGTGGTCGGTTTGCTGGCCGAGTGCAAGGTCGAGGTCGCCGCGCTCGATGTGGAGTTGGCGGGGTACGGGATCGATTCGTGGTGCGTGGGCAAGGGGTGGCGATGGATGTTCGGATCGGAATCGCTGCCGGCGGTGCTGCTGCTGGTGCTGCTCTTTGCGGTTCCGGAGAGCCCCCGCTGGCTCACCAAGCGAGGTCACAGCGGCAAGGCCCTGAGTATTCTCTCGCGGGTCGATGGGTCCGAGTACGCAGAAAGAGAACTTGCGGACATCAAGAATGCGATTGCGATGGAGAGCGGGTCGATAGGGCAGCTATTCCAGCCGAGGATGAGAATCGTGCTGGTGATAGGTATCGCCCTGGCGGTGCTGCAGCAGGTCACGGGGATTAACGTCTTTCTCTATTTCGGCACGGAGATATTCAAGAAGATGGGGTCCGGGACCAATGCGGCGCTGCTGCAGACGGTGGTCGTCGGCGCGGTGAACTTGGGGTTCACCGTCGTTGCGATCCGGACGGTTGATCGGCTGGGCAGAAGGCCGCTGATGATGATAGGCTCTGCCGGGATGGGCGTCTGCCTGGCGGCGATGGGATTAGCGGCATATTTCGGGCGAACGGAGGTATGGCTGCTGCTGTTCATACTGGGTTATATCGCGTGCTTTGCGATGTCGGTCGGGCCGGTGACATGGGTGATACTCTCGGAGATATTCCCGACGAGCATCCGCGGCAGGGCGATGGGGATCGCGACGGTGTTCCTGTGGGTCGCGAACTACATCATCTCGCAGACGTTCCCGATGATGGACGAGAGCAGGTGGCTGGTCGCGAAATTCCACCACGGGTTTCCGTTCTGGCTTTACGGCGGGTTCTGCGCGGTGCTGTTGGTATTCGTGATGCGGTTCGTGCCGGAGACAAAGGGCAAGAGCCTCGAGGAGATCGAGAAATTCTGGATGACGAGAACCGGGTAAGGCCGCCGGCGAACGCTCAGCCGAGATCCTTGATTCCCAATTCGCCAGCCATTTTATTCAATATGCCTATTATTGTATTCTCAATGTTGGTTATTTCTCCCGTAATCTTGCTCATGGTATCATTGTTATCGGTGCTTATAGTCTCCACCTGCTTGGCAAGTTCTTTCTCGTCAGATTCCGGATCCAAAGAAGCTATGATAACGTTGTCAATCTTGGCGATACCAGCTTCAAAATCCTTCATTCGATCTGATATGACCTTTATTGGAAAGCTTCTGCCTGGAAAAGTAATCCTCAGCTTCTGGTGGATAGTGGCTAGTTGAAATTGGTATTCGGTGACAAAGTCGGCAAGTACATCAACCCCGAGAGGGGGCTGTCCCAGATTTGCGCGATTCTTTACGTTTTTGTAAAACGTATAGACGAATTGAAGAAACATGTTGAATTTCTCAACAAAAGATTCAACTTTCTCTTTTGCTTGATAGTAGTGTTCCTTCCTTGTATTCTTGCAGAAGGTACGAGATTGCCACCAAATTGACGCAAACCAACCACCTAACCCGGTGACCACGGGCAATATTACTATTAGATAGTCATAAATCTCTTTCTTGCCTTGAAGTACTTGAACGGCTCTGATGATTAGGTCAATCTTTTCTTGTTCCATCTTAAAAGAGACCTCCTAGTACTACAACGCTACAAGCAGTTCCAATGACATTTGATTACGGTCTTGAGTTTTATGCCTATCGTATGTAATCGCTTGAT
>JAFGCD010000107.1 GCA_016932835.1 Sedimentisphaerales bacterium
ACCTCCTGAAAAATAATCATTTACAGGAGTATCATCGGCTGGCAGTATAACTTCACTTGAGCTTTTGTAGCGTTGTAGTACTAGTGAATAACATAAGCAGGAAATTTGGCCCTTTAGGTTTTCGACGATTATGAATACAGATACGATGGACAAATGGTTTCAGGCCATTTTCACGTCAATGGTGCTTATCTCGATTATCATCTTCTTCTGGGTTCCACTATTCTTCGTGCTGGCTCCAGGCGCACCTTATAGAATGATGCTTGGGGGCTTTTGGACGCTTATCGTTGTTGTCTCAAGTCTCATTTATTCAATCATCTTATTATTCATCAGCACTAAGGACATCGTACTCAAGATATTGGCAATCGTTTCCGTCTTGACCCCAATTGCCCTGCTTCTGTCTATAATACTGTTACTTGCAGCTATGGGGCATGTACCTGCCCCATAATTGAAGGCACAAAGACATACTCCTCAATAATAATGAATATGTGGAATAAGAAATGACGAACATTGAGTTTGAATCTCGAGCCAATATTGCGAACGTGACATTGAAACCATATACGAAATTCTACGGCCTCGTTTGCGTTTCTATCACGCTTGTGCTCTTGTTTATGACATTGGCCCAGATATTGGCGTACTATAGCCACCCACTAAAGAATGCCATAGTAAACGGTGATATAGGTTCTTTGAAACAAGCCATCGCTAATGGTGCCGACGTAAATGCCGAAGACGAGTATGGTTATTCAATGTTGAATCGTACGATCGTGTACGGGATAGACAATATTAAGCTCGTCGTGAACCAGCCAGAGGTCAGATTTCAGACTATCAACTCAATGCTTCAAGCTCTTCTGGATGCAGGAGCTGATACAAACGTCGTGGACAGCAACAAGAATTTACCGTTGTGTTTAGCCGTTAAATGGGCTGATATCAATGCAGTCAGACTTCTTATAGAAAAAGGTGCTGATGTTAATTTGAGGGATGGTCACGGTAGCACTCCTTTAGGCCGAGCAGAAGATGCCGAATTGCAGGAAATCATATCTTTGCTCGTAGAGAAAGGTGCCGAATGAGATACTACGTCCACGACCACCTGTTCAGCCCCGTAGCCCTGACGAATTATACGGGCGTCCTCGAACGCTACGAATACGACTCTTACGGCAACTGCCGTATTATGGACGCTGATTTCTCTGTGCTCTCTGTGTCCTCTGTGGCTATTTTTACTTTAATTCTCCGCGTTCTCTCCGTAAGTCCCGGAAGTCCTGTAAGTCCCGTAAGGGACACCTCACGGTGGGACGCCCTATGCGGAGTCCTAAGGACTGCGGTTATTTCTTTTCATTCCCGTGCCTCAGGTATTTACTCTGTAACTTTGATTTTTGATCTTTGCGTACACAACCTGGGGTCTCTGTTTTCTTTCCCGGGCGCACCTGATTGACAATACGCCCCGCGCCGTTAGAATGGGGATATGAAGCAGACCGTTATTACACTCGTTCTGGCTTCTCTGCCGCTGGTTCTTGTCGGCTGCAGGGGGTCCCGGCAGCAAAACTCCCTCTGGGATGACGTCAAGATAGGAGACCTCGACACCACCCGTCAGGACAACGCCGCCCGCGCCGGCCAGATTAAGACTAATAATTTCGACGTCCATATCTACGAGATACCCGCGGATAATTTCGCACGAATCGCAGATATCTGGCAAGACCTCGACGCCCAGCACATGCGATTCTACAACTACCGCGCATTCGCCGAGAACCACTTCCGCGCAGGGCTCGGCAGGCGCCTGCGGTGGAGCGGTATCGAGGATCTTATCCGAGCCGCAGGCGGCATGAAAATGGCCACAATCGCACTGCTGCTCGGCAAGACCGGCGGCCAGGACCTGCGAATAACCGGCTTCGACAACCCGTTGGAGCTGACCTTCGTTGACAGGGGCGGCGCCATCGACCGGAAACTCATCGGACCCGGAGTCTTCGGCCTGCGATTCGCCGCCGCATCCGCCCCGGGCAGGGACGCCTGTGAGATTGTCGGCTATCCCGTTTTCAGCGTCCCGGTCCCGGCTGCCGAAGGGCCTATGGCCGAATATGCAAAGAGCCGAGAAATCGAGTTCAAGGGAGCAGGATTCGGCGCGAAGATGAGCAAGGACGATTTTATCGTCCTCGGGCCCGCTCAATACGTCGGCGAACTCCAGACACTCGGCGGGCTGGTATTCACCAATCTCCAGGGAACCGTATTCCTGGAAAAGGGCCGAAGGCCCGCCAGGAATATTTCCGTCAGGCTCTTCGTAATAGTCTGCAAGGCCACGGCATACTGATTCTCCGATTATGGAAGCTGCGATTGCGGTGACACGATGTTCGACCTACCACGACGCCGACGGCGCCGTTGCGCGGCTCTTCGAGCTTTTGGGCGGAATCAAGAGCTTCGTCGGACGCGGCGACAGCGTGCTCCTCAAGCCCAACTGTATCGCCCCGCGCTCGCGACGCCATGCCACCCAGACTCATCCTGCGATAATCCTCGCCGTCGCCAGGCTGCTCAAGGACTTCGGCGCAAGGCCTTTCGTCGGCGATTCCCCCGCATGGAGCAACGTCTATACGTGCATCAAAAAACTCCGCCTCGATGCCGACCTTCAGCGTCTGGGCGTCCCGGTCAAACAGTTGGATAAGCCCGTTTGGTGCGATATAGGCGGGCGAAATTCGAAAGTGGGCATCAGCAGGCATGCACTCGAAGCCGATGTCATTATCAATCTGCCCAAGTTCAAGACACATCAGCAGTTGACCGCGACTTTCGCGGTTAAGAATATGTTCGGCTGCATCGCCGGAAAACGAAAGGCCAT
This sequence comes from Sedimentisphaerales bacterium, assembly GCA_016932835.1. Classification (GTDB taxonomy): domain Bacteria; phylum Planctomycetota; class Phycisphaerae; order Sedimentisphaerales; family Anaerobacaceae; genus JAFGCD01. Next base: position 2,816 of record JAFGCD010000107.1, read on the forward strand.
GTGGCATTTTCGCCGTGGACGCACCGAAGAGTTCTGCGAGCTTCTCATCGACATATACCGGCATCTGGCACCCGCCTTGACGATCATCGACGGCGTCGCCGCCATGGACGGCCAGGGACCGATACACGGCCGTGACAGAAACCTGGGATGGCTTATCGCCGGCGCCGAGCCGATTGCATGTGAGCGAATCTGCAGCGAGCTTGTTGCCGTCGATCCGGCCGAATTGCCGATAGTCCGACAGGCCGGGACGATGGGATTCGGAATCCACGACCGGACGAAGATTAAGACTCTCGGCGATGATTATTCGGGAGAAATATTACGCGATTTCGAGTTGCCTAAGCTTGTGCCGGTACGTTTTTCCCTTATGCACGTTGTCAAGAGCAAGTGCAGGCAGGTGGTGCTGCTGGCCAGGGGGATAAGGGCATAGATTAAGGAATTTAATTGCAGCCTGTCACAGACGATTGCGGCGGGCTTTCCCTCACAGGAGACCGACGAGTATGAAGCCGGATAGAAGAAAGCTTTTGTGTAGTGTTGGTGTGTTTGTTGCTCTGGCCGTTTTGGGGTGTATCGGCGGCGGCAGAGACTGGGGACCTGCCGTCGGTACGGCCGTACCGCCCGCAGGCTGGATAAATCCGGACCGTGAATTCTCAATGGCGCCGTTTTGGTTCTGGAACGACCGGCTTTCAGAGAAGGAGATAACGAGGCAGTTGGATGACTTCTGCCGGCACGGGGTTTACGGATTCGTCATTCATCCGCGAGCCGGCCTGCCTGAGAATATCGGCTGGATGAGCGATGCGATGATAAAGTACATGCGATTCGCAATCGAGCAGGCGGCCAAACGCCGCATGTGGGTCGTCCTTTACGATGAGGGCATGTATCCCAGCGGCTCTTCGAGCGGGCAGGTTGTCGCCGAAAATCGGGCCTTCAAGACGCGGGGACTCTTTGCGGTAGATTTGGACGAGGCAAAGCCGGATTCCGAGGTGCGAGGAGTGAAGATCGCCGCCGACGGCAAGCCGAATTTGAAGGCCGGCCAGAACTTAATTGCGATTGTCAATCGCAAGACAAACGGCCATCGAATTGCCGTTGTCGATCGGGCGATCTCAGACGGGTATTCGGTGATACGAGGACTTCACTTTCGAGACGGCGACCCCGCCCGCCGGGCCGACCGCAAAGAGGTAGCCGAGAATAGCCCGGACGCCGCCGACATACTCAATCCGGACGCCGTGCAGTGCTTTATTCGTCTGGTCTATCAGCGATATTATGACGAGTTCGGCGAGCACTTCGGCAAGACCATAAAGGGCGTATTCACCGACGAACCTTCGTTCATGGCCAAGCGCGCCGAGCGCGGCGCCGTGGCGGGCACAGCCGGGATACTTGAGCATGTCAATTCGTTTCTCGGTTACGATTTTACGCCGCACCTGCCGGCGCTGTGGTATGGCGACGAACCCGAGGCCAAGCGGTATCGCGCCGATTATTACCGCGCCCTCCAGAATCGACTCGAGCAGACCTTCTACGCCCCGATATCCAAATGGTGCAGCCGGCACAATGTCGCGCTGGCCGGCCACCCTGCCAAGCCGGACGACATCGGTCATCTGCGTTATTTCCAGATGCCCGGGCAGGATATTGTCTGGCGATATATCGAGCCGGGCAAGAGCAGTGCGATTGAGGGGGCGCAATCGACGCAGGCCAAGTGCGCATCGTCGGCGATGATTCATCTCGGCCGGCGGCGGAACAGCAATGAATATTGCGGGGCCTACGGTCACAACTTCACGTTCGCCGAGATGCAGTGGCTGACTCGCTGGCTGGCCGTGCGGGGGTGCAATCTGTTTTATCCGCACGCATTCTATTATTCCGTTCGCGGCCCGCGGATCGACGAGCGTCCGCCGGACGTCGGCCCCAACAGCGCATGGTGGCCGCAGTATCGGCCTTTTGCCGATTCTGTTCGCCGGCTCTGCTGGCTGAATACCGACAGCCGGCACGTCTGCGAGATTGCGATTCTCGGTCTGAACGACCACCTGCCGTGGGAAGCGGCGAAGGTGTGTTTCCAGAACCAGTACGATTTCAACTATCTCGAAGCGCGGCATCTTTGGGAGGATTGCCGTGTCGATAAGGACGGTATTCGTATTCGCGGGATGCACTACAAGGCGCTGATTGTCGAAGGGGATGTGCCTGCAAAGGCCAACCTGGCTGTCGATATACTCGATAAGGCCGGTCGGGTGATACGCTGGAACAAGAACGACGGAGAGGCGAAACTGCTGCAGCGGATCGGGCAACTGGTGCAGCCGGACGTGCGAATCAGCCCGGCGTCGAAGGATTTGCGGGTACGGCACGTGGTTAAAGAAGGGGCCGATTACTACATATTCTTCAATGAAGGACAGCGGCAGATCAGTTTCAGGGCGCAGCTTTCGGCCATTGAAGGATTAGAAGGTGGGCAATGTCCACCCTACCTTGTTCTGGAAACTGAGAGCGGCAATGCAGAGGAATTGGTGCCCGGCGGCGATATCGCATTGTCGCTGGGGGCGCACCAGTTGCGGGTGGTAATGATTTCCGGGGGGCGAAACGGGCGATGGGCGCAAAAGGTCGATCTGCCGGGAGTGCCGAACCTTTATAAGGTCTCGGATGTGCTCTATCGCAGCGCGCAACCCACCGCTGAGGGCATGAAAGAACTGGAAAAGATGGGTATTAAGACGGTTTTGAACCTGCGGTCGTCGCATTCCGACCGAGATGAGCTGCAGGGGACGAATATGCGATACGAACATTTGAAGATGCGGGCGTGGAATATCAAGGATGCGGATGTGGAAGCGTTTTTGAGGATAGTCAGGCAATCGCATATGCAGCCTGTTCTAGTTCACTGTCAGCACGGGTCGGACCGGACGGGGGTGCTGTGCGCGGTTTATCGCGCAGCCGTCGAAGACTGGAACAAGGACGAGGCGATCAAAGAAATGACTACGGGCGGGTACGGGTATCACAGTAAATGGAAAAATCTGGTCACATATATCCGGCGGCTGGATATAGCAGAACTGAAAAAAAAGATGCAGAATCAGTAGCGGAGAAGGTGGGATTTGCGGTAATTCCGGTCCTTGTTTTTGAGCGAAAAATGGGGGTGGGGGGTGAGAATCGGGAGATTTTTCATGCCTGTTTCAGCAGGAAACCTCGATATTGGGCTGAAA
>JAFGCD010000009.1 GCA_016932835.1 Sedimentisphaerales bacterium
GCTATCTCCTTTGTTTTGGTTAACAATTTTCTAAAATAGGAGATAGCCTATTTTGCCTAAAAGCGCCACTTTTTTGTCGTACACCCCCTGCTCGGGAAAGGCCGTCTCCTGGCGGATTCGAACGCCCTGCTGCTTCCAGTCAAGCTCGGATGCTATGAAGAGATTTACGAAGAGCGTATCACCGTTATGAAAATATATGCTGTCACCGTATTTGGCGTGGTTTTCGAGCCCTGTGCCCGTGCAGCACCAGAAGGAATCGTAGGGCAGGTTGTACATTTTCCATCGCCCGGAGGCCAGAGGAACGAAGTACATCATCATCCCCGTTCTGGGATTCTGGGTGCTCAGTATGCTGTTGTACAGCGCCCTCTCGTAATAGTCGGCGTATCGGGTTTCAGCATTCCAGGTGAACAGTTGCCTTGTGAGCTTAAGCATGTTGTATGTGCAGCAGCTCTCCTGCGTATGGTCGCCAAGCTGCACGGCTAATTGGTCGGGGTCGCTGCGCCAGTGCTCGTTGTTGCTTGTTCCGCCGGTGCAATAGCTGCGGTGGTTTACGACCTGCGACCAGAAGTACTCTGCGATCTTCCTGTCTCTGGGTTCTGCGGCGAGTTCATACTGGCGTGCGGTTCCGATGATATTGGGAATGAAGGAGTTGACGTGTTCGGATTTGAGACGGTCTTCGCCGCGAGCGAGGGGTTCTGTGTACCTGTCCTGGTTGAATCGTCGTGACATCGCCAGATAATCGGGCCGGCCGGTGAGGGCGTATAAATTCGCAAAGGCTTCGTTCATGCCGCCCTGCTCTGTCTGGTTCAGCATTTTCTGCATATGTACCCGGTCTATCTTGTCGAGGCGGACCTTGTTCCATGCGGCCATCTTCTCGGCAATTTCGAGGGCCTGAATGTTGCCGCAATGAACGTACATATCAATCAGTCCGGCGTATATCTTGTGAAGCGTATAGTACGGAGCCCAGACGCCCTTGAGGCTTTCGACCCGGTCTATGAAGGTCTCCGGAAAGGCGCTGAGATAGCCGCTATTGCCCAGTGCCTTCTGGCATTTGCCCAGCTCAGCAACAATTACATCGGCTTTGGCCTTGAGTTTCTCGTCGGACGTGCTGGCGTACATCATGGCGCAGGCTGAGAGGTAATGGCCCATAATATGGCCTCTGACTTCAACAGAGGGGCTCTCCCACCCGCCCAAAGGCTCAGCCGACGACGGCAAGCCCGCATTCAGTCGAAATGTATGCAGCAACCGGTCTGAGTCCAACTCATGGAGATACTTTCGGGTACGCTCCATGTTCTCCTTGAAGGGACCGTCGAGCAAGCGAACCTGCTTTAGACTGAACGGTCGGGCCTTGAATTCGATCTTCTCCCTGCCGAATTCGCCGTTACAAACTCGGCACGCCGCCGCCATCAGCACAGCCGCAACAAGAGTCTTCCTAACCATATTTCTGCCTTCCTTGATTTGCGATATCGCCTCGACACATATCCCGGACCGCAGCTTCAATCTGCGGGAGTATCATATACTTTTTGCCCCATGCTTATCGCCCTGCGGTTTCGTAATTCCATCTGCTGCCGTGCCGCGTATTTCTCCTCTCGGCGCCGGTCCGTTTCACATGGTTTGAAGCCTGGCATATCGGCCCGCGGGCGTTTGGCGAGGGTTTGCCTGCCTGCCTCAATTATCGCCAGTGCTTCGATGTATTGCGGGTCGGTTTTATCCTTGAATTTCTGCAGGCACGGGCTAAGGCTCGGACGGTCGAAACTTACCTGCGGACCCTGATTCCTGTTATGACCGGCAAAATCGCCCAAGTGGACGCCGGTCAGTTCGCCGAGACGCTTTACCTGGGCATTGTCCAAGGGACATCGTCCGGTGAGATTGTCGGGGTAGGCGGTGTCGTAGCGAGGGTAATACGGACCGTTGAGGTCGATCCATGCCGCGATGCGCTCGAATTCCTCTTTGCTCAGCTTGACATCGTTGTGTCCGGCTCGAATGACTTTGATCAGCTTACTGGCATGCGAGCCCCAGCTATACGCCGGCTGTATATCGCTCGGCCCGGCGCCAATCGCTGCGATGTACTTCTTTCGCCACAATTCGTTGTAGGACGTATTGAAAGTAGTCGTGCGGTCGCCGGCCAACAGCAGCTTGTCTTCGGCTTCTTTGCCGTAGTCGTGGCAGCGCAGACAGTGCTTATCGAATATCGGCTGAATCTCGTCCATGTAGCTGAACATCCGGGGCTCCGGATACCAGCCCTGGAGTCTGCTCGGCGGGTGTCGCAAAGCCATGGGCATCTCGTTTCCCGGCTTAGGTGGGGCGCTTCGCCGGCTTTCGTGGCAACCTATACAGCCGGTTTGCTCGCCGGACTGCACGATTGTGCCGCTGCGCATCGACTGAATCATCATTTTGTTTTCGTCGAGAATCTGGAAATAGACGAATCTATCCGAAGGCGTCTCGAAATACACCGAGCCATCCTCGGCAATCGGGACAATGCCGAGGAGCCTTTTGCTCTCGAAACTGTGCCAATTCACCGCCGGGCAGTGGACGCCCTGGCCTTCCCATGCCGGATGTGTCCAGAATCTCTTCTCCGGTGACTCTATCACTCGCAAAAACTTAGCCGAACCACGTTTGACGCCCTGCATGTGCGTGCCCTGATATATGTCGGCAATATAGAAATAGCCGGCGGCGTTTTCAAAGTCCCGTCTTGAGGGAACAACCTGCGGACGTCTGCGCGGGGCCAGCGGCATGGGGTCGAAACAGCCGGGTTCTTCCGAATGAAGTAAAAGCTCGTTGCCGAATACGTCCAAAAGATAGATTCCCATTTGCTCGCCCTTTCCGGTCATGCGCGAACACAGGAAGTACCTGTCATTGAGCGGATAGGGGTCTTCATATTTGGGATTCACCCTCAGGAAGTTATCGAATCCATATGCATCAGGCCCGGGTCCCTTTTCCCTTACAATATCTATCGCGCCGGCAGGCCAAGTCCTTATAACAGGTTCACGACCATCAACACCCAAACAGCGGTCGATGATAGCCAGGGCGCCCCAAGGTCGATCGTGACACGAGCCGAAAACGCACATGATCCGCTCGGTTTCAGGGATTGGCCGTGCATCGATTACCCCCCCAGGCGACCACGTATTGTTGCCCCAGTAAAGTGCGTGATTTGTTCCATCCGGATTTACCGTCCATAAGCCCTGCGCATCGCCGAAATTTCTGTCAACATATTCCCACCTGTCGTAGATTATCCTGCCGTCGTCCAGCAGTGCGCTGTGTCCTTCATGCAGTGTGCTCTTGCCGATCTGATGAATGTTTGCCCCATCGGCGTCCATGCGGAAGAGGTTCCCCATGATATGGCGGTTGCACATGCAGAATTTGGGCTCCCTGGTGGACGAAAAGACGATACTGCCGTCAGGCAGATAGAGGGGGTCAAAATCAGCGACGCCCGGCGCCGAGTTGAGCTGCTTTAAGCCCGTGCCGTCGGCGTTGATCTCGTAGATGTGATAATCGTCGCGTATGTCTCTTCTCATCGCGAAGACTATCCTTTTGCCGTCAAAATGGACTTCCGGATCGCGAATAAGTCCCCTGTCGGTCTGAATCAAGGTCCGAACAACGCCGCCCTGCTTCAAATCGACAGCCTTGAGGGCGCCGCCCCCTTCGAAACTGCCTGTATTAATCTCTCCGGTGACGAACATGGTGGCGGTATTGTGGTGGTCCGGCCTGTACTGCCTGCGAGCAACGAAGAGTATCTCGCTGCCGCTGACAAGTGGATTCTCGACCAGGGCATTGCGACGGAATTCCTGCCAGTCAGCTTTGTCGGCCCCTGCCCCGATATCGTCGAGCTTTGCCAGATATTGGGCCCCCACGGGATAGCGTCGGCTGAACTCGGCTGTAAGATCGGTAATTGCGGCCCGCAAAGCAGCACGCTCGTTATCCGGAGGGCGCCATCGGCCGGATGCACCATACAGAGGGCAAATACAGACAAGCAATGCTCCGAGAATGGCAAACCAGCATCTAATATTCATTCGCACTCCTTATCGATATATTCACAGCCGGCCCTGCCAGAGAACCGAGCATCTACATACAAATCTACCAAATATCGCGGCAAAATGTAACTATCGTGCGTCAGGATTCCAGCAGTTTCTACCGACTCTGAGCCTATCCCAGTTAGGAAATTGAGGTTCATCATATTTGGCGGATGACCCGCTCTCAATGCACGCCCGGCAATCTTACGTCCGTTAATTGTTACCTTCAGCCGCCCGATATTGGCGTTTTAAGGCGATACAATATTTGCGACTTGTTATCCGGACGCTTATTCCCGCCACAGAAATATTCTACATTTCCCATATTGCCTATTTTAACTCAAGATTTTTTCATCGCTTCACCGATACTTAGTCAGATGTTGATATATTACCCATATCAACATAAAACAAATAGATTGGGGCAGATATGTTAAACTCGGCAATTTGTATTGGTTCGGAATCTTTTGGAGATCGCAGAATGATTAAGGAAGAAACGCTCGCTCGCTATCTGGAAGCCCTGCTTCGTGGTGATCGTACCGCCTGCCGCAGGGTTATTGAAGAGGCCCTTCAAAGCGGTATTCCCGCCAATTCCGTTTATACCCAAGTTGTCTGGCCGATCATGGTCGAGATTGACAAACTCAACCGAAAAGACCGAATCAGCCCCGTGCAGGAACATCTGGCTACTCGAATCAATCGCACGATTGTCGATCAATTGCAAAACAAGCTTCCGCGAAGACCTGAGAAGAGCAAGCGTATTGTGGTCTGCTGCGCCCCTACCGAGCTTCAGGAACTCGGAGCCCAAATGCTCACAGACCTGTTTGAAAGCGATGGCTGGGAAGTACGCTTTCTTGGCGGCGGACTTACAAACGATGATTTGCTCTCATTCATCAATGAGTACTCTCCTGACATCCTTCTCGTGTATGGAACGACGCCAAAACAAGCCCCTGATGTACGTCGGCTGATCGATACGATCAGGTCGGTAAACGCCTGGCCTGAGATGCGTATTATGGTTTCTGGGGGGCTTTTCAACCGGGCCGAGGGCTTGTGGGAGGAGATGGAGGCCGATATGTATGCAGCTACCGCCTCCGAAGCTCTCCAGATTGCTTCTAATTACGAGGAACTGCCCCGCTGCGAGCGCAGGACGATAAACAAACGGAAGAAGCGTCGCCGTGCCCTGCTTGATGCGGATTCACTAAAACCCGTGCGGGTGCCGGTTGGCGCATCACAGTAAAATCACCGCCCCGCCCGAACACAGAGGAGCGAAATCCAGACAAGTCCATTGGTTTGATAGGGAACATCGCCGGCGGCAGGATTATACTCGTCGCCGGCGATTCTCTGCGCCTTAGAAACTATTGCAATAACCCTACGTTTCCGGCTCGCTATGGTCCCGCGACCGCAGGTTATTGCAGTTCCTTCTGGAGCTTATAGTCCACCGAATCGCTCAGCGCCTGCCACGACGCCTCGATGATGTTCTCTGAGCATCCGACAGTGCCCCAGATTGAGTTCTTGTCGCGTGACTGGATAAGCACTCTTACCCTGGCTGCGGTGCCGCTGCCAGCATTGACCACACGGACTTTGTAGTCAATCAAGTGGACATCCTTGACAATGGGATAAAAGTTTTCAAGGGCTTTTCGCAGGGCTGCGTCGAGCGCGTTGACGGGACCATCTCCTTCTCCGACGACATGCTCGACCATATCCCCGACCTTCAGCTTCACCGTCGCTTCGGAGACGACGTCGCCTGTAAGACGTTTTTCGACGGTCGTGTTGTACTTGAGCAGCTCAAATGCCGGTTTATATGTACCCATTACCCTCTTAACGAGCAAATCGAAGCTGGCATTGGCGGCCTCAAATTGATAGCCTTCGTTCTCAAGCTCCTGGACACGGTCGAGTATTTTCTTTGCGAGCGCCTTATCCTGGGCGATTTTCGCTTTTTCGAGTTGCGCCAGAACTGTGGATTTTCCGCTGAGTTCCGAGATCAAGAATCTCTGTTCATTTCCAACGAGGGCCGGCGTAATATGCTCATACGTCCTCGAGTTTTTTCTTAGGCCGTCAACGTGAAGGCCTCCCTTGTGAGCAAATGCACTTTCTCCGACATACGGCATATTGCCGGGCGGAGCCAGGTTGCCGATCTCAGAGAGAAACAGCGACACTTCGGTTAGCGTTTTGAGTCTCTCAGGGCTAAGCACGTCGCAGCCCATCTTGATCGCGAGGTTGGGAATAACGACACAAAGATTAGCATTGCCGCAGCGTTCGCCCAGACCGTTTATTGTTCCCTGGACGTGGCTTGCCCCGGCACGAACGGCGGCGATTGTATTGGCGGTTGCGCAGCCGGTGTCATTGTGGGCGTGAATGCCTATCTCTGCAGAGTCCAGCTTCATGCATACGACCTTTGTGATTTCCTCGATTTCGTGGGGCAGGGAGCCGCCGTTGGTATCGCAAAGGATGATCGTATCGGCGCCTGCGTCGGCAGTTGCGGCGAGTACACTGAGGGCGTATTCCGGATTTTCCTTGTAGCCGTCGTAGAAATGCTCTGCGTCGAAGACAGCCTGACGGTCGTTATTCTTAAGAAACTCTATGGATTCGGCGCACATCGCGATATTTTCGTCAAGGCTACAGCCAAGCACTTCTCTGACATGCATATCCCAAGCCTTGCCTACGATTGTCGCGACCTTGGTATCGCAGGCAAGAACAGCCTTTAGTGAAGCATCGTCACTGGCGGAGGAATCGGCTCTTCGAGTATTGCCAAACGCGACAATCTTTGCGTTCCGGAGGTTAAGGCGGGCTACTTCATCGAAGAATTGCATTTCTTTACGGTTGGAGCCGGCGTATCCGCCCTCGATGTAATCGATGCCGAGTTCGTCAAGCCGAACGGCGATTGCAAGCTTGTCTTCCAGTGAGAAACTGACGCCTTCAGCCTGCATTCCGTCGCGGAGAGTCGTATCGTACAGTTTTATCTTTCTCATCACTTCACATCTCAATCTGTAAACCGGTAAAGGATTAGTTATTCGACTGTATCAGCGGAAACCTGAAACAATTATTGTATCTTTGGAAGATTAGGCTGTAAAGGCCAAAAAGACCGCAGAGCGGGTGGAAAGCCTGCGGGAAGGCTGTCCTAACTGGGATTGAGGAGAGCTCAAATAGGGGATTACGAGCCGAAAACAGGGATGTTTGTGGGTTGTTCGACGGCAGCGCGTCTATTATGGGCGTAATCCCAAGCCTGCCCGGCGTGTTATCAGCCTTGGACCTCGGCGGGATTAAGCTGCTGTACGTTACTGCTCTTTTCCCAGAGAATCAGGCCAAGTTCGTAAGGATTGGCCAAGTCATCGTGTCTTGGGAGCATTCTGACAGCGACACCATTTTGCCCGGTCTTGTCACAGGACATTAATCCTGTGAACCAGTGCTCGCCCTGCTGGTCTGCGGGTTTTTCGTAGTCCATTCTGACAGCCGAGCCTTCCCTGATATTCCCCCAGCTATCGACAGGGCCGTAGTAGAGTTCGACGGAAACTTCATCCGGACTCAGGCTTCCGAGATTAACGAGGGTCCTGACTCGCAATTTCGAGCCTATTGTGAGTTGGGGCTGTCTGGGATTCAATTGATTATTGCTGTCATTTTGTTCGGTTTCCATTATTACGTCGTTGATGGCGCACATGGGCCATGCCTCTCGAATGTCGGCCTTCCACTGCGAGAAGGCCTTGGCCTTGGCCATGGCTTCGGCGGTCAGGGACTGCCACTTCGCAGCAGCGGGGTTGTAGAACTTCCGGGTATATTCTACAAGCATCCTGTGCGTGTTGAATCGCGGAGCTATCCATTTGATAGAGTTCTTCACTCTGCGTATCCATGGTCGGGGGAGATTGTCCACCGATCTCGTGTAGAAGAGAGGTATGACTTCATTTTCGAGCATGTTATAGAGTGCCTGGGCTTCGACGATATCCTGATACTCGGGGTCGTCATAGTCCTCGCCGGCTCCAATTGCCCAGCCCCCGTCCGGGGTATAGCCCTCACACCACCATCCGTCCAGCGTACTTATGTTCAGCACGCCGTTAGCAGCGGCCTTCATGCCGCTGGTTCCGCTGGCCTCCATAGGCCTTCTCGGATTGCTAAGCCAGACATCGACGCCTCGGACCATGACTCTGGCCATGTCCATATCGTAGTTTTCGAGGAATACGATTCTTCGCCTTATATCGTGCTGACTGGCGAAGTGTATGATATGGCGAATAATGTCTTTTCCTTCGGCGTCTTTAGGATGCGCCTTACCGGCGAATATCAATTGAATCGGCCTTTTCTTATCGGTAAGCATCTTAATGAGTCGATGCGGGTCCTTTAACAGCAGGGTTCCTCTTTTGTAAGTCGCAAATCTTCTGGCAAAACCGATAGTCAGGACTTCGGGGTCGAGGACCTCTTCGGCATGGTTCAATTCGGTATGGTAGGTTCCCCTTCGCTGCATCTGGCTTTTGAGTCGGTTTCTGGCGAATACGATGAGCCTTTCTTTGCAGCGTTGGTGGATGTGCCAATATTCCTCGTCCGGGATATTGTCAACGTTCTCCCAGATGCTCTCATCGGTGGTTTCATCCGCCCATGCCGGACCAAGGTATCTTTCATACAACGAGTCTATCTCCTCCGATAGCCAGTTCTTCATGTGGATTCCGTTCGTCACGGATCCGATAGGCACTTCATCAAGCGGGACTCCGGGCCAGAGGCTTCCCCACATACCTCTTGAAATCTCCCCGTGCAGTTCGCTGACTCCGTTGGCGTGGCCGCTCAGCCGCAAAGCAAGAATCGGCATTTTGAATGACTCGTCCTGGTCATCCGGAAGCATTCTTCCGAGACCGAGGAATCGTTCCCTGTTGATTCCGAGTTTCGGGAAATAATTGCCGAAGTATCGATCCATCAGTTCAACTCGGAATTCATCCAGACCTGCTTTTACGGGAGTGTGTATGGTGAATACGTTGCCTGCCCTTGTGGCCTCGACAGCTTCATCGAACGTCATATCTTTGGTGCTGCAGAGGTCTCGGATTCTCTCGAGCGCCATGAATCCTGCATGGCCTTCGTTCATGTGGCATACTGTCGGAACGATGTCCATAGCCGAGAGCGCCTTAAGGCCGCCGATTCCGAGCATGATCTCCTGCCTAATTCGCAGTTCCCGATCGCCGCCGTAGAGGCTGCTTGTGATCATTCTATCCGCAAGGGAATTAGCCTCTATGTTGGTATCGAGCAGATACACATTCACCCTCCCTACCGAAGCACACCATATCTGCGCCAGGACACATCTTCCGGGATATTCCACACTTATTGTCAGCGGGCGGCCGCTGTCCTTTCGCACCAGGCTTATAGGCATATTGTAAAAATCATTCTCGACATACACCTCCTGCTGCCAGCCATCCACATTGAGATACTGACGGAAGTAACCCTTCTGATACAGTAGCCCGACGCCGACGAGCGGAATTCCGAGGTCTGAAGCGCTCTTGACATGGTCGCCTGCGAGTATTCCGAGGCCGCCTGCGTAAATGGGCAGCGACTCGTGGATTCCAAACTCGGCGCTGAAATATGCGATGGTCGGTTTGTCGCCGGTGGAATATGCCTTCTCGAACCAGGTCGTTGCCGCCATATAGTCACTGAGCTTTTCAGTGACACGACGCAGTTCGCCGAGGAAGCCGTCGTTGGCGGCAAGTGACTCGAGTTTTTCCTGCGGGATGTTTCCGAGCATTTTAACGGGGTTATGGCCGCAGGCCGACCACAGATTTGCATCAATTCTCTTGAACAGTTCCAGGCATTCGGGATTCCACGTCCAAAACAGGTTCTGTGCAACGTTCTCGATGTTTTTCAATGGTTCCGGCAGGGCCGGCAGAACAGTAAAGCTGCGGACACTTGGCATTTTCCACTTCTCCGTGTAAGTCTTTCAATGCTAACCAGTAACGATCCATGCCCATAAGGGGACTGTACGCTCTTAGACGTTTTCATCGGCCAAACGATAATAGGGCTTAACCGCAAAAGAGGCCGGTATATACCTTGTTTTGGAGAGCTTACGGTCCGATATTAGCGTAGTGATCCTTCGCCGGGGAAGCTGGAAAGAAAAAAGGCCTGAAGCAACAGGCCTTTTCATAATTGCAGGGCTCGCCTCCGCTGATGCCGTAAAAAAGCGTTTGAAGAGAACCCATTACTTCCAAGTGGGCAATCGTTACTTGCGTCCGAAAGTCCTATCAATGTAGGCATGTCCGATCCGACAAGACCTGACTTCCCTAAGTACGGGTATCGGTTCTTTCAAACACAGCTTTTTATACGAGCACCGCAGGGGTCAGCCCGCAAGTATATTATATCGGAAATTGCCATGCGAAGTCAACAAAAATAGGAGGAAAAGCGCAAAGGAAATCCCCCCTGCCGCAGGTAATTGCAATTTGCCGGTGTTCAGACGGTCCGCAATTCGGCGTTTACAGCCTGGCTGAGAACCTCGACGATGGGCTTTTCCAGGGCATCGACCGCTTCGTGGGTGAGCGTTCCGTCTTCATCTCTGAACCGCAGTGAGAGCGTCAGGCTCTTTCGCCCGGCGGGTATGCCCTTGCCTCGATATACTCCGACAAACCGAACGTCTTCGAGTTCTGGTGCGGCCTTTGCCCTGACCGCTTCGACGATCTGCGACCACCGGATATCCTCGTCAATAATAATCGAGAGATCTCGCTCGATTGCAGGATATTTCGGGATCGGCTTTACCTTCAGGGGTCCGCAGGGCATAGAGAGCAGCCATTGGAAACTCAACTCGGCGGCGACAGGAGCAAAATCCTTAAAATCGAATTTATCCCTGACGGCCTGTGAAACCACGGCGACCTCGCCGACGGCCTTGCCGTCAACCGTAATCCTGGCGCCGGCCTCGGCCCAGGACAGCTCGGCTGGAACGAAGGCAATCTGCGCATCGCGGCGAACATTCTTTATCAACCCCTCGATTACGCCGCAAAGGTCCCGCAGGTCACTGTCACAGACAAGAGCAAGCCGGGCTTCCTCGTTCGGCAGGGACTTCTCGCCATCAGCAGGCAGGAAGGTATCGGCAATCTCAAACACCCTGCAGGGTCGATTCCCTACATTGAGGTTGGTTTTCAAGACGCCGAGCAGTGACCCAATAAGGCTCTGACGAAGGAGGTTAGCGCTCTTTCGCGATTCATCCTTAACGCGCAGATGTCCCCGGAATCCGTCGGGGCAGAAAAGCTCGGCAACGAGGTTTTCCGTGAAGGTTACGCTGATAGTTTCATAGAAACCGCATCCATTGAGATAGGCCCCGAGATTTTCGGTCATCTTCTGACGCTTATCAACCGGAACGACCTCGATTTGGATCTTTCGCTCGGTCGGGACTTTGTTGTAGCCATAGACTCGGACTACTTCCTCGATCAGGTCGGCCTCGCGATAGACATCACTGCGCCATGAAGGCACGGAGCAACGAATCGATTCGGCCTCGAACACGGGCTGGAAACTCAGTGCGGTTAGGATTCGCATCGCCTCATCTCGCGGGACCTCAATGCCGAGCACTTTCTTGAGGCGTGCCAACCGGAGGGTCACCTCTTTGGCGGCCCATTTGCCGGGATAAGCATCCACCACCCCGGCTGCTACTTTTCCGCCTGCGGCGAGCGCAATCAACTGGCACGTTCGCCTCGACGCCCAGTCTATCATCTCGATATCGACGATTCTCTCGAATCGATAGGCGGCCTCGGAAGGCAACGCGAGCCTGCGAGAGGTCGTGCGAATGCTGACCGGGTCGAAATATGCATCTTCGAGGAGGATATTTGTCGTCGCATCGCCGACCTCGGTTTCAAGCCCGCCCATCACACCTGCTATTGCCACCGGTCCGCCGGGATCGGTAATTACAAGCATATCCGGATTAAGGTCGCACTGACTGCCGTCGATGCTCACCAACCGTTCACCCGGAGCGGCTTTTCTGACGATTATTCTGCCATCCGTAATTTTGGCGTAGTCGAAGGCGTGCGGAGGCTGGCCTGTCTCCATCATGGCGTAATTAGTGGCGTCAACTACATTGCTGACGCTGCGCATGCCGACTGCTTCAAGTCTTCTGGCCATCCATTCCGGCGCAGGGCCAACGGTCACCCCCTCGATTACCCTTGCGGTGTATCTGCCGCAGAGATCGGGCTCGGCAATTTCAACTTTGGCCAGCTCACTGACGTTTCTGTCCGATTCTTCAAGTTCGACGACAGGCATCTTCAGTTGCCCGCTCGTTGCGGCGGCCAATTCTCGCGCGACGCCGATATGGCCCAGGCAATCGCCTCGATTGCTCGTGACCTCGACGTCGATTACGGTATCATCCTCGAGGAAATCCATACTCTCGCAGGGAAAACCCAAATCGCTCAATACATCGGCTATCTTCTCGGGTCCCAGGTCGGTTTCGATGTAATCGCTCAGCCAATTCAGCGAAATCTTCATAGTGTACTGCCCGCCAAAAAACAAAATACAGGCAATAGACTAATGCGGGGCGCCGCCACTGTCAAGAGCATTAGGAATCCGCATCAGAGGCGAACTCTCCGAATGCGTTTTTCTGTGAAGAATCGGACATATGCGAGGGCCGGGGCTACTCGGCCTCGGCGACGATGAGCAGCCTGGGCGTATCAATAGTGGGCAAATCGAGGGTCAGGGGCCCGACAGGGAGACCTTGAGGGGCTACGCTGATATTGCGGTCGGTCAGGGGGTCATAGCAACTGACGATGCATCGGCCGCGGTTGATCGGACTTATCGTGACACGGTAGGTCGTCTCCGGCAGGTCCTCGACGGCGTATGTCGGCGACATGACATAGTAGGCAAAGACGAACTTGTGAGGACTCACCTGGAAAGGCAGAAACGTGAACAAATCGCGGTAACAGAGCGATTTCTTGCCGGGCGGGGCTTCGAAGACCTTACGTTCGCGGCCGAGTTTGGCAACGTGCACCTCAAAATCCCTCGGTTCGGCTATCGGCACGGCGTCTTCGAATACCCTTATAGTCCGGCGCAGCGAGTTGAGCGCGGGCGAGAGCCACTTGTCCAATTCGGCGTTCGGGGGGAGTTCGTCGAGTTCGCGGGCCTTGGCAAGGCTGATAGCCATGCCGCTGTCGTTGTCTTCGGGGCCCGCCTGAAAAATTGTCATTCGCGAAAGACCTTTATTGAGCCAGAAGAGCAAGGCGCGAACGAGAAACTTCTCCTTCAATCTCAAAGAGGCTGCGTCACCAGTGACACCGGCCTCTGCGGGAACGATGCCGTGCTCGGTTATGTAGTGGTGGAATTTGCCTGTTCCGGCCGGTCTTGTGGTCAATCGCTTGTCCGGACGAAGGTGGTGCATCAGCGATTCGCATTGGATGAAGGTCTGTGCCCAGCCTTCGGCCATGACCATGCGATATTCGGGGCAGTACCCTTCGAGGCAGCGATGGGGTTCGTCTTTTGCCTGCTCGGCCTGTGGCAGGTTTCGCCAGCCTGTTCCGTAAGGGTGGTACGACTGGCCGTCGATGCCGGGCGGAAGCTTCTCAATGGGACAATGGAAGAAAGTAGTATTCGAGAAGCCCCAAATTGTGCGAACACGAGGGAATTCCTTCTTGACCATCAGGACGGTTCGGTTGGCGGCTTCCCAAGCGTGGCCGCCCGGCTTGAGGAAATCCTCTTCAAATTTGGCCCGGCCCGGCCAATAACTGTTAATGCCGTTGCCGCCGAAGAAGTACGAGCCAAATGAAAGCTCATTCCATATCTCGATCTCGATATCGACACCCTCTTCTTTCGCTATGCGGCAGACAGTACGAGCATAATCGACCCATCCTGCTGCGGTATGCTCAAATTCGGGCGTTCCGACCGGGTGCATCGGCAGATAGTAGAGGTCGATGCAATTGAGGCGGTCGCCTTTCTTGAAGGCCTTGGGCAATGGTTTCGAGAGCTTGACAGCCCTGCGGGTTTTGTCTATTTCAGTGAAGAGCACTTGACCTGCCCAGTAATCCGTCAGACCGTTTGTACCGGAATGGACGGGCCTGAGGCCTTCGACGGAATCGAGCAGTATTTCTGTTGCTCCTTTAGGCGCGTCGGCCATTACCTGCCGGTCAAACGATTTCATCTTACAGGGAACGCCGTGATGAGCGTTGAGCAGGACTATCGGCGTAATGCCGAGATTCTTGCAGGCGTTGAGCACCCGGCAAAAGCGGTCTTCGTCGTTTTTTGTCAGTCCGGGTCTTTCGGGGTCATAGGTTCCGAAAGGCTGCTCCCACCTGATACATCGGATTCCGGCTTTGGCGAGCAGCGCCAACTGGACTTCGAGATTGCCGCCATGGTGATGGTAACAAATGCCGATGCCTTCGAGAAGGTCAACTGCGGGTTTGGTCTCAAGGAATCCCCGCCAGGGCTGCTTGAGGTGACTATGCTTCGGCCAGGGAACGTCGAGCTGGGCAGGGTCCACATAGGGCTCGACCGGCAGTCGCATGATTGGATCGGTACCTTTTCGGTCGTTGGGCAAGACCTTAGCGGATGAACAGATCACAAAGACAGCCGCGGCCAGTGCGATTACGCAGAATGAATTCTTCTTCATGAGATACCCTCATCTTCAGCTTCACGATTAACCTTCGACAGTACAATAAGATATGTGGGGGAGCATTGTCAATGATTCTCGGACGTAGAGAGAGTTGTAATGTTTCGTTTGCCTCAGCGAGCAGCGGCAGGTATATTCGGGAAGCAGAAGCATATCAAGAAGGCTGCTCCATGAGAACTCAATTGGACAGGAGAATCAGCGATGAACACAAGCCGTCGTGATTTCATCAAGGCCGCGGCGATCGGCATGGCCGCCGGGCCGGCTCTGGCCGGCTGCACGGGCACGGTGGCCAAGCAAGATGCCGGACGGACAGGCAACAACCCAATAGCGACATACAAGGCGGTTCTGCAGCGCAGCGACCAGCGTATCAAGAGCGTCGAGACTTTCACCAATGGCAACGTCAGCTTCGTTCGCATCCGTACGAACGACGGGGCCGAGGGTTGGGGCCAGATATCGACCTACGACGCTGATATCTCCGCGATGATCATGCACCGCAAGATTGCCCAGCACGCCATCGGCAAGGACCCTGCGGATATCGACGCTATCGTTGACCGGTGCATCGAAGCGAACTACAAATACCCCTGGTCGTTCGTCTGCAGGGCCTTGGGGGGGCTTGATACGGCGATGTGGGACTTATTAGGCAAAAGGGAGGGAAAGGCCGTCTGCGAGCTTCTGGGGGGCCAAATAAGGCCAATCAGGGCGTATGGCTCAAGTATGAGCCGAAGTATCAAGCCGAAATCCGAGGCCGAGCGTCTTGTGCGTCTTAGGGAAGAAAAAGGTTATCGGGCGTTCAAGATTCGCATCGGCAGCGTGACCGGACATAACAAGGATCAATGGCCCGGACGAACCGAAGAAATCGTGCCGACAGTCCGGGAGGCTATCGGAGACGAGACCGCCCTGCTTGTTGACGGTAATAGCTGCTACACGGCACCGAAGGCGATTGAGGTGGGCAGGCTCCTGGCCGACAATAATGTTTGCCACTTCGAGGAGCCCTGCCCTTATTGGGAGCTCGAATGGACGGCCAAGGTGACCAAGGCCATTAGCGTTCCGGTGGCGGGCGGCGAACAGGATAACGACTTGGCGCAATGGCGGCGAATGATAGAGATGCGTGCGGTCGATATTGTCCAGCCGGACATTCTTTACGTTGGCGGCCTGACGCGGGCACTGCGAGTGGCGGCGATGGCGGACAGGAAGGGTATGCCGTGCGTGCCTCACTCGGCCAATCTTGCAATGGTCACCCTTTTTTCGATGCACATGCTGGCTGCCATTCCCAACGCCGGAGATTATGTGGAATTCTCAATCGAGAAGACGCCTTGGGCCGAGGGTCTTTACCGCCCTGCTCTTGAAGTCAACGACGGCAAGGCGGGCATTCCCGAAGGGCCCGGCTGGGGAGTGACAATAAACCCTAAATGGCTGGAATCGGCACAGCACCAAATCAGTGAAGCATAATCGTCGGATAAGGTAGTTGAGTGTTTTTTTCAGGCCTTTCTCGTGAGCAAATCGACGACTTGTTTTATGTCTTCAGCCGGCGAGATGAGGAAGAGTTCGTCGCCCTCGCCGATGACCTGGTTGCCTCTAGGAATGCAGAATTCATCCCTTGCCTGATTATAGACGGCTACGAAGACACACTGAGCCGGGAAGTCGCTATCACTTGTAATATCGACGATACTTTTGCCTGCGACCCTGGCCTCATCGGGCACAATAACTACGAAGACATCGGCCTTGCCGCCCCCTATCGCCGTTATCCTGCGAACCTGCGGATTCTCGATGAATATCATCATCTGGTTGACCATCAAGTCTGTGACACGGATGATCTTCGTCGCCCCTGCGAGCCTGTAGGCATTGCGATAATCGGGGTTCCTCATTCTGACGATGACCTCCGGGACATCGAAGCTCTTGGCGAGAACGCCGGTTTCGGCATAGAGTGCATTGCACAAGTCCTTATCGTCTTCCACAAGAACCACGTCGTGCTTATTATCCATGAGGCGTCGAACGAGTCCGCCGCCTACCATACCGCCGCCTATAACTACAACATACATCTTTTGCCGCCTTTCAACACAGATACGTCTCTTGTAAGTGGTCCGGTTTACCGCCATGCCTTTCTTGAGAACAGCAACAATACAGGCAATATTTCGAGCCTGCCTGCGAGCATGCCAATAATGTACGTAATTTTGATTCCCGGATGAATTACTATCATGTCTTTTACGGATATATAACACGGGCCGATATTGCCCAGTGCCGAGAACATTCCGGAGAGTGACTCAAATGCGCCGTGCCGGGACAGCACGGCTGTGATTCCGCCGCCTATCAGCAGGAGCAGTATCCAGGCGTAGAACAGTCCGGCTATTCTCTGTATTTCCTGGTCGGGGACGATTTTCCCATCGACGACGAGATCCGATGATGCGCTCGCGGAGATCCTTGCCTTGAAGAGTTCGCGTCTGAGCAGTCGATTGAGTATTGCTATTCGAAGCACCTTGAAACCGCCGCCGGTGGAGCCGACACAACCTCCAACAACCATCATCACGAGGAACACCTGTCTGGCAAGGGCGCCGAAGAAATCAGAGGCAATATCTTTGGTCCCGAATCCGGTTGTGGTAAGGACTGCGACGACCTGGAATATGCAGTACCTGAAGGTCTGCTCGATCCTGGTCATGGCAAAACCAATACCCCGGCGATACATCTCGATAAAAGCGTTGCTTCGGCAAAGGTGCTCGACGGCGATAATAACGGTGAAGACCGCGATTATCTTCCACCACCAGCGTATCTCGAGCGTATCCCAGAGCGCCCTGTAATCCCTGCGAAAGAGCCGATAGTGGACGAGAAAGTTCATGCCGCCGAGAATCATAAGAAAGGTTATCGTATATTCGATGAGCCTGTAGTTCTGGTGACCGGCAAGGCTGTAAAATTCGATGCTTGCATCGTGGGTCGAGAATCCGCCTGTGGACAGCGCCGTGAGGGTGTGGCAAAGGGAATCAAAGACGGGCATTTTTTCGAGCGTCAGGACCGCAACGCCGAAGACTGTGAAAGCGATGTAAATTCCCCAGAGTATTCGAAGCGTGCTGAATAGTCCGGGCGCTGGCCTTCCGGATGAGATTTTATGACTTTCGGCTCCATAGATGTGATGGGCGACGGCGCCCTTGAATGTAACGATCAGGAAGAACGAAAGAATTCCGAGTCCTCCGAGCCACTGCGTCAGCGAGCGCCAAAACAGGATACTCCTTGGCATCTTGTCGAGTCCCGCGAAGACGGTGATTCCGGTCGTTGTGAATCCGCTCATAGCCTCGAAATATGCATCGAGGCAGCCAGCCCGCAGTGCGATAACATAGGGCAACGCTCCGACGGCTGAAACTGCCAACCAGCCGAGGGCACACATAAGCATTGAGCCTTGCGTGCCGAGTTCGCCGACTTTGAATCTGGCGACGAGAATCAGGCCGAGGGAGAAGGATATTGCAGCGGGGACGAGAAAAGCGGCGACTGTCGTCGGGCCCTCTCCCATTTTGCCCCAATAGACGGCCACGAGAATCAACGGCAGCAACATCAGAATGCTGAGGATTTGGAGTAGATTCCCGATGAGATGCAGTATCGAAGAAGTGCGCTGAAATCCTTTTCTCATACACCATACCGGCTTTGAGCCAGGCCTTATGAACCAAGTCGCCCGATTGCATCCAATCGTCCTGCTGCAATTGGCCGGGCATACTGCAATTTATACTTCCAGATCCTGACAATTCAACTATAATGGCTATGTTAATCTTCGACATAATTTGGACGATTTCAGGAGAATAATTATGAGAAAGTTGGGTGTTGCAGCAGTAGCAGCCGGTCTTTTTGCAGCAGGCATATTGGCGATAGGGGCGGCCGGCTCCGGCGGAAAGGGTGGTTTCAGCAGGACCATCATTGACATTGGGATTGTGGTCAGCGACGTGGAGAAATCGGCTAAATTCTACACTGAAGCACTGGGCTTCAGCGAGGTAGGTGGTTTTGAGGTATCAAAGGAGATGGGCGGCGATTCGGGGCTCGTCGATTACCAGGACTTCAAGGTCCGCATGTTTGTCCTGGCAAATGAACCCGACGCGACGAGAGTCAAGCTTATGGACTTTCCAGGCGTAAAATCGAAGAAAGTCGATAACAAGTACATCAATTCAAGCCTGGGATTCAGCTACCTGACGATACTGGTCTCGGATACGACCGCGGCAGTCGAGCGGGCCAAACAGGCAGGGGCCCAGCCGGTCCGCGAACCCTATCAGTTAGGCTCCTCGAATAACTATTTGACACTGTTCAAAGATCCCGACGGCAACATCATTGAACTGGTCGGGCCCAAGAAGTAGTATATCTAAGCATATTTAGCGACACCCAGAGGTGCTCCGATGACTGATTTCGAGCGATTTGAGGAGTTGATATCCGGCCGTTATCGCTGCATTTCCATTGTCACATACGAGGAACGTTATGCCGTTGAGATTGTGCGGCAGGCCGCGATGGGCCTTGAGCGTGATATGTGGATATGGTCGGCTTCCGAGGGAGTCCGGGAGGGGTTTCTGGCAGGCAGCCCATCGGTCGCCGGCACGGACAATCCGGCAGCGGGTCTGGCTAACCTGGCCGGCGCCAAGCCGGGCAGTATGTGCGTAACCCTCGACCTTGCCGAACACCTCAAGAACGGCAAAGCCCTGCGAATACTGCGCGACATGATCGAAGACTTCGACAAGACGGGTATCACAATCGTCATGATCGATCATCAGGACAGTCTGCCGGATGTAATCAAGGCTTATACCCGTCCGTTCGAGATATCCTTTCCCGACGAGAATGAACTGCTCGATATTATTCGTGCGACACTCCAGCGCATCCACCGCAAGACCCCTATCGAAGTCGGCATCACGCAGAATGGTCTCAACACCATAGTGCGGAATCTTCGTGGTCTGACCCGCCGACAAGCCGTCAGAATCATAAGCGACACCGTGACCAGCAACCGTCGTTTTGACGACACCGACATAAACGTAGTGATTGCGAGCAAACGGCGCATGATCCAGCGAGGCGGGCTGCTCGAATACATCAAGACGCCGTTGGACCTTAGCGAAATCGGTGGTATGGAACACCTCAAGAAGTGGCTCAGCCAGCGTAAAGACGCCTTCGGGCCGGAGGCCGCCGAATTCGGTCTGAAGGCTCCGCGAGGCGTGCTGATGCTCGGTGTGCAGGGGACAGGCAAGAGCCTGTGCGCCAAGGCGATCGCCACGGCCTGGCATCAGCCCCTGCTCAGGCTCGATCCCGGGACTCTCTACGCGAGTTTTATCGGGGAATCCGAGCGGAACCTTCGCGATGCGCTGCGCCAAACGGAGACAATGTCGCCGGTTATTCTGTGGATCGATGAAATCGAGAAGGCCTTCGCATCCGCAGCAAGTCGAAGCGCCGATGGAGGTCTTTCCCAGCGGATGTTCGGAACTCTGTTGACCTGGCTGCAGGAGCGTGAGGCTGCGGTATTCGTGGTTGCAACGGCCAATGACATCGAGGCGCTGCCCCCGGAACTGCTTCGTAAAGGACGATTCGACGAGATATTCTTCATCGACCTGCCGGATTCCGCAGTTCGTTCGGATATATTCGCAATTCACTTGAAGAAGCGCGGGCGGGACCCGGAGCAATTCGACCTGGACGCACTGTCAGATGCTGCCGAGGGTTACAGTGGAGCGGAAATCGAGCAAGTGGTAATATCGGCACTGCATGAGGCCTTCTCGGACAAGGCTGAGCTTGATACAGAGCGCATTGTCGCCGCCCTTAAAGCTTCGCCGCCGCTTTCGGTAACTATGGCCGAGAGCGTGCAATGCCTGCGTAGTTGGGCCAAAGGCAGATGTGTGCCGGCTGAATGAGACGTATCGAGCAATGGCTGCTGCCTATCATGATACGCTTCGGCGGCGGCGTACGGCGGATAAAAATCGGTTTCTGGGGCGAGTTTCGACTTGGCTATGAATGAGACAGGCTTATAATAGTCGGTGAACTCAATGCTGATAGTATGAGGGTCCTTGCTATGAATAAGTGGAATATACCGGTTCTCCTGGCGGTCGCTCTTGCTGTAACGCTTTTTGCCGGGTGTGTTGAGCGGCGACTCACGATCAATACGAAGCCCGAGGATGCGCTCGTTGTGCTTAACGACGAGGAGATCGGACAATCGCCTGTTACCGTACCTTTTAACTGGTACGGCGACTACAATGTCAGGATCAGTAAGGACGGCTATCAAACGCTCAAGACCCACCGACTGCTCCAAGGGCCGTGGTACGATAAGTTTCCCTGGGATTTCTTCGCCCAGATAGTCAATCCGAAGCGGATTATTGACTCTTACGAATGGACATTCGAGCTTTCTCCGAAACAGCCCCCCGACAGAGAGCAGTTGATCAAAAACGCCCAGGACCTCAAAGAAAAACTCTAACAGGACTCGCAAGAAGGTTGCTTGCGGCACTATCCTTACGTGCCCACTGGAGAAAGGAGGCTTTTGCTATGTCTGCAAGTCTCGTGCATTTCGCCGTGTGTGACGATGTGTGTCGGGTTCTTGATCGTTTGAGCGGTGAGAATACATCCGCTGAGATCGGGAAGGCGTGCAAGGCTTATCCAAATTACACAAGACTCGGTTCTATCGGGCCGGACATACCCTATTTTGAGCAGCCGGTCGAAGGGGGCATCAAGATGTTCCTCGACATTCACGTCCCGATTACGCCGGCGGCGTATGTACTGCACAGCAAGACCCCGAACGTTTTTGCGGTTAATCTATTTCGCCTTATATTCACCGACGCCAGCGACCTGGCAGTGGAAAAATGCGCCGACCTCAAGCTGCTAGCATTCGCTGTCGGCTACCTGACCCATATGGCCACGGATCATATTATTCATCCGTTTGTCAATTCCAACGCCGGCAAGTATTACGTCTCCGACGAAAACAAGGTACGGCATCGCATGATCGAGATTTATCATGATGTCCACCTGTTCGAGCAGATGTATTTGAAGGACGCCGCGGGCGACGACATCGATGTGAAGAAAGAATTCGGCAGGAAGGATTTCGAGGCAAAGATCGACATTGTGGACGAATCATTTTCCGAAACTCTGTCGGAGAAGTTCTGGGACACGGAATTGACTTTCCGGGTTCTGTTGCAGCGGGCCTTCCTTGAAACGCACGGGATGGATATCACAGAACAGCAAATCGAGGACTGGCTCGACGGAGCGATGCTGACGCTCAGCAATTTGAATCGCAGGGTCTCCCCCTATACGCGTGCGCTTCATAAGCCCAAGAAGAAATGGAAAGACCTGGCTTTTCGAAAAGGTAATGTCAGTAACAGCAAGTATTTCTACGATGCCGAAGATGCGATAGTGGAGTTCACAAGAGACACATGGAAGCACGAGGCCGGCTCGGGCAAGAAACCCGATGCGACAAAACTCAAAAACCACAAAAGCAAGGCCAAGAACAAAAGTCTCTATGCGCAGTCGATCCTGCAGAGCCTCAAATATATCGAGTCCGCAGCGATGTATATCAAGAACAAAGATGTTGCAGCGTTTATTGAGGCTGTTCCAGCCTGGGATCTCTCAGACCCCGCACAGGAGAAGGGCTGAAACCATCTATAGTCCGGCAAGAGTCGTTGCGGCATGCGCTCTGTTGTGCCGCCGAGGGATGCCTGTTGCACAACTTAGAGGAGGTTTTCTCGATACCAGGCGATTGCTTTATCGAGTCCTTGCTCAAATGAAACCTGGGATTTGTAGCCTATGAGCTTTTCGGCGAGTGAGATATCAGCCAGAGAGTGCTTGACGTCACCCGGACGGGCGTCTGCGTATATCGGCTTGACGCTTTTTCCAACGGATGTGTTGATCATATCGATGATTTGATTCACTGTCACTGCCTGGCCGCAGGCTATATTGATTGCTTCGCCGGCGACCTGCTCGGCCCTTGCGGCCAGCAAATTGGCGTGTACAACATTGTCAATGTAAGTGAAATCACGGCTTTGTTCTCCGTCGCCGTAGATAGTCGGGGACTGATCCTTAAGTATGGCCGTGACGAAGGCCGGTATTGCCGCGGCGTATTCACTGCTCGGGTCCTGGTAGGGCCCAAAAACATTGAAGTACCGCAGCGCGATTGTCTCCAGGCCGAAAACCTTGCAGAAGACTGAGCAATAGTACTCGCCCACGAGCTTGCCCACGGCATAGGGCGACAGCGGCATAGGCCTCATGGTTTCCATCTTAGGACTTGTCGGGGCATCACCGTACGCCGAGGAACTGGCGGCATATACGAAGCGTTTGATACCCGAATCCCGAGCAGCCAGGAGGAGGCTAAACGTGGCATCGACACAGTGCCTGTGCGAAGCAGCAGGGTCATCGACACTGCGAGGCACGGACGGCAAGGCACCCTGGTGCAGAACGACTTCGATATCCTTCATTGCCTCACAGGCCACTTCATAATCACCCATATCGGCCTCAACGAACTCAATCTTATCTATGATACCAGTGAGATTACTTTTCCTGCCCGTCAATAGATTGTCAAGCACCCGCACGAAGCAGCCCTGCGAAACGAGTTCTCTGCATATGTTCGAGCCGATGAACCCGGCTCCACCAGTAACCAAGAACTTATCCATGAAATACGCCCCTTATGGTAATAGTACAGAAAGAAAGGACCCCATGTTGCCGGGGGTCCTTTTTTCTACGCATTGTAATTCCTGTTGTTCGGGCTCCATTGGCCCTATGACAGCTACATCGCCGCCTGCACATTCTGCTGATAGCGTCTGTAGGATTTGTACTGCTCCTGGAAATATCCGCCCTTCAATGACGGAGCGCCGAGCAGTATGCAACCGACGACATTTGCATCCAGGTCTTTCAATTCGCGAATTGTCCTTAGCGCGGCTCCTCTTCGTGTAGCGGCAGCATTCAGAACAACAACAGTGGCATCAACATGCTTTGCCAACACTCTCGAATCACTGATCAACAGTACCGGCGGGCTGTCAATGACTATATAGTCATAATTGTTGCGTTGCTCAGCCAGCAGGTCTGCCATTCGCACGCTGCCCAGCAATTCGGCAGGATTCGGCGGGAGGAGACCTGCATCAATTATATCAAGTCCATCGATCCCGCTTGATCTTATCGCCTCCTGAGCACCACACTGTCCGACAAGCAGGCTGCTCAATCCGAAGCCAACACCGGTCCCGCCATCATCCAGGGAATCGGCGGCACCCCTCGGGAAAAGCTTCTCAGAGGTTGGCTGCCTGAAATTCGCGTCTATCAGAAGCACCTTCCTGTCCTCAGCTACAAAAGCAGTGGCCAAATTCACGGCAACACAAGTTTTGCCGTCACCGGCCGAGCCGCTGGTAACAAGCAATGTCTTGAGCGACGCTCCGGTGCCCGAAAGCTTAAGGTTTGCCCGACATTGTCTGTACGACTCACTCAATATCGAATAGGGTGCAAGACTCACTACCCGGCTAAGATCAATCCCACGAACATCACGGTCTTCCGACGCATCGGGAATCACCCCCAGCAGCGGCACACTGAGGTACTTGTTAACGTCTCTTGGAGTCCGTACAAGATCATTAGCCAGTTCAACCAGAAAAGCGATAGCAAGGCTGAAAAGGAAGCCCATTACGGTTCCGCCTGGGAACCAGACCCACCACTGGCGAGAAACGACCTGTTCAAGCGGCCTTAGAGCAATGCCGCCCTCTCGGACTTTCGGCGTTTCGGGATCGGAGTGTATAATGCGAAGCTTTTCGAGCGACCCCTTGATCTCATTGAGCATTTCCCTTCTTTCATCTCTGATCTGCTCTCGCTGTCTGTACTGAGTACGGGCAGTATCGAGTTCTTTCTTTTTCGTCTCGGCCTCCTGCCGCAGCCTTTCCAGTTCATCGGATCTTTCTCTGTAAACAGTCAGCCTGTCCTTAGCGCTAGCCAGGTTGGACTTTCGCAGTTGATCTCCGATCTCCTCGGCCCTTATTTCCCTTCTAGTTTCTATTTCATCCCTGTACTCCTGGATTTCCCGGACTGTTCTATGATTCTCTCCGAACTTAACCAGCAGGCTGACAAGCCTCGCATCCGCAAAAACGAGCGCCTGCTTCAATGAAAGCATAATCTGATCATTCTCAATAGCGTGTGTTATCTGGATATTCAATGGTCCTTCCGATAACCCCTCAAGTATCTTGAGATCGGCCTCCAACTGCCTGATAGCCAATTCGAGATCACTTTTCTGCAATTCCAACTGATCCAGTTTCAGGCTAATCGTGTGCTTATAGTAGCTTCCCACCGGCTGTTCCAGATCGGTGAAGTCCCATACATTGCGGACTTCATCCAAAGCCGTCTCTGCCTGAGTCAACTCATCAGAAACCTTATCGTGACGGTCTCCGAGTTCTTTCAGCTTCTGTGCGACCTCATCCTTCTTAGTCGCCCCATAGGAACTGACAAACATGGTAACCATTTCATTTGCTATGTCCGCCGCTTCCTGGCCATCTCCGCACGTCATCGCCACCTGAATATAGGCGGCATCCCTGTGCGCCCTTACAACAAGATGTTTCTTCAAAGAGGCAAGTCGTTTCTGCAGGCTGTCTTTGCTCCGGTACCATTTCGTATCCGAAATGGCTCTTCTTGCGAGCAGTTGCTGCAAGGTTCCCTGCCTTGTTATGATATCGGCAACTGACAATCGGTGGCCATAGCTGATGTTCTGCTGCACCTGTGGAGTAGTGATTAGCATTGGGTCGGTCTGCACAGGTGGAAGCACCTCAATAAAAGCTACGGCGGTATATTTTGGGAGCCGATGTCTCAACAGCCAGCAGGCGCCGCCGCCGGCAGCCAGACCAATAATGGTCAGCAGTATTATGAGCACCATATGCCTGCGCAAAACCCCAAGAACTTCCTTAGGTGTCATAGCAGCTACAGCCGGAGGCCTCGTTGCTCCCGGTCCGCGTCGCCTTTTTGCAGCCTCTGTTTTTTGGTCCGACATTTTTATTCTCCAATCAGAATTAACTAATTAAAGCATCAGTAATTGTCATTTTCATATTTATTTCTTCGCAGTCACAATCACTTGGAAAGACGTTCAATAGCTTTATCCACTCGCTCCTTGTCCTTATTTGTCCAACTGCCCACTCCCGCTTCAATCGCTCGTTTATATGCAGCAAGGGCCGCCACTTTGTCTCCCATGGCTTCTTTCACCAGTCCCAAGTGTTCGTATACTTCCGGAACGACACGCTGGCTTTTCTGCTCATACAACTGAATTGCCGCAGAAAAATGGGGGATCGCCTCGGAGTATTTACCGTTCTTAAACAACACATAACCATAAGTATCCAATACGCCTGGGTCGTTGGGAACCAGACTATACACCTTTTCGGCATACATCAAAGCTTCATCGAGCCTCTGACCCCACGCAGCAAGCATGTATGCCAGATTATTCAGAACACTGGTATTATTCGGCATTTTCTTGAGCAAACTTTCGAAATCTGCGACAGCCATTTCAAGAAACTTGTTATCGGAAGTCCTCTGGTAAGCCAAAGTTAAGACTTCTGCTCTCTTTGCCGTGTAGTCGAGTGTGCGTTGGCTGTCATCCTGGACCAATCGAATGCAGTCGCTAATGTACTGGACGCTTTTGTCGTACTGCCCGTTAACCTTGTATAGGTTGAAAAGAGTAAAATTGGCGGGCACTGAATCCTGATCGGACTTTAGTTTTTCGAGGCAGAACTTTTCAACCTCATCCGGCCCAAGCAGCAGGAACATTCTCAGTAAAACCTCAGAGGCAAGAACTTCATTCGCTTCTGCTTTGTCGACGGCTTTCTGGCAATACTCGATAGCCGTCTTCTTGTGCCCGAGCATCAGTTTTGCCTGCCCCATTCTCAGATAGGCTAAAGGTGCATAGTGCGTGTCCACATAATCTTTGGCCAACTCAAATACTTCATCCAACTTCTTTGGATTCCATTTACTGGTATTCGGCATTCCCGACTGAAGAATGATCGAGCGCAGATACCCGTCAAAAGCAGCCGCATACAACGCATCAAACTGCAGACGACCCGGATCCTTGTCACTGTACTCCTTGACTTTCAACTCAAAAGATTTGGCGTAGAGACTCGATGCCCTGTCATAATCGCCAGTGTCCAGCGCGAATCCCGCTGCCCGATTAAGCCAGAATACACTGTTCGGGAACTCGTTGATCGTGTCATTGTAGAACGCTATAAGAGCGTTTTTCCTGTTCAACCTCCGATAGGTTTCATCGAGCAGTAACCTCGCATCTGTAGGAGCTCCTGGCGATTGAATTGCGTTCTTGAGTTCGGTGATTGCATCTTCATAGCGCGCGACTCGCAAGTATGCCTTGGCCAGGACGACTCTCGTAGTTACATCATCGGAATCTGAAAGCGACTTGCTCTTTTTGAAATCGTCGATCGCCTTGGTAATGTCTCCTTCGTAGAAGGATATCTCTCCTCTGAGTCGCCACCCTGCGGCATTGTTCGGATTTCCTTCCAGATATCGATTGGTCAGTTCTCTAGCCTTCTGCAATTGACCGGTCCTCATTTCAAGCCAAGCACGAAGCAGCAGCGTTCGCGGTTCATCGGGATATTTCTCCGTAAAGCTCTGCAATTTCAGTGACGCCTCTTTTACAAGACCAACGCGCAAGAAAGACTGAATCTGAATCAGATGATTGTCACTTGTAGGATCAGCCGCTATAAGAGCCTCGCTGTACTTCGCCGCAGCGTTCGCATCCACCGTTTTTTCTGCAACGAGCACAAGCCCTTTCAGCACATTCGTATCGTTCGGTTCCTCAGCATATATCTGTTCCAGGATTGCCTTGGCCTCGTCGTATTGCCCTCGCTGATAGTAGTGGTTCCAAAGCAGTCCTTTTTGACCGGTCTCACCAAAGATTTCTATGGCTTCATCGTCTCTGCCCATCGCCCGCAAGTATTCGCCGAAGAGGTGAAGCATATACTTGTCGTCCGGTTTCATCGCCCTGGCATCATTCAGTGCTGCGCCCGCAACTGCAAAAATCACCTCTTTCCTCCGCTCGTCTTTCTCGTCGCGAGCGATTTGTGTTGCCAGTGCGCCCACCCTCAGGCAGGTTGTAAACGTAGGATTTGTTTGCCGCAGTGCCTGCAGAATCGCCAGGGCCTTGAGCGGTTCGGTTGGTGCTACGAAATCGGCGTAGAAACTGCGAAGCTGCATGTCGCCCGGATTGAGCGACATTGCTCTTTGCAGCGCGCCTTTGCATTCTGCAATTTCGTCGGACGTAACACTATCACCAGCTTTTTTATTCCGCATATACAACAACTGGGCATATCCTTTTGCAATGAGGCCATCCAACGGATTCATGGATGTGGCCCGGCGGACATCTTCGATTGCGGCATCCTCATCTCCCATAGCTGCATTAATGTTGCTCCGCAAGGAGTACGCGCGTGAGAATACCGGTCGCTGCTTCAGGCATTCATCGATTAGTGTTCGTGCCCGTTCAAACTCTTTCTTTGCAAAGGCCAGACGTGCAGCATAGACATCACCGTTGCAATCATCAAGATCTTCCTGTCGAGCTACTGCACCGGCTTTCTCGGCCAACGTCCAATCCTGTGTCTCGAGGGCAAGGTCAAAAAGATGTCCTACGACAAGGATTCTGTCAGCATTCTCTTCTTCATATCCGTAAAACCACGTTGTAGGTTTTTGGTAGGGCTTGCCTATTTTGAGTGCTTTCTCAAGTTCGGCAATAGCCTTATCGTATTCTTCTTCACGGCGATAGAATATGCCAAGCCTCAAGGCGCGCTCTGCCGGGTCAACAATGTTCGACAGCACCTCCTTTTCAATATCGAGTTGCCTTTCCTTGGTTACAGTAGCGGGATCAGGCTCGGAGAGCATCCGCTTGTAGATCAAAACATTCCAGTCTTTTGGAAAGCCGACAAGGAATCGATCTATCAGGGCCTTTGCCTTTTCGCTGCCACCTTTTTCAGCATAGTGTTTGCAGATGCCGATAATAGTATTATTTGTGACAGAATTCGGATCGGCCGGCAAGAGCATATCTACAATCTTAGCCTCATTCTCTATGTAGCCATCCAACTCTTTTTCCATGGCATCAAGGTTGCCCCGGGCATCTCCGTCCTCTGTTTCAGGCATAAGCCCCTCAAAGGCAACATCCAGAAACTGTTTATTTTTGAGTCTTGCTATACCTAATTGAGTTTGCTTGATCTTGGCCTGCACAAGTGACAGGCTTAATCTCATCGTATCAAGATCGTCTTTGGGCATTTCCGCCAGAGCCTTCGCTGCATTGTCAAACTCACCTGCGCCGATATATGTCGCTATGCGAAGCCGTTTGCTTCGCTGATTTGGCGCGAGTCTTTTTTCAAAGGCGTCGATGTTTTCTATTGCATCGGACCACAAGTGGAACTTCATTATGGTTTCGACGTAATCCAGCCTTGCCTCGGGCACGGCTGAAGAAATGCCCGAGTACAACGAGCTTGTCATGAATTCGGCAACCGCACCTGTTTCAGACGTATCCCTGAATACGCGAGCAAGTACATAGCACAGATGCGCAAACTGCGCATCCATTCGCCAAGGCGGTGTCGCCGGCTTGACCGCCTTGATCTGCTCATAGGCAGCATACAACCTCTTAATCGCTGATTTGCGATTACCCTTGGCAAGCTCGATCATTCCGCGCCATTTGACGACCTGGGGCTCCTGGCCACTCTTAAATATTTGTTCAATTTCATGAACGGCTTGTTCGGCATTTGCCAGCCATTGGGCCGTCTCAGATTCTGTACGAGTTTCACTTGGCTCCAGCACCTCCTGTATGTAAGCACGCGCCAGATATGAATACAATTGATAACGATTCATCTTGTTGGCGAAGCTCCACGGTCCCGGCTTGTCGACGGCGTCAGGCAGTCCAACTCCGCTATTGGCCAACTCTATCGAACGATTGAGATGTGATATTTCCTTAGTAACCGAGAACTTGCGACGATGGAGATTCATCGCATTGATGACATACTCGGCTTTGTTTTTATCCAGCTCGACCACCTTCTCAGCCGCTTCGATAGCTTTATCAAGATATGCCACACCGGCATCTGACACACTGTACAATGACAATGTTGAGTAGTAACCGGCAAGTGCCACATATGCTTCGGCACTGTTGGGGAACCTTTTAACCAATGATGCGTATTCCGGTTCAATCGCCTGTATTTCATCTCTCGCCTGCTCACTCCTCTGGGCAAGCGAGACCTTGAGCGTGAGAAGACGCACGTGCGTCATTGGATCATCATCTGCAATCCTGACTGCCTCCTCCAGCAACGTCTTTGCCTCCACTGCAGATTTGTCCTCCTCCTGAAAGAGTCCTCTCGAAGCCAGCAGTTTTCCTTTTTCAATTGCCACTCCGGCCAAATAACGATATACTTCGGTGTTCTCAGGCTCGATCTTTCTGACCTCTTCCACATCCGCTTCCACCTCAGCAAGTGATTCATCCTTGTTTGTCACCACCCCAAGCATCGTCATCTCAAGCATAGCCCTTGCCCTGACAAGATGCAGATAAGCCCCGAGGCTCTGATTGACAGGCTCCTCTCCGCCCTCTTCAAAGACGTTCCATTGCGCAATATCCTCTTCCAGCATGTCATTTTCCTGTGCAACCTTCAGGAATTCAGTTGCATCCTTATGCACCTGCTGCCACGATTCACTTCTGTTTTCCGCCACTATGTAAAGGTATTTCAGGCGCCCAAATCGGGCCTTTGCGTTGTTCGGATTAACTGCTATGGCCAGGCCCCAGTTCCTGAACACCGAATCCCACCGATCTGCCTTTATAGACACATCCACAATCGTCATGAGGATTTCTTCCCTGACCTCGTCTTTCTTAGCCTTTTTCAAGGCAGCACCATAGATGCTTAACGCCAAGTCGTAATCCTTGGCGATCACGGCGGCCTCTGCATCCTCAAGGAGTTTCTTAGGGCTCTTGCTCATATTCAAGAGTACAAATATGGAGCCAATCAGCGCGACAACTAGAATCGCAGAGCCTACGAACGCAACTTTCTTGTTTAGCCTCCTCTGTGCCATAAAATTACCTCTTTCCTGGAATATGTCCCGGCTGTGAAGTTGACTTCATTCGGTCTTGCTTTCGCGATCTTCACCTAATTAGGACTTCAGTTTTTCGAATAATACCGCGAACCCGCTTCTACGGGCTGTCATTTACTTCTTTGCTATTGTTCTCGTTTTCGACCTCATCCCTGGGCCAATGCTCCGCCTCCACAATCGGCAGGATTACGGCCAGCAGCTTCTCCCCAGCCTTTTTTGCCTCTGTATTGTCGAGGAAGCTCTGTTTGTTTGAACCTGTCGAGTAACTCCACTCAACCTTGGAAAAGTACGAGTGTGTGGCGAACATACTCTTGTTCAAAGCTAATCGAACGTCGTCCCTGTCGCCTGCATATGTATTGTTTACCCTAAACAGGTAGAACGCAGAGAATTTCTCATCAGTCCCCCAGTAATTCGATGCACTTTTCTGAAATACCAGATGCGTACCCGGAATAACTCTAACACCACCTTCTTGGCCAATTGTGTACTCCATTTCCCCGGAGGCCAGCAATTCATGCCCGGCTCCTACATAGCACTCTTCCGGCACATGCGGCACTCTGTCAGCGAGAGGATAATATGTAATGAAGAGCACAACCCTGTGAAGCGGACTTTCAGGCGGTACTTCGGTATCTTCCAGCACCCATTGGATATAGTCACTCGTGCCCAATGCATCCAGGGTATCTTTGTCCGATATTTCAAGCTTGGCGACCACACGATAAGGATCCAAATTCGATTGATCGAGGAGCGACAAGGACTTCTTCAGCGGCCACGGGACTTGCTCAATGTGGAATTTCGACATAACCACACCGCTGAGCGCCAAAACCACTACACATATTATGAATGCTGGTTGAAGATAAGCTCTCAATTCGCACCTCGCATTACACATTGCTCCGTCGAACCACAATATCTTCGGTCGCAGTATGTCCCTCTTCGACAAACAGTCCCGACATGAACCATGCAAGAAAGCCGTAGAGGACAAAAGCGAGCGGCAGCATCATCAAGCCAAGCGTATCGTGGTATATTCCCTGAGTGTATCTTGGATGTATCAATACATATATGAAACCGGTAACCGTCACGCGGACAATGTTGCAAAGTATCGCAATGGGGATGGTGCTCGCAAGCAGGACAAACCGCTGCCACATTGGACGGTAGTGAAGATATGCCATCGCTACTCCCAAAGCAACGAATGCCATCAACAGTCTCATGCCACTGCAGGCCTCGGCAACATTGAGGTCGGGCTTCATTGCCTTTCCTTTATACACCACAGCGATCACAACACCGCTGACCGTCGTCTCAATACCGTTGACACTTCTCAAGAGCGCTGCGGCGATATTGGCTGCAAGATGCCGCATCGGCATAGTCATACTAACATACAGACGCCTGGGCAATGGTATCGCAAAGGCAAGGAAACCCACCGGCAACCAAATCAATTTCAGCAATTGCCATCCGCCAAGAAAGAGCACAACAGCACCGATAACTGCTACCGCGGCAAGCGGCTGACCATAGGCGTATCCGGCGGGGCTGGTTTTGTTGAGTGTGTGAATCGCAACAAAACCGACAAGCAAACCAAGTCCTATATAGTTCGGTTTAGTGCGGACATTGAGAATTTTCTCCCTGTTCTGATTGAGAAAATACAGGCTGAACAGCGGTATGAGAAAACCGTGCGACCAACTGCCATCGGTCAGCCATCTATTTACAGTCGTGCCGATTTCGTCCCGAAAGACCCACCAAATCAGCCCCCCCACTATCAGCATCTTGATGTAGCTGTGCAGATCCACATCGCGCCAATGCTGTTTCCTGCGGAGCGTATTTCCTTCGCTTGTTTCTGTAACATTAGAGGTAATATTGTCCACCATACCAAAGCTATGCACCGACAATTAAGGAATAGAACCGTGGGACCAACACTCCACGGTTCTACTTTTTTTCGGTTCTTAAAATATCAACGAGTTTAGTCGCCCATCGGCCAGAGGTCGCTGCCCGCATAATACATCTGTGAGAAGTTTCGATCCCAGACAAGCCCGAAGCCATAGCTGGCCCTGAAGGAATTCCTCAGTACCGCTCGCCACATTGCGGTAGCGTGTGTGCCGACGTTAATCAGGTCGTTTGGCTTAATGAAGAAGTCCGGCTGTTCTCCGCTGGCAATCTTGTCCAGGTCAACCATTACAATCTCTTCTTTCTTTCTGCCTATTCTTCTGACAACTTCGACACGCTTGGGCCAGGCCAGCGGTCCCAGTCCGCCAGCAGCCGCTATCGCCATTTTCAAAGTCAGCGGCCTGCCGGTGATTGGAATGTAGCCCTGCCTGACAACGTTACCCATGATGCAGAATTCACCGATGACATCAACCGGCACGTAAATACTGTCGCCCGGTTTGATCACGATATTGTACCGCGGATCGCCGGCCATCAATCTATCAGCCGGTATTTTAATCAGTCGCGTCTTCGCACCGCCATCCCACTCGGCGACACCGGTGGGTATGTCAGCAGCAACGCTGGGAACATCACTATCCTGCTCAACCTGAATGACGGGCCTGACAACAGCCGGCGCACCAACTTGCATCGGAACCCATTTGCCGTTCTCAAACACCCATTCAATACGCCCCTGAGCAGCAGCGGCATCCTTCGTCTGATCCCCCGAAACAACAGGCGCCATCACAGTCTCCGGTTCTTGATATCCCGGCTCAGCCACATTGCCCAATTCGGGCACATCAATTCCGGCGGCGTCTATTTTTACATCTACGTCATCCGGCACCGTTTGTTCGCCGTCATCCAGATCCATCTCAGGCTCGGCAAAGGATTTGAGCAGTTCGTCGAGATTCATTTCCTCTTCGCCCTTGACTTCGACCTCTTCGGGCTCGGCGAAGGACTGAAGTATGTTCTGCCAATCCTCACCTTCCTCGGCCGTTTCCGTGGGTCGGTTCTCGAGGCTCTTAAGAATATCCTCAACGCCTGCCGTATCATCGAACCGGCCATTCACAGCTGGTAAAGCACTCAGTGTGGTATCCGGCACATCGCGGTTGTCCGGTCCGGTAGTGCCGGAGCGATTTGCAAGGCTCTTCATGATCGTGTTAATATCCGCCTCATCCACCCCGGCAGGCTCGGGCGGATTGTCCGCCGGCACACTGTCTTGCGGAGTCAGCGTCTCAACGGTAGCAACGCTCTTGAGTGTTGGTGTCGCCGCTTCGGAAGTTTCCTCGCTCTTGGACCTCGCCGCCAGAGTCTTCATTATATCTGCGACGCTAACCTGTTCATCCTCCTGAGGCTCGGTCCACATCAATTCGGGAGTCAGCGCAGCGTCTGTCTCAGCCTCGTCGGCAAGCGGAGTGACGGGATTGCCGTTTATCAGCGGCTCACCAATCACCGCACCTGAAGATGCCGTACTGAACTTTGGCTCATTCACAAGAAGGCCTCCCAAATTGTCGGCGGTGGCATACGAACTCTTCCTTCCCAAAGAAGTTCCGCCGAGCGTGGTCATCTCGGAAGAAGCTATTACTTCATTGCTTCGCAGTTTTGGATTAGCTTTGGCGCTTGGAGCAATTATGTCCAGCATATCCTCTCCGGGCTCGCCAGGCGTCCCAATCTCAGGCTCTTCTGCAGGCTCAAAAATCTCTATCCCGATATTGCGGTCGAGCAAGTCAGAGGTTCCGCCGCGACCAGATGCGGCGCGAGAAACATAAACATAGGACACATTGAACTGCCTGAGTCCGCCCGCAACTGCAATCGCATCGTTCAATCTGAAATCGTACCGTGGTATTCCGTATCTGCTTGGACCAGGAACACCTTCACCCAGTATTGTGAATGTTCGCTGCTGTGAAGCAAGCAAAGTCACTACAACCGAAGGATCTTTCAAGATGCTCGGGGCAAGTATCTGCCTTATCTCCTCCTCGAGTTGAGTCTCGCTGAGTCCCGCAGCCTCGACGACCCCGACATCCGGTATCGATATTTTCCCGGTCTCAGTGACAGTAAGCTCGTACTGCGACACCATTCCCTCCTGGAGCAATTCGAAGATTGCGACTCTCAGGATATCACCGGACCTGAAGACATAGTCACTCTCCACCAACACGGTATCGGATGGGCGAGGCTCTTCACCTTCCTCCCATGCATAGTTTGTCTCCTCTGCAACACCCAGTGAATCCAGGATGATATTTACCGAAGGAACGGGACGAAACCTACCCACCTGCCTCGGGTCGAAGAACTTGTTACTGCAACCCGATGTCAAAGCCACAGCAGTTACCGCGCATGTTAGCAAGGCATGTAAGATACTCTTCTTTATCTTCGCATTTTTCCTTTGAGTGTTTATGCTTTTCATGGCACTGAACTTCCTAAAAAACACCTTCCAGTTTTTGTCTGTCCCAAACCACAGAAACAACCAAAACGTCTGTTTACTCGGAAATTTATCGGTTCAATACCGCACCTCCTTAACATTTTTTTTTGGACGTAAACGCAATATTCTCTGCGGATTAGAGCCCCCCCGCCGCCAGAGCTTTTAATCACATGTACGGTCGCTCAGACCCCCATTATGCATAATTAAGCATTATTCGGCGGTGCCTATAACAAACGATCTAACTGTAAGGTTTTGCTATACTTACGTAGCCAACGGGATTTGCATACGCATTGGATGGCGTTTTGGCGCCCGAATTCAAAAATACTCCCCCTTATTCTCAGCCCACGACGAACAGCAACAATGCCGCCACAACTTAATTGCCTTAGGCCGATAATCCCGACCTTACCAGTACAGACCAAAACACGAATCTGAACGGAAAAAACTTTCCAATTAAGGCAAAACCAGGTTCTGCGACGTTGTTCGGCCTATCACGCCAACCTTCTCCAAAGGCTCCGGCGACAGCACTCGCCCGATAACGGTCCGGTGACACTGTGTGTTTCAGAATTCTACCTGCACCTTTCGGGATACCCGCTATATTTGCGCTATGCGCAGAACCAGACCGCTTCCGCTTTTCAACAGTTTGAGGCTTTACATCAGTAGGCGCCGGCATGAAACCGCCGGCGGCTATTCTACTTGAGGTCTATCTGAAGAATACGATGCCGCACCCTTCCGCTCGCATCCGCATTGAACACCTCAATTTTCGATGGTATCATAACGCCGCCTTTGCCGAGCAGCGTGTAGTCATGCCCGCGCACTATCAGCATGTTCTCAGCGCCGCGGCATCTGAGCAGGACCATATCCACTCTCCCACTGCTTCTCCTCTGATAGAACGCAGCATCTCGCAGACTCGAATCATTTCCGTCCCCTGATCGGCTCGTTCGCTTAGCCGCTCTATACCATTGTCCATCGAGCTTAACCTCTTCGCCCGCCCATTTGAAATCCACCGACTGATCCAGCAAGCGTACCGGCGCTGTAATCACACTCAATATTCCCTCCGCAATACAAGCGTTGTCCGCTCCGACTTCCAATCCGTCATACAAACTCTTTCCTTTCAGTATGCCGAATCTTCCCTGCAACAACTGCCATGTGTATGCTCCGTCCGGTTCGTCACCTGAGATACGCATCGAGTTCGACCAAGGAAAGACCTCGTATCGCTGCTCGGTCAGGTAGAAACTCCCATCCTTCTGGAAGAAAGTAACTACGCAATCAAGTGGTATCTTCCCGGCTTTGCGCCAGGCATCAATTCCGCCGGCCGCTTCAAATGCGGAAGCTGCCCGGCCAGCAGGCGCCGCAAATATTTGAAGGTCCGGACCGACAGCCAGCGGGTCTTCCCGTGTACTGTCTTCCACGGCACATCCGGCACATATCAGCGCTGCTGCTGCAAGCACGCATGTCACATTTGACAGTCGATTTTTCATTGGACTGCTAAGCCTCCTCATCTTGTCCTGTCGTCTCTTATATGCTTAGGCTACGCATCGTCGCCTTCGCACTTCAGACCAGCAAGCTGCTCCATCAACCTGTACCGTTCGGCTGCATCTCTGGTCGCCAACTTCATAAGCGACTCGGCGACTTCAGGCTTAGACTGCTTGAGGACTCGATACCTGTTTTCGCCGTAGGCGTAGTCCTCGAATTGCGTAGTCGGAGCTTTTGAATCAAGCTGGAGCGGGTTCTTGCCCTGGGCTCTAAGGGCCGGATCAAATCTGTATAAGGGCCAATGCCCACAAGAAACCGCCTTTTTCTGCTCATCCTGTCCCTTGGTCATATTGATTCCATGAGCTATGCAATGCGAATAAGCGATTATCAGCGACGGTCCCGGGTAGGCTTCGGCCTCGGCAAATGCTTTTACCGTTTGGTTGGTATTGGCTCCTATGGCCACCTTGGCGACGTAGATGTTGCCGTAGGTCATCGCGAGAAGGCCGAGGTCCTTCTTCGGCATACCCTTGCCGCCGGCGGCAAACTTGGCCACAGCGGCTCTGGGCGTCGATTTCGACATCTGCCCCCCCGTATTTGAATATACTTCGGTATCGAGGACGAGCACATTGACGTTCGCCCCGCTGGCGAGAACGTGATCAACGCCTCCGTATCCGATGTCATAGGCCCATCCATCGCCGCCAAGAGCCCAGACAGACTTGCGAACCAGATAATCGGCAACGCTAAGCAGTTGTTTACAGTCGCCGCATTCGCTCTTGCCGCACATCTCCTTGATTGTCTCAACTCTTGCCCGCTGCTGCTCAACGGCGGCCTGTGCGGGGTCATCGGCCAGTACTGCCTCGGTCGTCTCCTTTGCCAAAGCCGCATCGACACACCCACTCTCGGCGGCCTTGCCCAACAGCATCAGTGCCCGCTCCTTGAACTTGTCAACGGTCAGCCGCATCCCCATGGCAAACTCGGCGGCGTCCTCGAAGAGGCTGTTGCTCCATGTCGGTCCCCTGCCGTCACCTCGCTTAGTGTACGGCGTAGTCGGCAGATTACCGCCGTAGATCGATGAGCACCCTGTCGCATTGCCAATGAAAGCTCTGTCTCCGAAAAGCTGACTGAGCAGCTTGACGTAAGGCGTCTCGCCACACCCGGCACAGGCGCCGGAATACTCAAAAAGCGGCTCGATCAACTGGCTGCCTTTGACGCTGTTTGTCTTGAACAGCGCAGGGTCGGTATTCGGTATTTTCAGGAAGTGATTGTAGTTCTCACGTTCAGCAACCCTTATCGGCTCTTGCGCGATCATATTTATAGCCTTTCGGCCGGTGGGCTTCTTTTCGGCATCCTTCTCCTGAGCCGGGCAGGCAACTACACAGGCTCCGCACCCGGTGCAGTCCTCCGGGGCCACCTGCACCGTGAATTTCATCCCTGCAAAATCCTTACCCTTTGCATCGACACTCTTAAACCCTTCGGGGGCATCTTTGAGGCAATCCTCGCCGTATGCCTTGATCCTGATTGCAGCATGAGGACACACCAGAGAGCACGTCCCACACTGAATACAAACGTCGGGCTCCCAACACGGGATTTGTACCGCAACGTTTCGCTTCTCAAATTTAGTTGTACCGGTGGGAAACTTGCCGTCATCGGGCATTTTGCTCACAGGCAACTGGTCGCCGTGAAACGCCATCAACTCACCTGTTACCTGCTGGACGAATTCGGGTGCGTCGGCGGGGACCACGGGCGGCATCTCAATCTTACTGCTGACCTTATCGGGAACGGCTACCTCGTACACCTGGTCGAGGGCCGCATCGACGGCGGCATTATTCATCTGGACAACTTTCTCGCCCTTCTTGCCGTAACTCTTCTGGATTGCACCCTTAATGGCCTTAACAGCACTGTCAAGCGGGATTATGTCGCTGATCTTGAAGAACGCAGTCTGCATAATAACATTGATACGGGCCCCAAGACCGAGTTCCTGGGCTATGCCGATGGCATCTATTACATAGAACTTCAGCTTCTTATCGATTATCTGCTTCTGAACCTCCCTGGGCAACGTATCCCATACCTCGTCCTTGCCGTAAAGGCTGGTCAACAGGAACGTGCCGCCCTGCCGAACAGAGGACAGCATGTCGAATTTCTCCAAGAAGCTCGGATTGTGGCAGGCTACGAAATTGGCCTTGCTTATAAGGTAGGGCCTTCGAATAAGTTTCTTGCCGAAGCGAAGGTGTGAGACGGTCACGGCGCCGGCCTTTTTAGAGTCATATACGAAGTAAGCCTGGACGTAATTGTCCGTAAGGTCGCCGATAATCTTGATCGAGTTGTGATTTGCTCCCACGGTTCCGTCCGAGCCAAGGCCGTAGAACATCGCGGAATAGTACCCCTCATCCGAGATACTGAAATCAGAATCAATATCAAGACTTGTATTTGTAACGTCGTCGATTATGCCCACAGTAAAACCATTCTTGGGTTTGTCGGCATCGAGATTGTCGAACACCGCCTTAACCATACCGGGCGTGAACTCCTTGGAGCCGAGCCCATAGCGGCCGCCGACAATGACCGGATAATCCTTGAATGGCGCCTCCCCCGCCGCCATCGCCTCGCCTATGGCCGTGCGGGCATCCAGATACAACGGTTCGCCAATCGAACCGGGCTCTTTCGTTCTATCGAGGACGGCGATCTTCGTAACGGTTTTGGGGATCGCCGCGATGAAATCCCTGGTGCTGAAAGGCCTGTACAAGCGCACCTTTACAACGCCGACTTTCTCGCCCTGCGACTGCAGGTACTCGACGGTCTCATGCACTGTTTCAGCCCCTGACCCCATCACCACGATCACTTTTTCAGCATCAGCCGCCCCGACATAATCGAAGAGGTGATACCGGCGTCCGACTATCTTCGCAAACCTATCCATACTCTGCTGCACGATCTCCGGAGCTGCGGCATAGTACTTGTTGACGGTTTCACGTCCCTGGAAATACACGTCGGGATTTTGAGCGGTCCCGCTAATCATAGGCCTGTCCGGCGTAAGGGCCCGCGCTTTCTGCTTTGCAACCAACTCGTCGTCAATCATCGCTCTGAAATCGTCTATGGTCAATTGTTCGACCTTCTGAATCTCGTGACTGATTCTGAATCCATCGAAGAAGTGTAGGAACGGCACCTGCGCGGCCAAGGTTGCCTGCTGGGCGATGATGGCGATATCCATTACCTCCTGGATGCTGGCTGATGCAAGCATCGCGAACCCGGTTTCTCGGCACGTCATTACGTCGGAATGGTCGCCGAATATTGAAAGGGCCTGGCATGCCAGGGACCTCGCCGAAATATGAAAAACCGTCGGCAACAACTCACCGGCAATTTTGTACATATTCGGAATCATCAGGAGCAGGCCCTGCGAAGCGGTGAATGTTGTAGTAAGCGCTCCGGCAGCCAATGCGCCGTGCACGGCGGCGGCGGCCCCGGCCTCGGACTGCATCTCGGTAACAGAAGGAACCGTACCCCAAATATTGACCTCGCCCTTGGCCGTTCTTGCATCGGCGATTTCGCCCATCGGCGAACTCGGCGTAATCGGGTATATTGCAATAACCTCATTTGTTGCATGGGCCACATACGCCGCAGCCGCATTGCCGTCAATCGTAACCATTTTACGCTTCATAACTTCTCCAATTTTGGCATCATTCACAACACTAACAACACAAACGCCTCCTCATTGTCGCAGGCGTCTAACAAGCCTTCCCCACAGTTCACTTGATCCAGCCGTGACAGCAGGCAACCCGCCGCCCCGCCGATTCCAACCGACTGGAGAGACTCTCTTTATACACCCTTACATTCGATTTGACAACACAAAAATCGCCGGAATTGAGCGGGGCTTTGGCGCATACGGCCGATCCGTCCGGCAATCGCAACTACACGGGTTTATCCAGCGATTTCGGCGTGATTTACGCTCGCTTCCCAACAAAAAACGTTGATATCACCACTGAAAAACGCAGCTACTGCTCGATACCGAAAAAATCAAGCCACTGATCGGTCTCACCTTCGCTCAGTCCGTGCAGCTTCGAGCCGGGTTCATTGGCAACCTTGTTCTTTCCAAGCTCCTTGTGCAGTTGGGCCCAGAAATCCTCAGACTTGACCGAATTGGCTTTCCTTCCCCTGGCAGCCTTGCGAAG
This sequence comes from Sedimentisphaerales bacterium, assembly GCA_016932835.1. GTDB lineage: Bacteria > Planctomycetota > Phycisphaerae > Sedimentisphaerales > Anaerobacaceae > JAFGCD01. Next base: position 40,492 of record JAFGCD010000009.1, read on the forward strand.
CCTGTTGTCGCTGCTAACGACGGTGAGCAAACGCGGAGCCGTATTGGCCGCTATCTTACGCTCGATCACGCTGTCTGCATCGGTGCCGATGCCGGCAAAGAGCACCTCGACGCCGTCGATGTTGTCGAATTCGGTCTTATCCCGTGGCCCGGTCCCATCCAGGACTATTTCGCCAACTTCCCGAATCCTCTTGAGGTAGCGGCCCACCAGCCGGCACAATCGAACGTCGGTTATCGCTTCAGGACCCTGAGGCATGCCATGCGCCGCCCAGAGTAGATTGTGACCATCAATTATGTGCATTTTTATCGCATGGCTTCCGCACGGTTCACGACGCAGAGCCTCCCCCGCAACTCAGGCCTCGAATCTGACCTCTCCCTGAACGATCGTCTTGATAGCTTTGCCTTTGATTTTCCAGCCGTGGTAGGGGCAGTTCCTGCTCTTCGAGACGAACGTATTGACGTCTATCTCATACTCGGCATCGGGGTCTATGATAGTGATATCGGCTTGGGCGCCCCTGGCCAACGTGCCTTTGTCGATACCGATTATCTTCGCAGGTCGACTCGTCATCAGGCTGATTAAACCGGGCCAGTCTATAATACCAGGCTGGATCAGCGCTTTGACGTACAACCCAAGAGCGCATTCAAGGCTTGCAATCCCGAACGGCGCGGCGAGAAACTCCAGCTCCTTCTCGCTCTGGAGATGCGGAGCATGGTCTGTCGCCAGGGCATCGACGAGGCCTTCGCCGACGGCCCGACGAATCGCCTCAATATCCTTGCCGCTCCGCAGCGGCGGGTTTACCTTGTAGTTGGTGTCGTACTCACAGCAATTCTCGTCCGTCAGCAGCAAATGGTGCGGCGAGACCTCACAGGTAACGGGCAAAGAAGCGGCCTTGGCGCTTCTGATAAGCTCTACCGAACCGGCGGTCGATATATGCTGTGCGTGGTAGCGGACGTTGGTCTTTTTGACTAATTGAATATCGCGCCACAGCATCGCTTCCTCGGCGAGGGCATCTATGCCGGGCAGACCCAATATCGTCGAGAAATAGCCGGCATTCATAACACCATTGGCAGCAAAGCCGTCGTCCTGGCAATGCTGAGCGATAACGACATCGAACATACTGGCGTATTTAAGCGCACGCAACATAACGGCCGGGTCCTGAACGCCGCATCCGTCGTCGGTAAACCCTACCGCTCCGGCTTCGATCATCATACCCATCTCGGCCAACTCGACTCCTTTTAGCCCTTTCGTTATCGCGCCCATCGTATAGACGTGGGTTTTTCTGGCCTGCCTGCCCTTGCGATGGATGTACTCGACGTCGGTTTCGTTGTCTATGATTGGATTGGTGTTGGGCATACAGACAACGGAAGTGAATCCCGCCGCGACAGCAGCAGCCGAGCCGCTGGCTATTGTCTCCTCTTCCTCGTCGCCGGGCTCGCGAAAGTGCACGTGAATATCGATAAGGCCGGGACTAACGAGCATTCCTTCGGCATCTATAACCTTCTTCGCGGATTTTGCTGCGGCCGGATCAACCCGCCCCACCTGAACGATTTTACCGCCGGCAACGAGCACGTCAGCCTTGGTGTCGATGCCGTTTGCAGGGTCAATTACACGCCCGTTCTTTACCAGCAATTCAGCGTTCATTCCAGCCACTATTTTATTGCCCTTTTCAGCCCGGCCGTTAACCCAGCCGGTCAATTATTATTTTTCCATCGCCGCGGCCTGATTGACAAGAAAAAGCACCGCCATTCTAACCGCCAACCCATTGGTCACCTGTTCGAGAATAACGCTGTTGCCTCCGTCGGCAACCTCGCTTTCCATTTCCAGGCCCCGGTTGATCGGTCCCGGATGCATGACAAGAATATCCGGTTTGGTCTTCTTCATGCGATCAACAGTCAAGCCGAAGTAATGCGAATATTCGCGAATCGAGGGAAACGGATTTCCACCGAGCCTTTCGAATTGAATCCGCAGCATGTTTACTACGTCCACCTCCTCAATCACCTCGTCAAGTGAGTGGCTCACCTTGACCGGCAGCCGATTTACCTGTCCCGGCATCAGGGTCGGCGGGCCTACAAATATGACCTCGGCGCCGAGCTTGGTCATCGCCCACATGTCGCTGCGTGCAACTCGAGAATGTGCAATATCGCCCACAATCGCAATCTTCAAACCTTCGAGCGATCCCTTGATTTTGCGAATCGTATAAACGTCAAGAAGCGCCTGGGTGGGATGCTCGCAGAACCCGTCGCCGGCATTGACCACACACGCTTTAATGTTCCTGCTGAGCAGGCGTGCCGCTCCGCCGGCGCCGTGCCGGACTACAACTATGTCGATCCCCATTGCCTCCAGATTCCTCGCCGTATCGAGGAGTGTTTCTCCCTTGCTGACCGAACTGGATTTCTTGGTAAACTCGATGATATCCGCACTCAATCGGTTCGCGGCCAGGGCGAAGCTGGTTCGAGTACGCGTGCTGTCCTCGAAGAACAGATTCACGACGACCTTGCCTCGCAGGGGCGGCGCCTTCTTGACCGACCGCCTGCTGACCTGCTCGAAACCCTCGGCAGTATCCAGAATATAGGTAATCTCTTCAGCGGTGAGTTCTCGCAGTCCAAGCAAATGCCTGCGATTCCACTTTGGCTGCCTACTCTTGCGCATCAAGGCCATAACAGTTCACATTCCGCAGTTGGTGATTCGCTTTTCGTCGCTCTGCCGGCGGCAGGGAATCTACTCTATTATCACTTCATCCTTACCATCGCACTCGATGAATCTCACTTGCACAAGTTCCCCGGGGGCTGCGTCGCTCGAATACCCGGTATAATCGGCCTGGATCGGGAATTCCCTTCCGCCCCTGTCAATTAGCACTGCCAGGCGTATCGCCCTGGGACGGCCAAGATCTATCAGTGCATCCATCGCCGCCCGGGCGGATCGGCCCGTATGCAGCACATCATCGACCAGGACTATAATTTTGTCGCTTATATCAAAACCAATCTCCGTCGTGCGAACCACAGGCTGGGCAAGCCCCTCCGGTGAATTCAGGTCGTCCCGGTATAATGTTATATCGAGCGTTCCACAGGGAATAACCTTTCCTGATTCTGCGGATAGCTGGGCCGCAAGCCTCTGGGCAAGAACCTCTCCCCTGCTGCGAATCCCAACAACAGCCAAATCCGCGTCGCCGCAGTTCACAGCGACAATCTGCCCCGTCAGATCACGGATTGTTTGCTCGATCTGTGCTGCGTCCAAGATAACCTTCATTACCTGTTGCACCCCTTCTCAAATCAGTCTAATGCGGCACGAGTATAGCAGCACAGCCCGATAAAGGCAAGATTTCTCCTTAACTTTTCCAAGGCGACGTTTTCACTACTGAGAACGGCTATTTTATCCGCATATCGGCCATTATTTGCTTGAATTGCAGGGCGATTTCTGGTATCATAATTGAAAGCTATTCGGCACTATTTAGGCACTGGTTATGAGGTCGGCTCCTGGGAGAGCAACTTTGCTGCCTTTTGGGCTTTGGACCGCATCTGGGGTTGGGTTATGCTAAAAAGCACGGACAAGCGGCTCTTATCACTGCTCTGGATATGCATCCTGACGGCATCATCGGTCTGGGCCGAAGATCCCAACGCTTTGATGCCCGTTCAGCCCCTGGCGTTTAACCATGCCGGCATACACGCCCTCAGGCAAATCGATCCCGACCTTACCGGCTTCGGCGTCAATGTGGCTGTTATCTGCAGGAGTATTACGTATATCGATGATGTTCCGCAGAATGACTACCGCTCCAATTTCGCCCATCGCTGCCTCTACAATACCCCGGTCACCTTTCACGATCAAGGCAGCCAGACGCCTGGCACATCACCGCATTCCACCGCCATCTGCTCGCTTCTGTTTGGGCGGGACGATGAAGCAGCATATCCTCCACTCGGGCGGTTTCGCTACGAAGGCGTGCTTCCGGAAGCTCAGGCGCAGATATATCAGTTCGATCACTTCGTGACGGAAAATATCATTAACCAGGTCTCGCCCGAATCCGGCGTGCTCTCCGCGAGCTTCGGTAATGAGTTCGAGAACTGGTGGACAAGGGGTATCGAAGCACTTGCCCAGCACCAGGGTCTTGTGGTCGTAGCGGCAATCGGCAACGGCACAGATGCTTATGACCCGCCCCTTTACCCGGCGGCAGGAGCAAATGTCATCGGCGTAGGTGTAGTCGATTCCGTGAACGCAGCAGAAATCGCAGTAAGGCTCGCCAATTTCTCACTGGCCCATCCCGAACATTCCAGTCACGGGCCCACCGGCGCCGGCCGGTGCAAACCCGACATCGTAGCGCCCGGTAACTGCCTCGTCGCCGACGCCAACGATCCCAATCGATACGAACCAGCGGGCAACTACTCGAGCTTTGCGACTCCGGTGGTCGCCGGGACAATCGGTCTTCTCATCCAGAAGGCATCGCAGGAACCGACGCTTGCGCCGGCGGTTTCAGGCGTTGCTCATAATTGTATCATCAAAGCCATTCTGCTCAATTCCGCCAAGAAGCTGCCCTTCTGGCACAAGGGACATCTGACTACCGACGACGACCATACCGTCCCACTTGATCATATGCAGGGTGCCGGAATGGTTGATGCCGTCGCCGCATACGAGCAGTTGACCACAGGCCGGGCCAAGCCCGGCAACGTTCCTTCAACCGCATGGGATAAGAACACGCTTCATGTGGGCACCACTCCGAGCCAAGTATATCAGATCAATCTGCCGCAGCCGGCCGGCAAGATTATCACCGCCACAGCGGTCTGGAATCATCACTACGCCGACTCCTATCCATTTGCCGCCGCGGCGCGTCTCGACGCAAACCTGAAACTCGAAGTCTGGGCGGTAGATCCAAACGACCCCGACCGAGATTACCTGCTCGATTATTCGGACAGCGAGATCGACAACGTCGAGCACATTTACCGCCCTGCCGATGCCAACTATACGGACTATGAAATCATCGTAGCAATAAGCAACCCGGAAGAAGCAAGTCCGGCGCCTCAACATTACGGCCTGGCGTGGAGCGTCTCTGAGGCGCCTGCGAAAGAGAGCTTGTTCCACTACGACCTCAATGCCGACGGAATCGTGGACACGGCGGATATTGCCGTTCTCATGAACAACCTGATTCGCTGGCGCCAGGCGGAAGAAGACTATCTTATCGGCGACCTCAACACGAACGGCGTTATCGACGCAAACGACTTTGAGATTCTGCTCGAACACAACACTCTCAAGGCCGACTGGTACGTCGAACCGGCCGAAGCAATCGCCGACCCAACCCACCTGGCGAAGGACCTCGACGCACTGACAGAATCATCACTCTGAACCCCGCCGGCCACAAACCGGCTGTAATCCGGCAATCCTTAGCAGCCTGCAAGGAGCAAACGGATATTTTGAACGAGGAATCCCCTTCCAATACAACCGGTTTCTGCTAAAATGCCGGCTACGGCGCAGACTATAATGAAATTAATATCAAGAAAATCTCGACTGAAGGGTACGGTAAGGATTCCGGCATCGAAATCGCATACGATTCGCGCCGTCGCCATCGCCTCCCTGGCCTCCGGCAGCAGTACTATCCGCAACCCCCTGCTCTCCGGCGACATCCAGGCCGCAGTTAATTGCTACCGGGCTTTAGGCGCCGAGATCGACACGTCCGATGCTGAAGCATGGAAGATAGCAGGTACGGCAGGGCAAATCGCCGCTCCGGCCGAGGCTATCGATGTCGGCAACTCGGGCACAACCCTTCGAATTGCCATGGGCTCAGCCGCCCTGGCGGCCCAGGGGCAGTCAACGACCTTCACAGGCGACGAGCAGATTCAAGCCCGCCCGGTCGCCCCGCTTATCGACGCCCTGAACAACCTCGGCGCCGAATCAATCAGTCTTAAGGGCAACGGCAACGCCCCTGTGAGGATAACAGGCAGACTCAGCGGCGGCAAGACCTCCATTGCGTGCAAGACCAGTCAGTATCTCTCCAGCCTGCTTCTCTGCGCCCCCCTGGCGACTGCGAACACCGAAATCAACGTATCCCTGCTGAATGAGCCTGACTACGTCCGTATGACACTCGACTGGCTGGATAAGCAGCAGATTCAGTACGCCAATGACAATATGCGGAGATTCGAGGTCAAGGGTGGTCAAAGCTACAATGCATTCGACGCTGCGATACCGGCCGATTTCTCGAGTGCGACGTTCTTTTTGTGTGCAGGGGCGCTCTTTGCCGACGAGATGACGATTCTCGGCCTCGATTTCTCCGACAGTCAACCCGACAAGGCCGTTGCCGAGTACCTCCGGGCAATGGGAGCGGATTTGTCTATCGGAACCGATTCGGTTAAGGTCAAGACCTCCAGGCTCAAAGGTATCGAGATCGACATGAACAGAACGCCCGACGCCCTGCCGGCTATGGCGGTTACAGCGGCGTTTGCCGAGGGCACAACAAAACTTGTGAACGTTCCCCAGGCGAGAAACAAAGAGACCGACAGGATAAAGTGCATGGCCGAGGAACTCGGAAAGATGGGTATCGAGACGGAAGAACTGCCCGACGGTCTGATTATCCACGGCGGCAGCGGCAAACCGGCTGAGTTGCACGGCTGGGCCGACCATCGAATTGTGATGGCCCTGGCAGTAGCCGGACTTGGGATGGACGACCCATGTGATATCGATACGGCCGAGGCGGTAAATGTTACTTTTCCAGGTTATGTCGAGCTGATGCGTAGTATCGGCGCAGAGATGGAACCGGCTAATTAGCACCCCAGCGATTTTCAAGCCGGCTGCCCCCAAAACCCCGCCCAAGCCCTTAAAAACACCGAAATTGACTTTTCGCTTGCCTGCTTACTACTCAGATTATAAGATTGCCGCCGCAATTGTTTCTTTTTGAAAGGGCAAATCGAAATGATAGGTTGTCACATTGGAAGAATATTTCAGGTAACTGTAGCAGGCGGCTCTTATCAGGAAGGCTTAACCTCGATCCTCCAAGGCGTTCCGCCGGGGCTATTATTAACCGAGCAGGAAATCTACGGCGATTTGCTTCTGAGAAAGCCCGGTGCCGACGAGCTATCCAGCCCTCGCAAGGAACCGGATTTGCCCATCCTTTATTCCGGCTTCAACTCAGCCGACACTATCGAAGGGGCCGGCAACAAGAATCACACCAACGGCACGCCGCTGGTCGTACTGATTCCCAACCTCGACCGCCACTTCATTCATATTAAGCAGTACCAGGACACGAACCGCACTCCTCGTCCGGGGCACGCTTCTTACGCATCATTCGCCAAGTACGGCCCCAACGACGATGCAATCGGGGCGGGTATTTTCAGCGGACGCTACACATCGACAATCGTCGCCGCAGGATACATCGCGAAAAAGATTCTTAAGAGGTGTGGAATCGAGGTCTTCTCCTACGTCAAGGAGATTGCAGGCGTCAGATGCCCTGATATGCCGCTCGACCAGACATTCGCCTACACGGAGAATTACAAGAAGATGCGGCACGACTACGACCCCTTTTACCAGGAGGTGTACGTCAAAGGGCGGGTGACTATGGATATGAGATTTTTGGAGAAGGCCGCGGTCTTCGCCCAAATCGAGAAGGAAATCGATCCCATCCGGGACAAAGCCCCGAAAATAAACGCTGCCGGGATTCGAGACAAGTACGGGGTCCACGAGGTGGTCAACGCCCCTGACATAGAGGCGGCCCGGGCCATGGTGGATGCCTGTAACAAGATATCGGCCACCGGCGACTCGGCAGGAGGTTTGGTCGAGGTGGTAGTTACCGGCGCCCCGGCGGGACTCGGCGAACCTGTCTTCTACAAGCTCGATGCAGAACTGGGCAAGATGCTCGGCATCGGCGCAGTCAAGGCCGTAGAAGTCGGCGCTGGAATGGCCGTCAAGGATATGACAGGCTACGAGAATAACGACCAGATGCATGCCGAGAACGGGCAGGTGGTCTTTGATTCCAACAACGCAGGCGGAATTACCGGCGGTCTTGCCACGGGCCAGCCGATCGTCGTCAGGCTCGCGATCAAGCCCACGCCGACTATCGACAAGCCGCAGCACACGATCGACAAGTACACGCTCGAAAACAAGGATTTGGCCGCTATAACCCGGCGAGACCCGACAATTACCTCACGCATCTGGCCCGTCGCCGAGAATTACACTGCGATGGTCATACTCGATCACCTGATCGCACACTACGGCTATCAGGCCCTGATGCAGAAGTGACATACTGCGAGCGAAAATCGCCGCCGTGCAAACACAAAAAAAGGCCCCGGAGCAATCCGGGGCCTTTTTAATTACGGTCTCATATACGGCGGATAGTCGTCGTATCGCCGCACCATCCCCTGCGGATAAGCCGGCACCGGATACGACCAGTCCGTCATATTCCAATATGCATCACGCGCCCTGACACGGAAGGTCAGATACTGCGCAGTTCTGCCCAGCGCCGGCGTCGTCCACGTATTGACGCCTATCCAGCCGCTGTCCCCATCGTTGTTCTCCAGACAGTCAAACTCATACCAGACACCGCTGACGTCGTTGGCCACCACGCATGTCATGGTAACGCCATATCCGAACAGACCGGCATTGGCGTCGATATATATCTCCGTGGGCAGCATATTCGGGTCATTTGCGTCCCAGAGCATCGGGTTCGGCGTCGGCGGAATCATGTCCGGCGGCAACGGAGTCGTAACACAAGCGACATCGGACCAAAGAGTCATATTGTGGGCAAGCGATTTATCCCTTGCCCTGACACGATAGCAGTATTCGGTATTGGGATCGAGATAGGTATCTACCCAGTTGGGCTCATCCTGCCATCCGCTCTCGTGCCCCGAAATCGTAATATTCTCGAACGAGTACTCGACGCCGCTGGCATCGAACGCAGTTGCAATCATCGCAACGGAATTCGGAGCGATTGCATAAGGCTCGAATACCCAGGCAAGACCGGCGGGCGGAGTAGTATCTTCATCGCCCACATATACAACGTCAGACCAGCCGGTCTCGTTCAGTCTCGGCGAGGTATCACGCGCCTTGACACGATAGCCGTACCTGACGCCGGTCGCCAGACCGTTGTCGCTGTAGGTTCTGGTGGGAATCCAGCCGCTGTCATGACAATCGCCGCGGACGCACTCGAAGTAGTATTCGACCGGCCAACCCCAGAAGTCATAGGCCTTGACGGCAGTCATGTCGGCACGAGAGCCGAACAGTTGAGGTTCAATCGCCCACTCAGCCGGGTCCGGAAGCGGAGGACTGAGATCCTCGACCAGCCAGCAATCGGCGACAAATGAGACATCCTTAAGATTCACCGAGTTGTCGAATGTCACATCGGAGCCGTCGCACCATCCGTCGCCGTCCGAGCATCCCTCGTCGAGCCATGCATCTGCAACTCTGGCGTAATCGAAGAAGTTGATGATCCCGTCATAGACAAGGTCGCAGAGTCGGCACGGTTCCTGGTTCAAACGGTGATAACCAAGGTTGACTATGCCTGTGTCCGGTGCGCCGTCGATCCTGGTGGTATATCCGACCAGGCCCACATCGCCTGCATACGTACTGCCGGTATCGGTACACGGACTGTCCGCCGGATGGCCGGTCGCTATACTGCTCAGATAGTAATCGTCGTACACACCCTCGACAAACAGAGGATTGGCGTCGATATTACCCGTCCCCCAATGCAGCGTACAGCCGTCATCGACATAAACGTCGTCTTCGCCGTTCTTCACATCGCTGTACCAGACCGCCAGTGTGCCTGGCCTCGGGTCAAACTCATAACCCGTGAATACAGCCATTTCGTGGCCTATCAGGGCGTAGTTATCCCAGAAGATGCTGTCGATAACCTGCGTATCGGCGTGGTAAGAAACATTCAGGCCACCGCCCAGACCTGTACTGCCCCTCTGTCCTGAGAGACCGGGCGCCGCATTGGTAACAAAGGTACAGTTGGATATGTAGGGCTTTGCGTACCAGTTCGCCGAGATGCCGCCGCCGTCCCTGCCGGCTGCGTTGTTCACGAGCAGACAGTTGAAGATGTCGGCATCGCTGAGGTTGCCGGCAATGTAAATGCCGCCGCCTGATGTATCGGCGTGGTTGTGCCTTATTATACTGTCGCGCAGCACCGCCGGCGTAGCGAAGCAGAAGAAACCGCCGCCGCTGCCGCTGGTGACCGGAATATTCGGGTCGGCGATCAGAAGCGTATTGGGATCATTAGGATCAACTGCGACATTCGGATCGTCCGGAAGCGGCAGCGCTGCCCGGTTGTACCATATTGCCGAGCGTGTTATCGTCGTCCTGGGTGAGTACACGCCTGCCAGGCCGCCGCCGTACAGAGCGGTATTGTGCGAAACGTTACAGTCGGCGATATCCATCGTACCGTACCAGAACATAGCACCGCCATAGTCGCTTGCAACATTGTCGATGAACGTACTGGCGCTCACGCTCAACTCGGTATTGGGATCGGCATACAAACCTGCCCCGAGCACCGCTTCATTCTGCGAGAAATTGCAGTCCGCAACGGTTATGACGCTGTTCGGCTCGACATACAAGCCGCCGCCGCTGGCCAATTCCACTGTATTGACGATGTTCGGATCCGTGGCGGCGTTGGGGTCGCCGGCGGTATTGCCGACGAAATTACAGCCTGTAACGACAGAGACACAATTGGAATCGTAGGCCAAGCCGCCGCCGAAATCGGCGAAATTGTCGCGGAACGTACAATGGTCGAATATCGGCACGCTGTTGAAGTCGCAGAAGGCGCCTCCACCGATGTCGGCCGAGCAGTTAATCACAGAAACATTGATGAACGTGGGTGCGCTGTCCTGACCAACATAAACACCGCCGCCGTTACCGGTGCTGTTCGGATCGTTGGGATCGGCTGATGTTGCCACGCAGTCACGAATTACCAGGTTAATCAGAGTCGGATGCGTATTGGCATCGATGAAGATGCCGCCGCCGTGCTCACCGGTGACACCACCGTTAATGATGGTGAAGCCATCGACAATAGTATTTGCATCCTCGTTCGTATTGAAGATGAAGCCTCTGACGCCGCCGTTGCAATCGATGATAGTATCTGCGACGACATTCGCATCGTCCGGGTTGCTGCTGACGAGCGTTATGTCCTTTCCTCGCAGGTTGATGCCGCCATCGTATGTGCCTGAATAGACTACCAGCGTATCACCCGTCTTGGCCTGGTCCACGGCCTGCTGAATAGCATCCGCCTGGCCATAGACAGCGATCGTGCGCACCGGCTCGAAATCGAGGATGATAGTTATGTTCGAATCCACAACCACCTCAAAGACCCTCTCTGTCGAGAGGAGCACTTCGTTGGCATCGTACCAGCCTCTGACGCGGTAGCCTTCGTTCGGCATGCCTGTCAAGATAGCCACGGTGCCGTAATTGAGCCAACCGCCGGTAGTGTCATTCGGGTCGAGTTGCGGCGTCATGACAAAGGTGCCGTTGCTATCCACAACATCGATTTCCAGCCTACAGGCTCTGATCGGGTAGTGGTAGCCCATGTCTATACGGCCGGTATCGGGCATAGCGTTGAGAGCCGTCGTCATCTCGCCGTACCCGGGGATTCCAACCACGTAGCCTCCTGTATCCAGTGCGGGACTGTCAACGGCCTGTCCCGCTGCAACCTGGCTCAGATAGTAGCCGCCGACAAACATCGGAGTCTCATTCAGTATTGTCCCCGAATTCCATCCCAGCGTACAGCCGGTATCAACAAATATCGCGTTCGGGTCAACCATGCCGGGCTCGCCTGGAACCTGCCAGCCCATGACATCGCTGTACGAAACATTGACCACTGACGGTCTCGGGTCGGGCGTAAAGCCGGTTCCCACGTAAATCTGGGAGCCGACGTAACCTCTGTTGCCCCAGATTATCGTATTTATTATGTCGGCACCGGCGTCATACGAGCAATGCAGGCCTCCGCCATAGCCGGTCCAGTAAGGATCGTTGACGTCACCGGTTACGTTGTGTGCGATTGTGCAATTGGATATCTGCAGGTCGCTGAACCAGTTGGACGATATTCCGCCGCCGTCTCTTCCCGATTTGTTCTGGGTTACGAGGTTATTGGCGAAATCTATCGACTGATTCCCGTTCGCGGCGAAATACACGCCGCCGCCCGATGTGCCGGTCACGTTACGGCTGATATTACAACCCGATATCGAATTCGGGCCAGCGAACGAGTAGATGCCTCCGCCCTGTGAAACGGCGTTGGCATCCTCGACCTCGGAGGTCACTATAATCAGGTTCGGATCCGTCGGGTCGAAATTAGGATCGGTCGGATCCGCCGGGATCGTCACATTTGGATCGTTCGGATCCAGCAGGGCGTAACTGACGATATCCACGAGTCTAAACGCCCGGTTGTACCTGATCTTACAGTTGGTAATCGTCGAATCCGGAGAATCCACACAGAACAAGCCGGCGCCGCGAACCGAGGTATTGAATGCAACGTTGCAGTCTGCAACCGAAAGGCCGTTTGAGTCGGTCAGATAAATTCCGCCGCCGTCCTCCTCGGCTTCGTTGTGCACCAATTCACTCCACTGAACCATTCCCGCACAATTTGCGTCGAAATAGGCTCCGCCGCCATAGTCTGCGGTATTGCCGCCGAAATAAGTGGCGATTATGCTTATCTGCGTATCCTCATTGCAGCGAATGCCGCCGCCCTTGCCCAGAGAATTGTCTGTGACTATTATCACTGAGTTCGGGTCATTCGGGTCGGGCATGTATGTCATCGCCAAGAGGCCGGCAGCGCTGTTACCGGTGAAGTTGCAGTCCACGACATCGGAGACACAACCGACATTGTGGAAGACTCCGCCGCCGCTAACATCGGCGGAGTTATTCTCAAACAGACACGTGGTCAGTATCGAGCTGCCGGACGCCGTATAAACGGCGCCTCCGCTGTAGTTGGCGTGATTATCTACGAAGTTACAGTCTGCAAGCGTAATGCTGCTGTCGGTACTGCTGTACAGGCCGCCGCCGAAGCCGTCGGCAGAACAGCTCTCCACCGTACAGAATTCGAATGTCGGACTGCTGTTAACATCGATGAACACACCGCCTCCGTGCCCGCTCTGGTCCACGGAGCAGTTTCTAACGGTTACGTTACTGAAGATCGGACTGCTGTTGGCATCGACGTATATACCGCCGCCGCCGGCAAAGGAAACGTTGCAGTCGGCTATGACAACATTGACAATCGTCGGGCTGCTGCCCTCGCCGATGTATATACCGCCGCCCGGCTCGCCAAACGTGTTGCCGTTGATGATCGTGAGTCCGTCTATCAAGGCGCCGGGGCCCTCACCGGTATTAAACGTGAAGGCGCGGGTCGCATTCCGGCAATCGACTATCGCTCTGGCAACAATATTAGGATCATCCGGATTTGTGCTGACGATAGCGATTTCCTTGCCGCGGAAGTTTATGTCGCCGTTGTAGGTTCCTGCTGCGACAATCAGCGTATCGCCGTTCTCGGCAACAGTAATGGCATCGTAAAGCGCCTCGCCGCCGCCCGAAACCTCGATTTCAAGAGGCTTTCTGAACCTGGCGTAGAATATCTTGTCCGAATCCATGACCACATCCAGTTCCCTGGCGCTGGTGATTCGAGCGTCGTTTGCGTCATACCAACCCTTGAGGAAGTAACCCTCATCGGGGAATGCTCTTAATGTGACGGTCGTACCGTCATAGTAGCGTCCGTAGTTCGGATCGACTATCCCGTGAATGCCGGGATCGTTCATATCCTCGACAACAGTCACGCTAAGCTCGTATATGTCAACGCCTTGTCTATGGTGATACCCCATATCCACGACATTGACGTCGTTGGCTCCGTCGATTCTTGTTGTGTATGTATCGAGGCCGAGTTCCGCGGCAAAGGCGTTTCCGCCGTCCACACAGTTGCTCTCAGCGGGCTGTCCGGCGTCGATCTGGCCGAGATAATAATCGGCTGTAAAGATCGGGTCTTCCTCGATATTGCCGCTGTCCGGATCCCAGTTGGGGTCCCAGCCCCAGTAGCTGTTCGAATCCGGCGAGACGAAGTCATTCAGGATACAGCCCTTCTCAAGGTAAATGGGCGGTCCCGAAGACCCTGTCAGTGCTCGTCCGAGATTGACTCGAGGCCGTGTGAGGTCAACTTTCGTATCGGTGACCGGGTCTCCGGTAGCAGCGAGCAGATTGCGGACCTCAGCGGGAGTGAGGAACCGTCCGAGTTTGGCCTTCGCGGCCTGCTGCACATCGGCAACGGCGCCTGCGGCAAACGGACATGCCGAAGAAGTGCCGTTAAAGGCAGGCCAGAAATCGCCCGGCGTAAACCCGCCAAGACCGACTATATCGAGTGTGTACATCGGATCGGCAGGAGCCAGGACATCCAGCATGTCGCCTGCGTTGGAGTAAGCCATCACCTGGTCGGTAATATCTTCAACACCGCCGACAGAAATCACGTTGGATATTGCTGATGGCCATGAGATGCCCCATCCCGGGAATCCGTCGTTACCGGATGCGGCGAGTATGGTAATACCCAGTCCGACAGCCGTATCGGCCGCATGGGTCGCCGCAGGCGAGAATGAATCGGCTACGTGCGAATCGTTGAACGGCATATCGGGGATGCCGACGCTGTTGCTGATCACCTTTATCGGATTAGCCGGGTCATCGTTGCGATGCGTTATACACCAGTCCCACGAGGCAATCATGCTGTCGGTGAATGCCTCAAACGGCGAAGCGCCCGGAGTTCCAACCCATGTAATCTTTATTGCATAGACCTTGGCGTTGGGTGCAACACCGCCGACATAGTCGCCGGCTTCGCCGAGTGAACCTGCGGCGATACCGGCACATGCGGTGCCGTGTGCTTCGAGGCCTGCAAAGCCTGGAACCGGATCGGGATACGGATCGCGGTCGTTGGCGCCGAAGTCGTAACCGCCTATAACCTTGCTGTTGGGGAATCCGCCGCCGCCAAGGAACGGATGCGTATAATCGACACCTGAATCGACTATGGCAATGGCGACTCCGGTTCCGTCGTAGATATTACGGACCTCGGAAGCGTTGGCCAGCCTCATCGCCTGCCTGAGCATCGGCTGTACCTTGCGAACCGGCTCGATATGCGCGACGGCGGAATTGACCAGCAGCTTGTTCAGGCCGCTGCGCGTGATTTCGCCGGAGAACGCAGAGACGTTTTCGTAAGTGTGTTTCGATATGAATTCGGTCGGAGCCAGCGAGGACATCACGACGGACTGGCGTCTGGCAATCTCTGTCCTCAGCAAGCTTACGGACTGTGCAGAATTCCAGTTCGTAACCGCCCGAAGCTCCGCCGGATCGACGAGCGTAACGATAACTCGAACCATTTCCGCGCCTGCATCAAACTGGCTGTAAATGGCCCTCGAATCGATGAGCTTGGGACCGCCGCCGCCGCCGTCCGGAGCAATGCCTGTACCGCTCAGGGTCCCGGCGCCGTCGAGACTCAACGCGTTCGGATCGAAACGCGGACCAATATCGGTATATGTAATCGTAAGCTGCGACTGCCTGGGCTCGAAGAGCGAACCTGCGGCAACGGCAACCTGCGCACCTTCACTGGCGAAGTTGTCCCATATAATAGAGTTCATTACATCGACACTGCTCTGATACGAACAGTACAGGCCGCCTCCCATTCCCGGGCCGGCGCTTATGCTGCCGCTGACAATATTATCCGAAATCGTAGAGTTGGATATCGTCAGGCCTGCGAACCAGTTTGCGGAGATTCCACCGCCGTCACGGCCCGCCCTGTTCTTGGTCACCAGGCTGTTGTGCAGCAGAGGTTGATCGTCGGGCACATGATCGCTGGCATTGTAATAGATGCCGCCGCCCGATGCGCTTGCGACATTGTCTGTGAAGACGCTGTCGGCCACATCGACCATCGACGAGAGCGAGTAGAGTCCGCCGCCCTGCCCGAATATGGTTCCGGGATTGTATCCGGCAAAACCGTTGGGATCGGGTACGCCGTTGGCATCAACAGGCAGCGCTATAGGCTCGATATACGCATGGTTGCGCGTCACGGTCGTGCCGGTTATGATGGCGTTTGCATCAACGGCATAGAGACCCGCCCCGTGATAGGCGGTGCTGTCGCTGATGTTGCTGTCGGTTATCGTCATGTCGGCATCGGACCAGTATATTGCGCCGCCGACGCTGGCATCGCCGCCTGTGATGTTGCAGTCAATCAGCGTGGGCCAGGCGCCGTTTTCTGCCGCAATAGTCCCGCCATAGCTGACATAGACATCTTCGGGCGGATTGAGCAGGCTGTATTCATTGGCATCGATAGTCTTATCCGCGGTATTGTCCCTGAAATCACAGCCCATGAATTGCGGCTTGCTGCCGTAACATGCGTAAACGGCGCCGCCGAAGTTCTCGATTATCATCCTTACATCCGGCGTAGGCCACTCTTCGCCGCCCAGGCCTGAAAGGCCGCCGTATGTATGGTTGTCGATGAAGTTGCAGTCCACAAATAGCGGGTTGCTGTCGTTCTCGATATAGACTGCGCCGCCGTGGCCGCTGTAGCGCCAGTAGTCCTTGTAGTATCCGCCGTAGGAGACAGCGGTTCCGTCGGCTGAGACCGTCGCAGACGGCAATCCGTCGGCGTCATACGGTCCCCACGACCAGCCGTTCCACCAGTACCAGTTCGGATAGGTCCCGGGACCGGTCTCCTCGCTCGGAGACCACGTGTAGTTTCCGCCTCTTCCGCCGTGCTCTTGCGGTGAAGCGGTGCTGTTGCCGCCGTCGCCGCCGCTGCCGCCGCGTGCGAAGCAGTTGCGGAACGTACAACCGGCGAATCGCGGATTACTGCCGTAGCCGATGTAGGCTGCGCCTCCGTACGCCCAGCCTGCCCAGCCGCCGTCATGACCGTAAGGATTGGCGTCCGAACCTCGACCGCCGTCGCCGCCGGTGACCGAGCAATCGTCGAAGATACAGTTCTGGACGATCGGCGAGCCGTTGTAGATAACCATGGCGCCGCCGCTGACGCTGGTTCCGTCTTCGCCGTCGCCGTTGTCACCGTTATCCCCGTCCGCGCCGAACCAGTTGTTGGACCTGAAGACGCAGTTGCGAATGGTCGGCGAACAGTAACTGATGTACATACGGCTGTTGGTAATCGTAAAGCCGTCGATTGTCGCCTCGGTATCGACGGTTGATACATAGAAAATTATATTGTCGAGAACGGTCGCGGCGACCGAACAGGGGTCGTCCGGATTCGAGCTTGTCAGGGTAATACCCTTATCGAGCGTCAGCACAATTTCCGGAGCCGGGAGTCCCGGATAAGGCGGGTCCCAGTTGCCCGTCGGGACGACAACAATATCTCCGTTCTGCGCCTGGTCTATACCTCGCTGGATCGAGGTATAGTTCGGATCGCCGATGACAATCACCTGCGGCTGTTCGAACTCAATCGTAATATCTCTGTCGTCCAGCATAACGACAAAATTGACATTGTCTCTGGACCAATCGTCGGCGGTGCCGGTCCAGCGTTTGACTCGCCAACCAGTCTTGGGGCTGGCGGTCAAGGTCACGAGACTTCCGTCGTAATAGGTTCCACTGCCCGGGTCGACCGAGCCATGGCTATCGAGCACAGTCACATTCAATTGATACTGGGACAGATCCGTATGCCTCGGGAAGTGATAGCCAAGATCGACGACGCCGGTATCGAACATGCCGTCGGTGCGTGTACTTCGTCCGATCAATCCAAGAGCGAATGCAGTATCGCTGCCCGCATTGACGGCCGGGCTGTCAACCGACTGTCCTGCTGCGATCTGGCTGAGATAATAATCACCCATAGGCCCGGCGACAAACAGCGGATTCGCTGCAATATTCGTCGGGTCAATCGCGGGCCCGGACGAGATCGTCATCTGTTGAGTCGCGGAATTCCAGAGCCCATAATCGCCGTCAGGATTGCCGTCAAAGAGACTGTTCCTGACGACGGTGCCGCCGAAGTCTTCTTCTGCTATTGCGGCACGATTGCAGTTCTGGAATATCGAATCACTAACGATGACTTCACTCATCCAGTCGCTATAAACAGCTCCGCCGTACCTTTCGGCGCTGTTGTCGGCAAAGGTGCAGTTTTGAATCTTCGGCACAGCGTACAGGAGACTCGAAACCGCTCCGCCCTCGGACTTGGCCGAGTTGCCTGTCAGCAGACAGTTCTTGAGCAGGTGATTTGCACTGTTGCCGTAGAAGACCAATCCACCGCCTGAGCCGTTGGTGCTCCAGACCCGGTTGTTCTGAATAATACAGTTCTCAACAAGTACTTCGTTATCCACAAATGCTGCACCGCCGCCCATGCTGACGCTTGCGCTCAAATCAATCCAGTGCGCCTCTCCGAATTTGCCGACCGTGTCGAACAAACCGTTGGCGTCTCCGACCGCCGAGCCGGAGATGAGTCCGACCCCGAGTATCGACGTTGTGAGCACGCCGCTGGTATCGAAGCCGCTGGCACCCATGGCAAGGTTCTCATTGATATATCCGCCGGTAATTGAGGTTCGGCCCTTGATAAGGAACAAGGCGCCTCCGCTCTTGGACTTGTTATTAACAAAGTAACAATCGTCGAACGCAGCGTCGAAGTCCTGCATGTGGACCGCTCCGCCATACCCATAGAGGCCCAGAGTCGCCTTATTGCCTACGAAGCCGCAGGACTCGAAGTTGAGGTTCAGAATTACGTGCGTATTCGGATCGCCGGTATTGTAGTAGGCCTCGACGGCGCCGCCGTCGTTGCCGGCTTCATTGCCGGAGAACGAACATCTGGCGAAATCAGCGTCGCTGAAGGTTAAGACCGCACCGCCGTTGGCAGTAACGGTGTTGCCGGCGAAGACGCAATCATTAACGTCTGCATAGCCTCCCAGGCCCATATACAGGCCGCCGCCGTTGGAGGCTCCGGTCCCGCCTTCGAACAGGCAATTGTCGATATCGAGCCGACACATGGGCTCGCAGTAAACCGTATTGCCGAGGCTGCGAATGAAGTCACAGTTCTCGATAGTGATATTGTTCTCGGCTACGGAGTAAACAGCCGCTCCGTTGGTATATATCGGAGTCTGAACCGAATCAACCTGTGTGGCATCGGTGGTGTAGTAAGTATCAAACGCTGCGTTATCCGTGAACACGCAGTTCGAAACGGTCCCATCGACATCTGCGCCGAAATAGATCGCGCCGCCGGCTATGTTTGTGATGCCGTAGTAACCGGTCGGATCATATATGTAGCCGAGGTAAGGATCATATATGTAACCGAGGTAAGGATCGTATATGACGCCCAAACCAAGATTAACGCCAGTACCGCCATCATAGTAGCTATAGGCATAACCGTCAGGCCCATCAGCAGGCGGGTCGCGCTCGTCACCATTGCCGACGGCGCCCCCGACGCCTATAGGACCTGTCGAGGCAATATTATTGGTGAAGTTGCAGTCGATGATAACCGGCACACTGCCTTGTTCGGCATAGATAGCTCCACCAACGCCGACGCCGTAGCTGTTGCCGCCGTAGCCGCCCCAACTCCGCGGGCCGTTTGCGCCATTGTATATTCCGCCGTCTCCAGCGGTGCCGCCCCAGCCGCCGCCCGCCTCGTTGTTCCTGAAGAGGCAGTTCGTGATAACCGGCGAGCTGCCGTCGAGGCAGGCAATAGCCCCGCCGTGGCCGATACCCATGCCGTCTCCGCCGTCACCGCCCCACTGAGTCTCCGTCATTTGCGTCGCAGCCTGTTCGTCGCCTGTAAGGTCGCCCGGTATGTAGTACCACTCGGTTTGGCCGGGATCGATTATATCCACGCCCATTGCGCCCTGGCCTCCGACGGCGCCTGTAACGAGACAGTCGGTTATCACGCAGTTCGTGATTGTCGGCGAGCTTCCGTTGGTGCAGAGGATCGCTCCGCCGTAGCCGTCGCCGGTGGCGTCCTCGCCTCTTTCTGCCTTCGGCATTGCATTTATGTTATCCGGATCTGTAGATTGATAGGGAATCGGATAGTAAACTGCATAGCGCCCCGCTATCCCGACCGGGCCTGTGGCGATGCCGTTTCTGATTGTAAAGCCCATTACAACAGCCGTATCCTCTTCGCCGCTGTGGAACTGGAACGCTCGCTTCGGCATATATTTCGTGCCTTGGCAGTCGATAATCGTTCGCGCAACGACATTGGGATCATCCGGGTCGGTTGACATCAATATGACGGCCTTGCCTTCGAAGTCGATACCGTTCGGGTCAAGTATATAGTGAATACCCTGGCTGACGATAATCTGGTCGCCGCTTCTGGCATCGAAGAGGGCGTCCTCGATAGTCAGATAGTCCTGCGGGACCTTCAATACGCTGCTGACGTTCGGCTCGAACTGGACCGTCAGTATCCTGTTGCTGTTTATCACCAGAGGCAATATGCTGCGATTCCAGTGCGGATCACTAATGGGATTGAGTTTCCAGCCGGTTTCTTCGTCCAAGGCGTTCCATGTCAGAACGCGATAATTCGGGTCCGGCGTGGCGATCAATGTCACCTCTGTGCCGGCGGTAAATGTCGCCGTCGCTGTGGCGGGGTCCTCCGCCAACGGCGTCGGGCCTCCGAATTCCACCGTACCGTGTCCGCCTACGACGGTGATAGTCACATCGTACTCCGGCGCGAGCAGTCGGTCGCTGTAATGGTATCCGATATCAACCTGTCCGCTGTCGGCAAGGCCGGCAGGATCGGTCGTAAGCGTATCCATTCCGGCATCGGCGGCGGTGCTGCCGCCGCTGTTTACCGCCGGGCTCGAAGCCTGATTCAGATAGAAATCGCCGAATGAACCGGCTGCGAAGACCGGGTCGGCAATGATATTCGTAGCATCATACTCCGCAGCAGTCTTGGTTATCGTTATGCCGGTATTGCTGTTGAATGTGGCATAGTCGCCGTCGGGATTATCGTAAAACAGACTGTAGGTAATTGCTGCATCGGCCGAATCGCCGACCACTTCCACAATAGCACCCTTGCCGGAACCTGCGAATATGCTGTCACTGATAATCGGCTCACTGCTCCAGTCGGCGAAGACAGCTCCGCCACGTGTATTCGCTTTATTGCCGACGAAGGTACAATTGGTGATAGTCGGCGTTGCAAACAGATACATCGCTACGGCTCCGCCCCTGAATACGGCGGAATTTTCGGTCAGCAGGCAGTTATTCAGTATGCTCCTTGCAGCCGAACCGTAGTAGGTAATCGCGCCGCCGGAACCGCTGACGTCCCTGGCGGTATTGTCGCTGAGGATACAATTCTCGACAGTTGAGCGTGTGTCGGCAATCATCAGGGCTCCGCCCATAGCATAACCGTCGCCTCCGACGGACAGGTTGTCTATTATCCGCCCTCCGGATATTATTATGTCACCAAGTGTCACGAGCATGGCGCCGCCGCTGGCGGCCGTATTGCCGATGAAATCGCAATCATTCACGGTTGCGACGAAATCCTTCATATAAACCGCACCGCCCCCGCCGGTCGAGGTCCCAGCCGTTTTATTGTCGAGGAAGCTGCAGGATTCCAAGATGATTGTCAAAGTCGGATTGATGTTAGGATCGAAACCGGCATAAGGGAAGTATGCCTCTATAGCACCGCCGTTTGTCCAGGCCTGGTTGTCCTCGAAGAGGCAGTCCGTAATGACAGCGTCACTATCGGTGCTTATGGCGCCGCCGGCCGTATTCGCATCGTTGCCGATGAATTCGCAAGCAACGACATCCAACAGGCCGGATTCAGCCATGGTGATCGCTCCGCCGGTCCTTGCGTTCGTATTGTTCTTAAAGAGGCATTCGGAAATGTTCACGATACAATTCGGCTCGAAGCTTGTCGCTCCGCCAAACCCATCGAAGAACTCCAGATTCGTCAGAGAGACCTCGATATTCTCGCCTGCGCCGAATCCGGCGCCGGCGGTTCCCACCGGAGCAGGCTCATAGACATAGTCAAGATAATGGAAATTGTCATCGTTTTCCACAAAGACCGACGTTATCGGCAGCACTACCGTCTCAGAAGGAAGCGAAGTCTGCTGGGCGATATACGCCTTGTTCTCTATAAACGTGCATCCTGTCAGGTTTGCGTCTGCATTCCTGAAGTAAACGGCGCCGCCCGCCGGGCCGTCGACAGCGAAGACCGCTCCGTCCATGCCTTCGGCAACCACCGGCGCACGCGGGTATTGCGGCTCTCTGGGCGCACCCCAGCCGGCCGCACCGCCCGGCGCCGGCAGGCCTGTGGTAGCCTCATTCTCGATGAAAGTACAATTCTCGATGGTCGGCATACTGCCATTTTCGACATAAATGGCGCCGCCGAAACCGTCGCCTATACCTGTTCCGCCGTTGCCGCCATTGCTTGCATAGTCGCTGTCTGTGGCGGCTTGGCCCCCGGCGCCGCCGTCACCGCCAAAGGCGCCTCGTGCCGCGTTGTTGTTGAATATACAGTTCTTGATGATCGGATCGCTTCCGCTACGAACAGCGATACCGCCGCCGTAACCGTTGCCCATTCCGTCGCCCCCGTGACCGCCCCACTGACCGTCTCCAATCTCGTAGGGATCCGGCGCTCCGGGGTAAGTCCATACAGGCGGATTCGAGCCTTCAGCCGACTTGCCTTGCGCGCCGTTTCCGCCATAGGCGGCAACAACGGTGTTGCCCATGATGATGCAGTCCATGATTGTCGGGGAGCTCGAGTATTCGCACAGGATTCCGCCGCCGTAGGCATAGCCTTCGACGTCATTACCCTCTTCGGCGCGTGGCGGCGGAGGTGTCTGGATATCTTCCCGCCAGGTTGTAGTATAAGGTACAGGTCGGAATATTCCAGAACGCCCCGCCGTGCCTGTATTTCCAACCACATAACCGCCTCTAATGGTAACACCTCTGATGACCGTATCAGGTCCTTCGCCGCTATGGAAGCGGAAGGCTCGGCCGGGGGCGTATCGGCTGCCGCCGGCGTCGATAATTGTCCGCGCCACAACATTGGGATCGGTCGGGTCGGTTGACATAACAGAGATGCCCTTGCCCTGCAGGTCAATGCCTTCCGGATTGGTCACATAGTGCACGCCTTCAGCGAGAACAACAGCCGCGCCGCCATGACCGGCGGCGTCAATAGCCGCCTGGATTGTCGAATATTCCATCGGGACTTTGAGGACGCGGAGAATATCTTCCTCGAATTCAAGGAGAATCGTTTCATTGCTGTCCACCAATACCCAATTGACGGCCTGGTTCCATGCGGGTTCGTCCACGGTTCCGGTCCAGCTCGCCACACGATAGCCTTCGTTCGGCTCGGCTGTAAGCTCGACGGCCGTGCCCCGGTTATACCTGAACACATACACGCCGTTATTCGGATCATGGAGCCTGTGTTCTGCATTTACGGTATTCGGGTCGGCTGCAACAGAACCGGGGCCTTCGACGGTAATAATAACGTCATACTGAATCGCTCTCTGCGGGTAGTGGTAACCCAGGTCAACGATTCCGTCATCCGGAATCATGTCGCTGCGTGTCGTGTTGTACTCGTCGGCTGCCCCGAGACCGAGCACATCGGCCAAGTCGCTTCCCGCATCGATACAATTGCTGTCAACCAACTGCAGACGTCCGGCGCCGATATGGCTGAGATAATAGTCTCCCAGCGGCCCCAGTACAAAGTTCGGGTCGCCCCACATATTGTTCGTGTTCGGGTCCCACGGCTCATTCGGATCGTTCGGATCGAGCGGGAAATTCGGGTCGTTAGGTTCATAACCATATACAACACTATCCTGCTCAACGTATATCGGCATACCTGTCTGGGCGATGTCCAGCATGCCTCCTCGAACCGGGAATATGTACCTGCCCGGCACGATACTGTTACGGCTGCCGTAGATCAGGCCTGTGGCGCTGGTATTCAGGAAATACCTCGATATGCCGGAACCCGGTATCTCGTAGAATGTGCCTGCCAGGCCTGTACCATTCGATAATCCGGCCCTTGCCGAATCGCCGCCGAAACCATTAAAGCCGCCGTCAAAATCACCGGTTTCCCAGTTAAGCGTCTGGTAATTGAATTCGATATCGAAATCGCCGGGCTTGATGTCGCTGCGGTCAATGAACACCAACTGGAAGCTGTTGGTCTTGTCGGCATTCATCACAGCATATCCGACGTTCAGCCAGGTCACGCCGAATGCCTGGTGGCCGTCCACCATCCCCTGGCCATAGGCAACAGGAGCAGTCAGAGACGTGTCAACGTCGGCAAAGAACGGAGCGATGATCGCCGTGCCGATATTGCTTGTAAGCCCTGCAGGGTTGAAGCCGAACAGCGGGGCTTCAAAGGTTACGTTTCCATTTTCATTCACATAGAGATCGTCGTATGTCACTCCCATGAAATTCACCGGGAACCCGACGGGCACCAGCCCCGAAGACATTCCGAATCCGCCAGGCAGGGTCTCGTAGTCGAGGCCGGGCCTGAGGGCAGGCCATACGTTCGGCCAGATCAGGGCGCCGATTTCAGCCGTGCGCAGATCGACGTCGCTGTTGACGACTTTGACACGTGAAGGCATGGGGAACGCCCAGTCGCCGCTGCCCACGGAAATCTCGGACCCCCTGTTGCCCGTATTGCCCCAGATAATAGAGTCGATGACGACCGCATTGGCGTCATAGGCGCAGTACAGGCCGCCGCCATAGGCGGCGATTCCGCTGAGGAAGTTGTCGGCAATGGTGCAGCTCGAAATGACCAGTTCGTTCTGCCAGTTGTTGGACACACCGCCGCCGTCGCGAACCGCAGCATTACTGGAGATTACGCAGTTGTGAATGTGCGTCGTGTCGTAATCGCCGCCTGCAAGATAGACGCCGCCGCCGGAACTGCTCGTCCAGTTGCCGCTGATATCGCAATCGGCAATCATATTGGGCCCGGCGAAGGAGTAGATTCCGCCGCCCTGCCCGATACCGGACCTGTCAACATACGGAATGGCGATAATGTTGGGGTCGTTCGGATCCGGGACGATGACCGGCATAGGCGGAACGTTGGGATCGTTCGGGTCGATCATCCAGTAATCGTACATCATGACTACCCTGGCCGCCTCGTTGTCGGCGATAGAACAGCCTGTAATACGCGAGTTGGGCGATTCCATGCTGAATATACCGGCGCCTCGAACGGCGTCGTTTGCCACGATATTGCAGTCTTCGATCGATATGTTGTCGGCATATGTGTAATAGACGGCCCCGCCGTCTTCGTCGGCGGCATTGCGGAACATATCGCTCTCGGCAATGGTCGCAACACAGTTAGGCTCGAAATACGCCGCTCCGCCGTAGGTCGCCGCATTATTGGAAAGATTGCAATCGACAACTGCAATCGAACCGTCCATATGGCTGTAGATGCCGCCGCCGGCATCCGCGGCGTAGTTTCCGATGACGTTGCAGTCGGCGACTTGCGCCAGGCAGGCCGGCGCCCAGTAGATCGCCCCGCCGTCTGTATTCGTATTGTTATTTATGAAATCGCACCTGTTCAGCATCGCGATACTCTGGCCTGCGTAGTAGAAGCCGCCGCCGCCGAAGCTGGCGAAGTTTCCGAAGAAATCGCAGTCCACAAACAGTGCGTTGCTGTCCTGCTCGAAGTAGCCGGCGCCGCCCGCGCCGCCAAGCGCCGAGCAGTTTGTCACCGTACACCTCTCGAATGTCGGGGCGCTGTTGACATCGACGAAGATCGCGCCGCCGTTGCCGGTAAGCACCATGCAATCGTCCACCGTCACATTCCTGAATACAGGGCTGCTGTTGGCATCGACGAAGATGGCGCCGCCATTGCCGTTGAACACAGTGCAATTAGCGATAATCACATTCGCAACGATCGGGCTGCTTTCCTCGCCCACATAGATGGCGCCGCCGGACTCGCCGGACAGTGAACCGTTGACAATCGTCAAGCCGTTGAGCACGCTGCCGGCGTCCTCGCCGCCGCTGAACACCACCGCCCGATCAAAGAACCGGCCGTCGATAATCGTCGCAGCGACGATATTCGGATCGTCCGGATTGGTGCTGGATATCTTGATTTCTCTGCCGTTGAAGTCTATTCCGCCGTCGTAGGTGCCCGCCGCGACAACGAGAGTATCTCCGTTGCCCGCCGTAGCCATAGCGGTCAGGATGGCACTGCCTCCACCTGAAACCTCTATATTATCGGGTTGCCTGAACTTGGCGATAACGAGCTGGTTGGAATCCATCACCAGATCCAGGTTTTTATTCCTTGAAAGCAAGACGTCATTGACATCATACCAGCCATCGAGGAAGTAACCGGGATACCCCGCAGCACGTACCGTCACGACTGTGCCGTCATAGTACCACCCGCTGTTCGGATCGACGGTTCCGTGAATGCCTGGATCGTTCGGGTCTTCGGCAACCAGCGCTGTCAACTCGTATTTTGTTACACCGGCGGCGTAATGATACCCCAGATCGACGATGTCCACATCATTGACGCCGTCTATTCTGGTAGTACGGCTGTCCAGTCCGAGAGCGGCCGCCAGGTCGCTGCCTCCGTCAACGCAGTTGCTCTCGACCACCTGCCCTGCCGCCAACTGGCTCAAATAGTAGCCATAGACGAAATTGGGGTCTTCCTCGATGACGTAACTGTCACCGCCGATGTCCCACAAATTCGGGTCCCAACCGGAGTAGTTGTTTGAATCGGGTGCTACCCAGTCATTGAGCAGGCAGCCCTGGGCGATGTAAATCGGCGGGCCGCCGAAGCCCTGCAGCGCCGCAGCGAGGTTGAGTCGCGGTTTTGTGATCGCGACCTTCGTATCGGTTACGGCGTTGCCAGTGGCAATCAGCAAACTCCTGATAGCAGCCGGCTGCATGTAGCCGCCGCTCCTGGCGAATGAAGCATCCTGGATAACGGCGTAGGCGCCCGCAGCAAACGGACATGCCGCCGAGGTGCCCGCAAAGTCTGCAAAGTAATCGCCGGCATCGTAGCCGTTGGGCCCGACGATATCGGTGGTGTATATCCAATCGCCCGGAGCAAGGATATCCAGGATATCAGCGGTGTTGGAGTAATTTGAGACCTGGTCTGTAATATCGTTCACCGCTCCAACGGATATGACCTTGGACATTGCGGCAGGCCAGGAAATACCCTGCCCGGCAAAACCGTTGTTGCCGGATGCCGCCATAATCGCGATACCCGCGGCATTAACGACGTCCGCCGCAGCCGCGAAGGCCGGATCGAATTGATCGGCAGCAACCGGATCATTGAAGATAGAACCTCCCCAACTGTTGCTTATTACAACGATCGGCTTGGTCGGGTCGTCGTCGCGGTGCGTCACACACCAGTCCCAGGCCGCAAGACAGGCATTGGTCAGAGGTCCGCCCATTCCGATGGATATTTTCATTGCATAGATGCCGCAGTCCGGCGCAACTCCGCCGATATAATCGCCTACGCTGGTATTCCAGCCCCCTGCCATTCCCGCACAGCAGGTGCCGTGGGGGTGGCCGTCGGTCATCGGGTCGGGGTCGTTCGAGCCGAAATCGTAGCCTCCGATTATCTTGGCGTTGGGGAATCCGCCGCCGCCGAGCGCCGGATGCGTATAGTCGAAGCCGCTGTCGCAGATAGCAACCGAAGCGTTAACGCCGCTGTACGTCTGGCGAACCTGCAATGCATTGGTAAGCGCCAGCGCCTGGGCCATCGCCCAATCCAGTTCTCGCACGGGTGAGATATTCGCTACGGCAGGATTATCGATAAGCTCATTCAAACCGGCCTCGGTAACCTCCAAGGCGAAGCTCGCAAAGTTCTGATAACGATAATTCAGCGTGAACTCGGTCGGTGTCAGCGACGTGAGAACCATGTTCTGACGGCCGGCGATTTCATTGCGGTAGTTGGCGACGGAGGCTGCCGAATTCCAGTTGGTCATCGAGAGCAGCCCTGCCGGATCGGCCAGCCTGACAATAACCTTTACTCTGTCCTGCCCTGCATCAAACTGACCATAGATCGAATCGGCATCGACGAGAACCGGGCCGCTTGGCAATGTCGGCGGGGTGCTCGAGGAATTCATATCCATTAACTCGACATCGTTGAAGTCCCACCGCGGGCCGATATCGCAGTAGCTGACGTTCAAAGCGGAAATCATCGGATACGGCAGATCGCCGCTTGCCACCGCAATCTGAGCACCGTTCGCAGCGAGGTTGTCCCAGATAATCGAGTCTATGATCTCAGCGGTACTCTCGTACGACAGGTACATACCGCCGCCGTAATTGTTCAGCCCGGAAAGCCTGTTTTCGGCGATTGTGCAGTTGGCAATTATCGCCTGGGCCTGCCAGTTCACCGAAATACCGGCGCCGTCTCTACTGGCGGTATTCTCGGTCACCAGACAGTTCTTCACGAGGGGTTCGAAATCGCCGCCGAGATACATACCGCCGCCGGATGTGCCGGCGTTGTTGTTCGTTATTTCGCAATCCTCAATAGAGGCCAGACCTTCGAAGCAGAATATGCCGCCTCCCTGGTTGAGCGCGGCTTTATTATACATTATCGAGCAATCGGCCAATGTGGCCGTAGGCGAACTGAGACAGTACAGGCCGCCGCCGCTAAGAGCCGAGTTGTAAGCGATGTTGCAGTCGGCAATTGTGAAGGTGTTGGCGTCGGTGAAGTAAATCGCGCCGCCCTCTTCGTTGGCGTCGCTGTGAACGAACATGCTGCCCGTAACCGATGCGACGGCATTGGCGTCACAGTACAAGGCGCCGCCGAAGCCCGAATCGTTGTTGACGAAGTTGCTGTCTGTGATGTTTATCTCATTGCCGATGTCACATGCGATGCCGCCGCCCTGATTGACCGAGTCGTTGTCTTCGAAGTGACAGTACAACAGCTCTGAAATACAGTTCACATCGAAACGGACAGCGCCGGCGTGTATATTGGCCGTATTGCCGACGAACGCGCACTGCGTCAGTGACGTGATGCCTTCGTCGTTGAAGAAGAGTCCGCCGCCGAAGTTATCGGCAAAGTTATCGGTGAACTCGCACTGCTCGAATACGGTAGTCGTTTCGAGGTCACAGAAGACCGCTCCTCCGGAGCCGCCGGTAGCGGTGCAGTTGCTGATTCGCACATCGCGGAAGGTTGCGACGCCGCGTTCGCTGAGGTAGATGCCGCCGCCGTTTGCGCCATCGACCGAACAGCCTTCGATCTCGACGTTGATGAACGTCGGGTTGCTGTTGGAATCTATATAGATTGCGCCGCCGGGCGCGCCGGTGACGTTGCAGTTGCTTATGCTGACGTTGACAATCAGCGGACTGCTGTTGGCGTCGATGTAGATGCCGCCGCCCGGCTGGTCGGTGCCGCCGTTGATAATTGTCACGCCGTTAATAATCGCGCCTGGTCCCTCGTTGTTGGCGAGGATGAAGCCCCGTGTTCCGGCCGCATCGATGATCGTTCGTGCGACCTGATTCGGATCGTCGGGGATGACGCCTATTACCCTGATTTCCTTGCCGCCGAAGTCGATATTTCCGTCGTAAGTACCTGCTGTGACTACAATTGTATCGCCGTTCTTAGCTTCATTGACGGCGTCGCGCAGCTCCGGTCCGCCGCCGGAGACAAGTATCTTTCGCCCTTTTCTGAACTTGACGTTGATGACCTGATTGGCGTCCATCACCACGTCGAGCGTCCTTCCGATACCGAGCAGAATGTCGTTGACGTCGTACCAGCCGTCGAGCCAGTAATTCGGATCGGGATGAACCGTCAGCGTGACAATCTCGCCGTCGAAATACATGCCGCTGTTCGGATCGGCGTAGCCGTGGATACCGGGATCGTTGCCGTCGTCTATGACGTTCACCGTCAGCTCGTACTGGGCGACTCCTTCGCTGTAGTGATAACCCAGATCGACTATGTTGACGTCGTTGACGCCGTCGATTCGGGTGGTATATGCATCGAGCCCGAATACGCTCGCAAGGTCGCTGCCGGCGTCGATTGCGTTGCTGTCAATCGGCTGGTGAGTCGCTATATGACTGAGATAATAGCCATGTGTGAAGTTCGGGTCGGAATCGAGATTGAAGTTGTTCGGATCCCACAGATTGGCCGCATCGTTCCACCCTGTAAGGATGCACCCTTGTTCGACGTAGATTGCAGGCGGCACCCATGCCAGCAGGCTGATCGCCTGCATCATCGCATCGACAACTTCCTGCGGTGTGGTCGCGTCGAACACTGCGCCGCCCGTACCCTGCGACAGGGCAGTCAGGTACGTCACCGCAGCCGGCGCCCCGCGGACAGGGATCGAGAATATTGCTATCGGGGTCGGCTGAGCTGTCGCCGCATCGACGACATCGGTGAGTATGTAATTCGTAAACGGTTCCGGGTCGTGCGGCGGGGCATCGGCCATGATGATTATCGCCCTGGCTACACGCGTCCCCGGACGCCATGCGCCTATGCCGGGGCCGTTGGGGTCAATGAATCGCGCCGCGCCGTTGGCAGTGAGCGTCTGTGCAAGAGATACGCCGTTTATCGCACCCATCAGGCCGCAATAGACCGATTCGGGCATATCGGCGCCGCCGCCGGCCTGAATCGCATTCAATCCGGCGATAGCCTGGGCGACATTCCTGGTGAACGGGCTTCGTATCCTGTAAGCCCAGTCGCCCGGAGAACCGTAGCCGAAATTCGGATCATCGAAATCACGATAGTCAACAACGGCAATTCTGAAGTCCGGAATCGTCCGGCCTATCAGGTCGGTGATCTGGGTGGCGGCGGTCTTGACTGCGGCGATATCGCTGCCCATACTGCCCGTCGAGTCTATTACGAATGCGATATCCAGCGCGGTCGGGCCGAACTGGTTGGCGTCGTTGGGTTCGGGTTCGACGATGCTGTATGTCACATCGACCTTTGCCGGCTGCGGGAAGGATTCGTCTCCGCTGCCGACGCCGATCTGCGTGCCGTCGTATTTTGTCTGGTTGCCCCATATGATGGAGTTTATGACCTTCACATTGCTGCCGTAGGAGGCGAAAAGGCCGCCGCCGTAGGAAGGCGCGCCGAGCAGTTCGTTGTCGGCGATGGTGCAATTCGCGATTTCCAGTTCGCTGTTCCAGAAGGCGGATACGCCGCCGCCGTCCTTGATGCCGCTATTTGCGGTGATAAGGCAATTGCTCAACGTCACCGGAATCGAATCGGTGCCGGAGACATACACGCCGCCGCCGGAGTACTCCGAGTGGTTTCGCTGAATCAGCGTATCGGTGACCTGCATCGGCGTCGAGGCGATGTAGATGCCTCCGCCCTCGCCGCCGGGTCTCATGGCCTGGTTTTCCGTGAAGAAGCTCCTCGTAATTTCGGCGTTTTCGCACTCGGCCGCGTAGAGGCCCGCGCCCTTGAAGGCCACGTTGCCGGAGATATTGGAATCGGCTATCTCCAGGTCGGTCTGGTCTATATAGAGGCCGCCGCCGACGGTAACGTCGTTTCCGAAGAAATTACTGTCGGCAATAGTAACGCTCTCGGCGCGGACGGTGCTCAGGCCGCCGCCGAAACTGACGTAAGGACTGATCCGCGTGCCGGTCGCATTGGGGTCTGTCGGATCGCCGGTATCAGCGACTTTGACCGAGTTATTATCAGTCACATGGCACGCGACGAATTTCAGCGTAGAACCCGTATCGCCGAAGACGCCGGCGCCGTATGTCGGTATCATGTACCTGACCACCGGCACCGGTCTCTCGGCGGCGTACGGATCGCCGCCCCTGCCGCTCATGCCGTTATTCATCTCGTTGCGGGCGATTTCACAATTCTCGAAATTGACCAGGCTGTAGGGCCCGCAATAGACGCCGCTTCCCAGCGCGCTTCTCCGCCAGTACTCTCCGAAGTATCCGCCTCCGGTGCCGGCATCGCCCATAGTCCGCGAATTGCCGCTTGCGTCGCCGTAGTTTCCGCCGTCACCGGCGTTGGCGCCGAAGCCCTCACAGTCCACAACTCTCGTATTCCTGACAGTCGCCAGTGCTTTGGCGTCTAAGTATATTCCCGCGCCGTAGGAGCGTCCGCTCTCTCCGCCCCGGCCGCCGTTGCCGCCGATGCTGTTGTCGTCATCGGCAGGGCCGCCGTCGCCGGCGCGTCCGCCGTTGCCGCCGGTGACACGGCAATTCCTGATGAGGCAGTCAATAATTTTTACCGAGCTTCCCTGGCCGACGAAGATGCCGCCGCCGAGCGCATCGCCGCCCCGGCCGCCGTCGTTGCCGCTCCCGGCTACCGTGTAGCCGTCGGCTGTCGCATTACCGCCTGAGCCGGCATTGGCGCCGTTGGTAGCGGTGACGAAGCAGTCCTCGATGGTGCAGCCGGTAATCGTCGGTCCGCTGTAAGGCGCGCACATTATGCCGCCGCCGAAGGCGCTTCCTCCGTCGCCGCCGATACCGCCAAGCTGGCCGATAGGCCATGGAGGCGAATCGGGATCGTTGGGGTTCTGCGGGTCGCCTGCATTTGCCCCGGCGTTGCCGGCGCTGGGATCGCCCGCGATAACACCGCAATTCACGATTCGGCAGTTCGAAATAGTCGGCTTAGCGCCGGAACTGACGTATATTCCGCCGCCCCAAATGTCGTAACCGAATCGGCCGTTGTTGCCCGGATTAGGCGGAGGCAGCCTGTCCACGCGCGTCCATCTATAGTTCGCTATTGTCAGGCCGTTTATGACCGTATCGGGGCCGCATGCGCTCGATATCGTAATGCCCCTGCTGAGATAGCCCCTGCCGTCGAGGATTGTCGCGGCAACGCTGCACGGGTCGTCGGGATTCGTGCCGGTCAGCGTAATGGCCTTGCCAAGGATCATTATATCCTCGCCGCGGTAAACGCCTTCATTGACAACGATCGTGTCGCCGTCCTCGGCTGCATCGACAGCCACCTCGATTCGCGGGAACTGCGGTGAAGGAACGTGCAGTATCCTCGGCTGCTCTATTATGGCCGTTACAACCTTGTCGCAATGCATCGTCACCGTATTGGTCAGAGCCGCCGACGTGTCGTCGTCAGTGCCGGTCCATCGTACGCGATAACCGGGATCGGTAGTCGCCACCAGCTCGACGACAGTGTACTTGTTGAACATGCCGGTCATCGGCGCCACCGTGCCGTGCGTGCCGATGACATTCACCGTCAGGCTGAGCTGCCCCATCGCCGTCGGATAGTGCAGGCCCATATCCGCCGTGCCGGCATCTGCGACTCCGTCCGACCGCGTAGTGTATTCGTCGAGTCCAAGATCGACGGCGAGGCCGCTGCCCGTATCGACGCAGGGGCTGTCCGCCGGGTTGCCGGCGGCCGTCTGGCTCAGGTAATAATATGGCAGTATGAGATTAGGATCGCTGTCGATATTTCCGGCCAGGTAGTTGACGATGTGGCCCGGTTCGCTGAATATTCCGGGCTGCCCGCCCTGGATGTCACAATGCGAGACCGTCAGTTCGGCGGGCCTGTCAATATAGACCGGCTCCAGATTGCTGCCCATGGCGATCTGGTCGCCGTTCATGCCGCTATTGCCCCAGAGAATACTGTCTATAAGCAGGGTCTTGCTTTCATAGGAACAACTCAGTCCGCCGCCCCTGCCGTTGGTCGGGACGCGCGGGTCTTCGGCCTTGTTGTCCACAATCGTGCAGTTGCGTATCTCAGGCGATGCGTACCAATAGGACCCGATACCGCCGCCGTCCAGGACAGCGGAGTTGCCCTTAATCAGGCAGTTCCTCACTATCGGGATATTGGGATCGCCTCCGATATACACGCCGCCGCCGCTGCCGGAGGCGTAGTTGTTGGTTATGAAGCAATTCTCTATCTTCGCGTCGGACGACCAGCAGAACAAACCGCCGCCTCCGCCGTACATCTCCTGGTCACTGAGGTACGAATAAAGAATGGAATAGCCCAGGAGGGTCCTGTCCACCAATTCAATCTGATGGGCATCGGCGTTATTGCCGCGAATGCTGCAGCCGATTATCTCAGGCGCCCCGTTGCTCCAGAACATGCCGCCGCCGTGGCTGGCGATGTTGTTGTGCAACGCCGAATCGACGATACGGATCTGTGAGCCTTCTCCGTGCCAGTATAATCCGCCGCCGAAGATGGCCTGGTTGCCGATAAACTGGCTGCTCTCGACGCTCACGTTACTGTTGTTGCGCCAATAAGTAACTGTGACGTAATTCGGATATACCCCGGTTGTGGTAGAGTACATCACGCCGCCGGCATATATAGCGCCGCCGGAGCCGGTGTACTGGACCCCCGGATTATAGTCCTGCAGGCTCGGCAATGCCGAAGTCAGAGATGTAGTCGAATAATTCGCGGCAGAATTGCCTGTGAACCGGCTATCGACAACCGCAAGATTGCAGTCGGAGGTAAAATACAGCCCGCCGCCGTCCATGCCGCACACATTATCGGTATAATCGCAGTCATTGACCTCTATATCGCAATAGGGGCCGAAGCATTGGGCGCCGCCGCCGAACAAAGCGACGTTGCCGACGAACTTACAACGATCCATTGTCGCCGCCGCCAGGCCCATATACAACTCGCCGCCTCCGTAACCGCCGCCTGTGTACAGACTGGTTCCGGTAGAGACGCCCGCCTTATTATAGCTGATCGTGCAATCCCTCAGCCATGCAATGCAGTTGACGTCGTAGAGCGTCGCAGCCCCATACGCCGAAGTGCCGTAGGTCGGGTAATTCGGATCCATCGGATCGCCCATGCCGGGATTGCCGTCTATCGGGTCGCCCCAGTCGCCGTTGCCGTGGCTGCCGCCGTGGCCTTCGGGACCGCCGCCGCCAGGCGATTGATTGCCTATACCGCCGTTGCCACCGATACCTCCCATACTGCCGAGGGCCTGCTCGTCATCCTGGCCGGCGCCGTCGCCGCCGTCGCCGCCGTCGCCGCCTGCGCCGCCGGGATAATCAACCGTAGCAGCATTGGCATCGGTCGTAGCATAACTTATCACCGTATCCGACATATCGATGACGTTGTTCTCGCCGAAGTATATAGCGCCTGCCCAGGAATACAGTCCGTTCGAGCCCATATTGCCGCCATGGCCGCCGGCCCCGCCTGGACCGCCCCGGCCGTTCATGCCGGGCAAGCCGTCGGCGCCGCCCGGGTCGCCTCCGGTGCCGCCTTCTCCGCCTTCACCGCCGTCGCCGCCGTTGCCGCCGTCGCCGCCGTCGCCGCCGCCGGCGCCAAGACCCTGATGGGTCCTGCTGTTCTTTATTGTTACAAATCGCAGTGTCGGCGAGCAATTCGGACCGAAGAACAGCGCTCCGCCGATAGAATTTCCGCCGTTGCCGCCTCGTCCGCCGTTGCCGCCGTCGCCTCCCTTGCCTCCTGCGCCGCCGTCACCGCCGTCGCCGCCGTCGCCGCCTGTGCCCTGTGCGCCGCCGCCTGAGCCGTCTCCTCCGTCCTGGCCGTCCTGACCATCCTGGCCGTCCTGACCATCCTGAGCGTTACGGCCTCGCTGGCCGTTTCCGCCGCTGCCGCCGTCGCCGGCGATAGCCGCGCAGTTCAGTATCGTAATATTAGAGAGAATCGGGCTTGCGTTGGCGTCGAAGTACATCACGCCGCCATATACCGAGCCGCCGTCGCCGCCGTCCAGGCCGCGCGCGCCCTTGTACTCATTCGGGTCGATATTCGGGTCAGGCGGGAATGTGTTGCTCCACCATGCATGACCGTCAAGCCCATCGTCACCGGGCCGCCCGTCAAGACCGTCAAGACCGCCTATTACCGCATTAGGATCGTTGACATCCGGGCTGAACTCCAACTCGAAGCTCAGGTCCCAGGGCGTAAAGCCGATCGCAACCCTGCTGTTCATACCGCCAAACAGATTCACGCGCACCGCTGCTGCGCCTCCATCAACGGGGTCCCAGGGCCTGGTTTGCCAGCCCCACTGCATCCCCGTAGGAGGCGTATCGTACTGCGCCTGGATCGTAATCCAGTATATGCCGTAGTCGCCGGGCTGATACCACCACTGGTCGAGGTCGAATTTCCCCTCGAAGAGGAATTTACACATCTTCGGAGTATTCGGGTCGGCCCCGTTCGGATCGCGTGGGTCCACATCCCACCCAGCAAACTCCATCGTGTACTCGTCGAGCGTCACTTGATGAATCATCATGCCGGGTTGCGGGAAGCTCATAGGATTCCAGGGGCTGGCAGGCTGATTAGTCCAGATTCTGATGTCGAATCTGTCCGGCAGATTGTAGTCCGGTACTGTGCCGCCGACATCGTTGTAATCACGCAGGACGCCCCACCATCGTACGGTAGTCACGGGCAGCGCGCTGTCACAGACGAAATCGTCGCCAATAGCCCGTTCCGTCGGCGGCGCCTGCGCACTCTCCTCGGACCAGCCGGTGAAGTAGCGGGGTCCCAGAATGCCGGCTCCATATACCACGGGCGGCTGCGACCACTTCACAACTACATCATTCAAGTCCAACGGCCCGGGCGGATCGGCCTTGTCCGGCGGATCATCGGGATCGTCGTAGGGATTCGGGTCGTCGGGATCGTCATAATTAAAATCGGCATCTCCGCCGCTTATGGCACGAGAGACAACATCCTTGAACACAAGGTGAGACAGTGTCGGGCTGCTGCCGTTGACGCAGGTGATCGCTCCGCCGTAGATATTGTCGGCGTCGGCGCCTCTATCCCCGCCCAGTTTGGATGAGGGAGGCTCGCCCCTGCCCAGAATTGTGAAGCCTTCCACCACAGAATCGTTGCCCTCTCCGTTCTGGAAGATAAACGCATGATAAGTGCCGCCGGCGGTAGCGCTAGTGGACCCTAACTGGATAATCGTCGCTGCAACGCAGCACGGGTCGTCCGGGTGCTCGCTGGCAACCGTCAGCGCCTTGCCGCCGAAGTCGTAACCGTAATAAGTAAAGCTGTTCCCATCGATGATAAGACTGCTGTAGCCGCCGTCCAGATACGGGTTGTATGTGCCCGCCGCCACGACTACCTTGTCGCCGTGGTCGTAAGCCGCATTGATCGCCTGCTGGATATCCGGGTACTGCCCCGGAACGTGCAGGCTCTTCGGCTGGCGGAAGCTGACTGTCACTTCCTTGTCCGAATCCATCGTGACCGTATTCGTATTGGCCCAGGATGTATCGTCATCCGTCCCTGTCCAGGTATCGACGATGTATCCCGATTCCGGCGCGGCAGTAAGCGACACGACTTGCCCATCGCGATAGTATGCTCCACGCCTGTGATAGGGGTCGATTCCCCCGTTGCCGCCGATCACGCTCGTGCGAAGCTGCCAGAGAGGAATCTCCTCGAAGCAGATGGTAATGTTGGCGTCGGTAATAATCGTCACCACATTATTGACATCCGTATTGTTCACATCAGGCATGTTGGGGCCGATGATGAATACGTCCAGGTCGGTCCCCCGCCAGAACTTCACGCGGTACCCGTCGTCGGGATAGGCCTTGAGCGGCACAACCTCATACTGCTTGAACGAACCGGTGTTAGGATCGACGTAGCCGTGCAATACGCCGGGATTGTTCGGGTCGTTCGGATCGATTGCAACGCCGTTGGCATCGACAACGGTGACATTCAAATCGAACATCTTCGCCGGCACGGCCTTGTAGTGGGCGCCCATATCCAGAGGAGCCGTATCAGGAATGCCGTCTGTTCTCGTGGTCGAGGTGCGTATCTTGATATATGTCTGAATACTCAAAGTGGGCGCCCCTACTCCCAAATCCACGCCTACACTGTCAACAAGCTGCCCGGCGGCTTTCTGGCTCAAATAGTAATCGCCCCGCGGACCGGTAGTGAATATCGGCTTGACACTGATATTGCCGGGGCCCTTGTCTGCGTCCTCGATGCATGAATATGTAGCCGAGCAGTTGCGCAAATCGTCGCCGTTGCCCCAGAGGATACAGTTCGTTATCACAGGCGCCGAATTCTCATAAGCCCCGATGCCGCCGGCCTTCGGAACATTCGGGTCGTCTATGACAATCGTGCAGTTGGTAATCTTCGGCGAGGAGTTTTCGAGGTCGATGCCGCCGGTCTGATACATCGACGAGTTGTTCGCCAAAACACAATTGTAGATGTTCGGATCTGCATTATAGCACGCTATACCGCCGCCCACATTGTGCGCATAGTTGTAGGTGAGCGTCGTGCCGGAGATAGTAGGCGAGCCCTCCTCGCAGTTTATACCGCCGCCCACGCCCGTATCGGAGGTCGTGTGGTTGTTCGTAACAATACAATCTTCTATCTTGGGCGACGACAGATAACAGTCGATGCCGCCGCCATAATAGACAGCGGTATTGTCCTTTATGATACACTCCCTGATAGTCGGAGATGCACCGTCGCAGGATATGCCTCCGCCGTATTCGGCGCTGCCCCAACTGATCGTGAAGCCTTCCAGTATCGTATCAGGCCCCTCGCCGCCGGCAAACGTAACCGTCGGGCCTTCGCTTACGGCTAAAATGAAGGTGTTTTCCCGGCTGGTATTCGGGTCATTCGGATCGGTAATATCGCCGCTGCGCAGATACAACTGCTTGCCCTTGAAGTCTATATTCTCAAGGAACAGGCTGTTGGCTTCGGCAATAAGAGTGTCGCCGTTGTTGGCGTCGTCTATGGCGGACTGAATAGAATAATAGAGATTGTTCGCATCATTGGGATCGTCCCTGGTATTGAGGACCCTTCCCATGTCCCCGGTCGGTATCCTGTCCAAAGCGTTGTACAGATTGAGTCGCCCGCCCGACCTGCAGCAATCCTCCGGCGGGATCGGCTCATACCCAGGACCCATCGGATAATACCCCGGACGAATCGGATCGACCGTATCCATCAGGGTCTGCTTGACAATTCTCACCGGCAGCGACGGATTATGCGACCACAGCAGCGCACAGGCGCCGGAAACGTGAGGCGCCGCCATGGACGTACCGTTCAGATACTCGTAGTCCAACCCATACCCATAAATCATTATCCCCAGAGTAGGATAGGTCGGAAACGTACTGTAAATAAATTCGCCGGGAGCGGCGATATCGACGGAATTATACCCGTAATTCGATGTGTATGGAACCTGGTCGAAGTCATCGGTGGACATCACCGAGATGATATTGTCTAACTCATAACTCGCAGGATAGACGGGATACATATCGTTGTCCATCCCGTAGTCATTGCCCGCGGCTGCGACGAAAAGCACACCGGCACTGCCACTGCCTGCATCTTCGATCGCATCACTGAGGGCCTGTGAGTAGAATTCACCACCCCACGAAGCGTTTATCACACTGGCGCCGTTGGCGACTGCATACTGGACAGCTTCCACCGCCTCACTGACGAACACTTCCGGCGCCTCAGGCATCATCAGAAAGTCATCCGCAAAGACCTTTAATGCCATCAGCTTGACATTCCAACACACACCCGATACGCCGATGCCGTTGTTCGCAACCGCGCCGATAGTTCCGGCTACGTGAGTGCCGTGGAAATAGGCGTCTATCGGATCGCTGTCGCCGTCGTTAGGGTCATTCGGGTCCATGCCGGCAAAATCGTAGCCGTGGACATCATCGATGTAACCGTTGTCGTCGTCGTCAACACCTGGCGTACCGTTTGCCTCGGCAATATTCACCCATATATTCGCAGCGAGGTCCGGGTGGTTATAGTCGATACCGGAATCAAGTACGGCTACTATGACGTTCGGATCCCCGGTCGCGATATCCCATGCCTCAGGGGCATCTATGTCGGCGTCGATCAGCCCAAATGTCTGGCCGATATTGTGCAGCCCCCACTGATCGATGAAGTTAGGATCCATCGGGGTCGCTAAAAGCCTGTACTTGTAATTCGGCTCGGCATACAACACATTCGCCGACGAATTGAATTTGATTACCCCGTCCACAAGGGACGCACCCTCAGGCAGCCTGACCACGGCCAGACCGCTCACCAGCTTGTCGTATTCCCGCTCAACGGATGCTCCGCGCACGATATAATCGGACATCATGCCCCTTATTGCGCGACGTCTCAGAGGCCCCACTATCTCCGGGCCTTCAGCCGGCTGGGAACCAGGTTCGACATCTACGAATCGAACCAGAAGCTCGCTCTGTCTATATGCACAGGAACCATCTTGCGATTGCTCGCAAAATGGTGATCCTGTTAAACCAGAACCCTCCGTGACCAAAGCTCCGTACAACAAAATCAGTGAGCTTAACAGTATGTGTCGCTTCATAATTCCGTTTCCATAAATTGTCTTTTAGCATCCCCTAGAACATCAGACCCCTCCAGATATCAAATCGGGCAATTGGGTTATGAATTTGACCTACGTTTTATAAAAAAATGAAGGCGTAGTCCTCTTATCCCGAAAACATGGCCCCATAACTACCCCCTGCTCCTTAGAACCCACTTTCCATCGCCGCCAGCGCTTCCGCC
Organism: Sedimentisphaerales bacterium; assembly: GCA_016932835.1. Lineage (GTDB taxonomy): Bacteria > Planctomycetota > Phycisphaerae > Sedimentisphaerales > Anaerobacaceae > JAFGCD01. Next base: position 80,648 of record JAFGCD010000009.1, read on the forward strand.
TCGCGTTCCTCCTGCAAGATAATCGAAGGCTTGACCAGTATCAGCAGTATCTTATGGTCCCTGATTTTGCTGCGATTGCTGAACAGCCGTCCAAGCAGCGGCACCTTGCTTAATATCGGAACTCCGGCTTCCTTTTCGATCTCGGCGGTTATTTTCTGCCCGCCCAGCAGCAGAGTTCCGCCATCCGGAATGCTAACACGGGTCATCACGCTCGACGTTTCTGTCTCAGGAACGGTCACAGTGTACTGCTGAACCGTACCGTCGGCGCCAACGGGACCCTCTACCAAATGGCTCTTCATACGCAGTAAATCCTGCAACTGCGTAATCACATATAACAGCACGTTTTTCTTGTCCTGCGTGATTATCGGAGTAATACTGAGGCTGCTGCCCACCGGCACCGAGCTGACGTTCTGCTGAACACTCGATGTCTGATATCCGCCGCCGGCGTATGCGCCCGACGAACCGCCGTATGACGTATCCGGAGGCAGCGTGTACGAGACCGTATTCTGCACGGAGAACGATGCCGACTCACCACTCAGTACCGTTACCTTCGGAGCAGTCAGAGTTTTCGCATCCGTATGGGCCTGCGTCGCCCGCAGAAGGAAGCTGACCTGGAGATCGTTGAGTATGAACCCGGTGTAACCGCCTTGAACCAGCATTGCTTCAGGCATACCGCCCAGACTGCCTGGGACCTTCGTTGAAACATCCGGAGAGGTGCTCAGAGCCGAACCTTGATCATAGGTCCAGATTCCCATCTTGCCCGGGGTTCCGAAGTAACCGAAATCCAGATCGAACCCTATATCTTCGAGGAAGTTCTCACTCACTACAAGATACCTGGCCTCTATGGAGACCTGGTGCCCGAGGGACTTTCGCAGTTCCGAAAGCAGCTTCTCGATTCTTTCATGAACTTCCCGGGTTTGCAGCACGGCAAGTTTCTTCGGCTGCTCTTGAGGATAAAGCATTATCTCGCCCTCTCCTTCCTCTTCGTTCATCTCAAACCAGCTATCAGGTTCGATTGTCTGCATAATCAAATCTACGAGACTCTGAGCCTGGTAGCCGCCGCCACCGTAGCCGCCATAACCGCCGCCGCCGTAACCGCCGCCACCGTAGCCGCCGCCGCCGTAGCCGCCGCCGCCGTAGCCGCCGCCGCCGTAGCCGCCGCC
>JAFGCD010000108.1 GCA_016932835.1 Sedimentisphaerales bacterium
CAAGGCATTCAGGGCGAACAAGGCCCGCAGGGTGAACCGGGACTCAAAGGCGATAAGGGTGACACCGGAGACATGGGCCCGCAGGGATCGATAGGCCCGGCAGGACCGGAGGGGCCGCAAGGACCTCAAGGCATTCAGGGTGACCCAGGCGATTCGCACTGGCAGATAAGCGATTCGAATATCTACTACAGCGATGGCAGCGTCGGCATCGGAACAGCCGAGCCAAATGAGGAACTGAGCGTTATCGGCACCATTAGTGCATATGACAGTAATGATTCGGGCATCGGTGTCCAGGGGTTGGCTACTAATAGTGGTATCGTCACAAACTACGGTGGATACTTCGAGGCTGGCGGCTATTTCGGCCGGGCGGTATATGGCTTAGCTGATAACAATAGTCCCTCTACGAACTACGGGGGGTACTTTGAAGCACGAGGACGTGACGCTCGCGCTGTCTATGGCGAGGCGAGTTACACGGGCACCGGCACAAACTATGGCGGGCACTTTAAGGCCTTGGGCGGTCGCGGCTGGGCTGTGCATGGGGAGGCTACCGGTAACGAAGCCCGAGGCGTTTCCGGGCAGGCCACTTACACTGGAACGGGCACCAACTATGGGGGGTATTTTGAGGCCGCAGCGCTTCGGGGCCAGGGTGTGCGAGGCGTGGCTTCCGGCAATGAAGGCACGGGTGTTTACGGGTATGCCACGGATTCGTCCGGAACAAACTACGCCCTGTACGGCAAGACAAACAGCGCCACGGGCTATGCGGGATACTTCGAAGGCGGACTCAATTATTTCGAGGGCAGCGTCGGCATCGGGACCACGACGCCGGGGACGAATAAGCTGGAGGTCCAGGGCGGACCTATAAAGGCAACCGGAGGGCTGATTATAGAGACCAGGACTTCCGACCCGGCCACTCCGGTTACAGGTCAAATCTGGCTGAGGACCGACCTGTAAGTGTGTGCCTTGAGATAGACTCATTTTGCTGAGGACTGAAGCAATGTTCGCTGATAATTCAAAAAGACCGGGTCGTTCATGGTTGGTCAGAAGTGTTGCTGCCGCTGGATTGACCCTCCAGAGTATTTCTCTGTGTCTCGGGCAGGGTGTCGTCTGGACCGTCACTGATAATCCAAGCAGCAGTACTGATAAAGCATACGCCGTCACTTCCGACGACAGCTTCATCTATATGGCTGGTTTGGATAATTCTCCGGGCAACGGCCAATGGCGCATTCAGAAAAGGAACAAAGCCGACGGCGCCGCAGTGTGGACTGTGACCGACAATCCGAGCGCCGGTTTTGATGCGGCTTATGCCATTACCTGTGATTACAGTTGTATATATATAGCCGGGATGGACAATGCCCCGGGCAACGCTCAGTGGCAAATTCAGAAAAGGAATAAATCCGACGGTGCGGCCGTATGGACTGTGACCGACAATCCGAGCAGCGGTTATGACTCCATCTTTGGTATCACATCCGATGATTCCTACATATATACGACAGGCTACGATTATTCGCGAGGGATGACAAATCCCCAGTGGCGAATTCAAAAAAGGAATAAATCCGACGGCGCCGTAGTATGGACTGTGACCGACAATCCGACCGGTGGTTACGATTACGACATAACGTACGCTATTACGTCTGATGATACCTGCATTTATGTAGCTGGGTTGGATAATACTATGGGCAACGCCCAATGGCGGATTCAGAAAAGAAACAAATCAGACGGCGCGGTGGTATGGACCGTTACCGAGAATCCGAGCAGCGGCTTTGACAAACCGCTCGCTATCGCCTCCGATGATACCTGCATCTACATAGCCGGAGTCGATTACTCCCCCGGCAGCGGCCAGTGGCGAATTCAGAAAAGAAATAAAGCCGACGGCGCCGCAGTGTGGACCCAGACCGACGACCCAAGCGCCGGTGTCGATACGGCTTATGCCGTTACCTGCGATGATACCTGCGTATATGTAAGCGGGATGGACAATGCCCCGGGCAACACCCAGTGGCGAATTCAAAAAAGAAATAAGTCGGATGGGTCCGTGCAGTGGACTCAGACTGATAATCCGAGCACTGCTTCCGAAGAATCTGTCGGTATCGCCTCCGATGACAACTGCGTTTATATTGTCGGCGACGATGGGTCGCCCGGAAACGGCCAGTGGAGAATACAAAAAAGAGAGAAGGAGCTCTCCGCCTATATCGATATTGGCTTGCGTATATATGACGGGACGGAGATTATCAGTATTGCGTGCGAGCCGGAAGGGACATTGACTTCGCCTTTGCGAATAGCCAAGGACGGAGTAATCTACGGGGTAGTGCTCGTGCCGCCTTCCGACCCGACGGCATCGAAGGTGATGATCGAAACGAGTTCCGGCGTAAAGGCAATAATGAAGCTGTAAACGACGGGTCTGGAACCGGCTTGCAGAAGAGGTGTGGTAATGAGAAAAGTTCGGATCTTCACAATATGGATGTTGCTGCTGCTGTTATCCTCGCCGATGCTGCACGGAGAAGATGATGAATACGCCGTGGTCTGGTACACGATTGACGGCGGCGGCGGGACGAGCACCGGCGGCGAATATTCCCTCAGCGGGACTATCGGCCAGGCCGACGCCGACTGGGGCCGGGGCGGCGCGTATGAAGTCCTTGGAGGCTATTGGCCGGGCGGACCTCTGTGCATTGTCGAGTTCGATGATTTCGCTCGGTTTGCGGAGTATTGGTGGCTCAGCGACGCCGACGCCGATTTGAATGACGATCCGGAGATCAACTTCAAAGACCTCGGATGGTTCACCGATTACTGGCTCAGCTACTGTCCTTATGCGTGGCCTTTGAGATAGTCGGGAAGATTGAGCCTGTGCCGTGCAATTGTCTCCTCGTATGCCGGGGCAGCCTTGTGCCGGGGACGGGCCTTTCCTTCTATTGGGGAAAAAGGCGCTCTGGAGGCAGGACCAGAACGCGAACTATTCGAACCGGATGTCTGTCAGGACGAATTGTACGCTGCTGTTGCCGTTGTAGGTGTTGATCTGGGGCTGGTAAGCGACATCGAAGGATTCACTTTCGAGCAGCTTTTTTTCCAGTTTGCCCATTCTGAAGCCTATACAGCGAACAGCCGAGACGCCGTCGGTAATGGTGAGTTGAAGATGGTCGCCGCCGGCGCCTACCCTCCTTGGCGGACTCGCAAGCCGGACATTCTCCGTGGCGAAAATCGGTTCCGGATTTCCCTGGCCGAACGGCCCGAGCATCTGCAGCTCTTTGACCATTTCCATATTGAATTCGCCGAGCGAAGCGAGTGCGTCGATATCGAGCGTGGCGGTGACATCGATATCGGTGAGATTATCTCTTGCGTATGCCTCGAAATCGGCGGCGAATTGCTCTATCTTTGCGTTCTCTATTGTCAGGCCGGCGGCCATTTCGTGGCCTCCGAAACTGTTGAGATGTTTCGAACAGGCTTCGATAGCCGTCAGAAGGCAAAAGCCCGGAATCGACCTGGCGGACCCCTGCGCTATGCCGTTGTCGCCGGCGGCGTTTATCATGACGGTGGGGCGGTAGAACTTATCGACTAACCTCGAAGCGACGATCCCGATTACGCCGGTGTGCCAGTTATCGTTTGCCAGAACGACGCTCTTGCGATCAGGATGGTTGGCGCCCTGCTCGACTATCATTTGGCACGCCTGCCTGAATATCTTTCGCTGGAGTTGCTGTCGCTTGCTGTTCTGGGCCTTGAGATAGTCGGCTATCTGCATCGAGTGAATCGCGCTGTTGCTGGTGAGAAGTTCGACGGCGAGCCTGGCGTGTCCCATTCTGCCTGCGGCATTGAGCATCGGGGCAATTCTGAAACCGATATCGAAACTGTCGAGCCCCTGCCCGGTAAGCCCGGCCGATTCGATCAAGGCCTGAATTCCCGGCAGTTCGCAATAAGGCAGTGCCTTAAGGCCGTGACTCGTGAGAACCCGATTCTCGCCTCGCAGGTCCACAACGTCGGCGATTGTGCCCATCGCCGCCAGGCTCGTGGCGTTCAGCATGAAATCTCGCAGCCTCGGTTCCAGCCTCTCACCGTCGCTCAACTCGTTTGCAAGCGCCCAGGCCAGCTTGAATGCAACCATCGCCCCGGCCGAGTCCTGGTTGGGGTAGTTCTCATCCAGGGCCGGATGCACTACTGCTGCGGCCCTCGGCAGGGCGGCCTCCGGGGAGCAGGTCATCCGGTGGTGGTCGGTGATTATCAGATCAAGGCCCAACTCTGCGGCAAGTTCAGCCGATTCGAAGGCCGTCACACCGCAATCGACCGTTATCAGAAGCTCGCTGCCCGATTGAGCCAGAGTGCGGATCGCATCGCCGTTCAGACCATAGCCTTCGTCGATGCGATGAGGGATATAGTAGTCAACGTTGGCTTCGAGCAGTCGCAGAAACTGCCAGAGAATCGAAACCCCGGTAATGCCGTCCACATCGTAATCACCGTAGATGGTGATTTGCTGCTTGCTCTCGATTGCCTGCTTAACGCGAGATACCGCCGCTGCGGTTCCCGGCATCTGCTCGGGGGCGATCAGGTCGGTAAGCTTGGACCGCAGAAACGCGCGTCCGACCTCGGCGTCGGTTATGCCCCGATTGATGAGCACCTGCGCGAGAACGGGCGAGACATTCAGAGCCTTTGAAAGTTGCGCACTATGACTGCTGGCCGGCTTAACCGTCCATTGCCGTTTCAATCCGCCGGTGGCCGAGGCCGAAAGTAACATCGAAAATGCGTCCTGTTCCAAAAAAAAGAACGGAGAGGGGGGGATTCGAACCCCCGGTACCCGAAAAGGGCACACCGGTTTTCGAAACCGGCTCGATAAGCCACTCCGACACCTCTCCTGGTATCTATTCTCAACGAATATGATAGCACAGGGTATCCCCGCACAATTGCTCTTTGAGTCGCAACCGTCTCAATCGGGCCGGGGAATCGGCCCGCGGCTCAGCCGGCCGCAAATACGGGGCATACCTATATGTCAAAGAACTCCGAAACAGAATGTTTCGTGCCAATTGTTCCGCAGTTTACAGCTTCTCTTTCCCTTTTGCAAGAAGATTAGGAGCGAAATGGTATAGGGGCGCACAAAGCATTGACAACCATTGCGGGGGAATGTTAGATTACGCTCATCTTTGACCGAAGCGCTCGTAGCTCAGCAGGATAGAGCATCGGTTTCCTAAGCCGAGGCTTCCCTTTGTAAGTATCTGTCAGTAAACGATTAACGATTGCAAATTAAAGACTTATGAAACTGATGGTAGACCAACGTAGCGCTAAAGTAGAACCAAAGGTGCAAGCTTGGTACGCGTTTTGGTACGCGTGGTTCGGTTCACACGATGTGTTATTACGCTCCGTTGAGAAAGAGAATAGTATGCCCGTATTTATCTCAGCAGAACATATGGAATGCGGTCGTCGCTCTTAATGAGCATTAATCCTGGATGTCCAGTACAGCCCATTTCTTCAACGAGCCAATCATGTGCTCGTTGGTCAAGTGAGCTCGGCAGTGCAGGAACTCCAGCGGGGTGACTATGCCATTCCCCAACATAGCCAAGGTTTCCTCCTGTTTGCTGATGTAAGGCATCAATTTTGCGACTCAGGCCTTTGAAGCCTCTTCGATAGACTGTTGGCCACTCGATACTATCAGGGGGAGAAGGCAACACAAGAACAACATAAATGACCTTATTAGGAATATCGAAGGTCCCAAGCAATACCCCTCCTGTCTCATTGGGCAGTCTGTTAGATCTGAATTCATACATCAACGACAATGCGTCCTCTGTTAGCCTCACTTGCCAGCTTGTCTTTTCCAGCACATGGACTGGGCTAGGCTTTGAATGGATATGACCGACCTGCAACTGAGCATGGTCGTATTTCCAGACATCAATAGAGGAGACGGAAGTATCCAGATTCATCTTGAGAAACGACGATGCAATGGCTGAATATGTTGCAATTATGTCCTGTGGAAGCGGTGTTGTTATATCCCGGCAAGCCCCCGCATAGCGAACGAATCTTCCGTCATCACTCCGGAACATATCCTCCAGCAGGTCATTTCGGAGAGCAAGCAGTGGCAGCTGTGCCTCTGAATCATCTAGACGAACCTGACGCTTAGTACCTTCGGACAGAATGGCGAGGAACTTGCCATCAGATAGCAGGAATGCCGAAGTTCTTGGCGCATCTTCTTCGAGCAGGGCAAGATGTCTAGAAACTGCCGCAGATGCTGAGAAGTCATAAATGTGGTCAACATCAGCGAAAACCTCCTTGTACTCATCATCTTCTTGTGATAAGTGAAAAATATCGCGGGTGACTGGGACCGCAACCTGCTCTTTGTCAAAGAGTAAGCGAATTTCATTTGCTACGGCATTAGCCTTGGAACCGGCTACATATCCAGCAGAAAGTGCGTGCCTGACACAATTATGAGGCAAAAGGACATCTTCGTCGATAATATGCCAACGCCCGATCCCCTGACGTGCCAAATTCATAACGATCTGTGAACCTAAAGCACCGACTCCAACGATGGCAAATTCTTTGTCACCACTACCTTTATAAGCAGAGAGATTTCTGGCAAAGGATGGTGTCAACGTGCTGATTGCCCGCAAAGTGTGAACAGGCACATCAGACAAAGGTGATGCACCCTGCTGATTACCAAGCACTTCTCCCCACTTTCCATCAAATTTCTGTAGCACACCTAGTTTTTGCCCGAGGGGACCGATTTCATCAAGAAGTAGAAATGCGATATCGTCAACAGATTCTATCCGTCCTCCAGGTTCACGCTTTTTGGGTAGCCGAAGGAGCAAAATCCATTTGTATCGCATAAACACAGGATGATAATCATCATGACGCTTGAGTTTTCGTGTCTTACCACGCAGGGCCTCAACTATGTCTATTCCAACCGTTTGAAGCAACTCATTCAGTTCTTCCAGGGAGTGAGGATTGTAGTTGATGGTGCGGGCATGCCATGGCTTGGCGCGAATAGCTACTGGCAGAAAACAAGGGGGATTGGGAGGCTTTCCGTCGCTTCGCAGAATTTTCCCTATTTGGCAAACGAAAGAATCCTGTTTGTCAATCGGTCCCACAATTCCGAGTACCTCAGTTGTTGACTCTTGATCGAAGAGTTTTGGATCGAAGATAATTCTACCTTCACTCAACAAGAATGGTTCAAGCCGTTGACCTGGTAAATGTGCTTGGTCTAAGGCAGCTCTCGTTAGCCATGAAAAGATGCGTTCCAGCAGTATCTCTGGGGTGAGAGTGCTCCGTAGGTCACGAAAGTCCTGGGCAAATAGACACAGGCTTCGTGGTTCACTGCGTTTGGTGAGATTCAAGTGAGGCAAATCTTGAGGAAAGTCATTGCGGAGCGCCAAAACTTCTGGGGCCTTGTTAAGATCAGCAGAGAACGCCACACATAGACGTTCAGTATGGCGAATATCAGCTACCGGCTTCTGTGGTCTCTCGGGACAAATCTCAATTATAATGCCCACAAGGTGGCCCTTACGCCTAAACTCAAGGAGTTTCGCGTATTGATGATTTTGTACGGCTTTTGCGAAGGGGTGCCTCTGAACGCTGGAAAGCTCATCCTCATTAACACTATCACCCCAACTGAAATACTCCTGAGTCATGAAATTAGCCCTGTTTAGGAGTGGCTGCCGAGACAACCGCTGGGGCCCCAACCACAGCACCAGTTATCTTACGATATAATGCTCCTTGCCCAGTGATTTCCACAACAATAGGTTTTGGAGCATTAGGAGTTGGAGTTTCCATAGTTACAAGAAAATCTTCGCCTTCACGGTCCTTGATTACTTTCCTATAATAGGCTGCTGTTTGCTTATGAGGCGGTTGCTTTGTATCCATACCAGGGATTTGTTCGCTTGACGAAATCAGGATGCAGCCTTTGGTGCCACGGTCAAAGAGTCGAATAATGGGCTCATCTGGTGTCGTGATCCCTCTGCCTTTCTTAGCACTAAGTGCGGTATGACTGCAATGGTGGGAGACCCTAAACACGTCCCAGTCAAGACGCCCATCGCGTTGCCTTTGCCCCGTCTTGTATATAATACTACACCATGCCTCATGTTCAGCATCTGCACCTAGCATGACTCTCGTTTCTTCATCCCCTTCAAAGAAGGTGATATGGAAAACCAAACAAGCATTGTTTCGTTCGACTTCCTCATCTTCCATTCGGAAGGAAAATGGAGAATGAACAAAAATCTCAGCCTGGCCATTTGATTTGCTGAATCCAGGCACACATGTACCTGCATGGCTTATCAAATGACTACGGTCTTTGGGACTTATCCCCTGTTCTTTCAACCATTCGTCCAGTACTCCAGGATTTCCAAATATACGAATTCCTTTGCCGTCTTTCAGCCTATATTTGGCTTCTTCTCGAATAATCCCTGCTGAGCCTTCAAGGCCTTTTTCCAAGATGAAGCATGCAGGTACCCACAGAATCTTGATTTTAGGACGGCCATCACCTTGGTATTTTTTCGCATGGTCAAACCAGAAGAAATCCTCTGCTGCACCAACGTGGTCGTCGTCAGAATGGGAGAAAGCCACCACGTCAAAATCGTCACGATCACGTGAATCCAGCTCTTTGCAAAGTTCGACGGGCAAGTCTGAACGTTTATCGTCTTCGTCTTCAGCATCCTTTCTGTGACAGTAGTCTTTTAACAATAAACGATCGTCAGCAAATTCAAGGAGAGTACAATCTGCGTTTCCAAGTGGATAGAATTTTAGTTGAGCCATTCTTGTTATCCTTTCTTCATGTCTTGCTTCTTGATTTAATAGTGTTCGTGCTATTGTTAACAGGAAGTTGAAGGAACTGGACAAACAATTCCTGTGCATATGTTTTGCCGAAACGGTGCATTCGAAAGAGGTATGCAATTGCACCAGCCACAGATAGTACTGACCAGAACCATAACCTAGGATCTTGGATTAGGACTACAAGCGACAGGACAAACAGGGCAACACACATACCCCGATTGAGACCATATAATGCACTAAATTTCTCAACGCGCTCCGCTCGTCCTGCCGCGGCTACAGCAGAATGAATTTGTCTTGTCAGAGGATACCAGTTGTGTTTGTCCATAGAAAGTATGTCAATCGGCCCATCAACATTGAGTTTGAAAGGAATGCAGTTTATCAGCGAGTGTATCTGTTCATCCGAAATAATCGTCTTGATTCGTCGTGATATCCTAGCCCTCTTGTGATGACCGAGAATCCAGCTGGTGGGTTTTCCTCCCCATGGAAGCCACCAGAGAATTTCCAATATGTTACCAAAAACTTGCGCGAACTGACCTGCCACATATGCGATTACAAGAAATAGTCCCAAATTGCCGATTCCAAATTCCTTGGAGGCAAACAAGATCTGAAGTCTTGGCGTAATGAGGGATACTCCGAACAGGAGTGCCGCGCCCGGGATTGCAACACCAGCGATATCATAGAAGTCAAAACCGGTGGGTCCTTTGGGGGGGTCGTTCATAATGATCCTCAAGTTTCATCTCGCACCTTGTTTCAGGCTCAACAACGGCGATAGTCTCGCTGAAAGCCTCAAGGCCTTCCAGCAATTAGCTATAACGCAATAAAAACAGCAAATCCCGTGCCACGATAGCAAAGCCTTGAATAAACTGAGGTTATGAAAGTCCGCTTAGGCATTATAGTCCCATAACCTGCCAAAATGGCGGGAAGCTTTTGTGAAGACGGCAGGTGATTGTTGAAACAGACAAGTTGACTCTGACACCCAGACGTACAAATGGTTCTCGCAACAGCAAAAGGCATCCAGCTGCATCAAGCTTATAAAAAGAGGTCCTTCAATTTGGTCTCGTCGTCTCTCAACTCTTCGGGGCGTCCCTCGAATGCCACCCTACCCAGCTTCATCGAATAGACACGCTTGCAAATATCGAGAACTTCTCGGACCTTTTGTTCCACGATGAGAATGGTGACTCCTATCTCGTTGTTTATCTCGGATATCTTTCTGAAGACCGTGGTGACGAGATTCGGTGATAGGCCGAGAGAGGGTTCGTCTAGCATGAGCAACTTGGGGTTCGGGATGAGGGCCCTGGCCAAGGCCAACATCTGTTGCTCTCCACCGGACAGTTTCCCCGCATCCTGCCGGGCACGCTCTTTCAACACGGGGAACATCTGAAACACCCGCGCTATCCGGCCCTTCAATTCGTTTCGAGGAAGCTGAAAGCCGCCAATCTCCAGGTTCTCCATGACAGTGAGGTCAGCGAAGACACGGCTGCCCTGGGGGGCGAAGGTGATGCCTCGCGCAACATTCCGGGCCGGAGAGAAACCGTTGGTTACGTCGTCGTTGAAGTGTATCCTACCCTTCCAAGGTGGGATCAAGCCGCATACGGCTTTAAGCACGGTGGATTTGCCAGCGCCGTTGGGCCCAATGAGGGCAACAATCTCACCCTCACGGACTTCCAGGGTCAGGCCGAAGATCACCTGCTTCTTACCGTATCCTGTTTCGAGTTCCCTGATCTCCAGCATTTTGATCCTCAGTCTATGTAAGCCTCAATGACCCTCGGGTCATTCCTGACCTCATCGGGTGTGCCTTCGCTGACCTTAGCCCCAACGTCCATGAATATGACCCGGTCGCAGATCTGCATCACCGCATCGAGGTTATGTTCAATCAGGATCACCGATTTGCCTTTGCTGGGCAGATCGCGAATGATCCCCAGTATCTTTTCGATCATCTCGGGAGCTATTCCGGCTACAGGTTCGTCAAGTAGAAGGAGTTCCCCCTTAGCTGCAAGGCAGAAGACAAGGCTCAATAGCTTCTGCTGCCCGTAGGAAAGGTCCTCTGCCGGTTCATTCGCTTTCTCGGAAAGTCCGGCCTGTTCAAGAAGCCGTAGGGCTTCTTTCCGATTGGCTGTCTCTTGCTCTTTGCTGTTCTTCCATTGAAAGAAGATACTCCCTAGCTTCTCGCCCAGTTGGTGCCTGAAAGACAGCAATACGTTGTCAAGGACGCTCACTTGCCTGATAAGCCGGAGGGTTTGAAAGGTCCTGGCGATGCCAATCATTGCTATCTTGTGAGCCGGTAGTCCAAGAAGATCCTTTCCCTGGAACATCACCCTTCCGCTCTCGGGCGGGAGAAATCCACTGATAACGTGTAGAAGAGTGGTTTTGCCAGCTCCGTTGGGGCCGATGAGGCCCAGTATTTCACCTTGGCGGAGTGAACACGAGAAATCCGCGAGAGCCCTAATGCCATCGAAGCTCTTTTCCAGTCTTTGAACCTCCAACAAATCGGTGTTCATTCCCGTGCCCCCTCGCTCTGGAAAGCGTACTTGCCCAGGAGCCCACGGGGTCGCCACATCATGAACGCAACCAGCAGACCACCATAGAGAATTTGCCTTATGTTGGCCGCCACAGAACTCGGCAACCCGATGAAACGCAAGAGTTCAGGTAAGACAATGAGCACTACCGCCCCCACAACTGGTCCCCACATACTGCCGGCCCCGCCAATTATGACGATGGAGATGATGAAGATTGATTCCATCACCGTAAAGCTAGTAGGGTCAATGAAGCTGATGTAGAGAGCGTACATTGCACCAGCGACGCCCGCCATCCCAGCACCTATGATGAAGACGAGGATCTTATATGCAGCAACATTCTTACCAGCGGCCTGAGCAAACACTTCGTCTTCTCGGATCGCTCTTAGCACGCGTCCGAAGGGTGAGTGCACAATCCTATGTACGACCCACAGGGTCAAGCCGCAGAAAAGACTCACAAGTATCAGAAACCCAAAATGTGAAGAGATTTGAAGGCCTAAGATCGTAGGTTGTGGGATGCCCGGCA
>JAFGCD010000109.1 GCA_016932835.1 Sedimentisphaerales bacterium
ACAACTAGAATCAAAAATCAAAGATCAAAAGTCAAAATTGCAGACAAGTTTCGGTGTGCAGTGCACACCCTACGCTCGGAATGACGGTGAGGAAGTGAAAAGGCAAAAGACAGAAGACAGGAGGAAGGGGGAATTCTAATAGACCCCTTGGCGGCTCTCCCTTAAAGACAGGCCGGGGTGACAATGCGAAGCATTGTCAGTTTTTAGTTTTCGGCGGGTGGGATTATTTCGAGTTCGGCTATTGCGGCGAAGATCCGGGCGTCGAAGCCTTCGAGTGCGACGAGGCGTATGAAACGGGCGGTTCTCGGCTTGTCGAAAAGTATCCGCTGCGGGGCGGTTCCTCTCGGCCAATCGCCTTGTGCGGCGAGGTCTGAGAAGTCTTCGGGGTCGCCGGCGGTATAGACGTGGTATTTTGCGATCCAGCCATTGGACATATCCTGGCGGGGGAGATATCTGAGGCCCATGATTTCGACGGGTTCGGGGAATTCGAGGGTAATGTGGTGGGGGTAGGCGGGGGGATTGTTTTCCCAGGGAGTGTGCCAGATTGTGTTCGGGTTACCATCGATGGCGTTGGCGGGGGGATAGTCGGGGTGGTGACTGTCGGCGGTGACGGATTTCAGGCGTGTCGAGAGCGGAGGCTTGCGGAAGATTCTCTTCAGAGTTTCAGGGTCGAGGCGGCGAGCGGGTTTGAAGCGGTCGGTCTGCATGTAGTCGAGCAGGCTTCGGAGCATTTGGCGTGCGACGGGACGGTTGGGAAGATCTGTTCGCAGGTCGATAGAGCAGAGCAGGAGGCTGCCTTTGGAGACTGCGGCTTCGAAGATGAGGGCAAGGCGGCGGTTCGTTGTCCAATCGTCGATCGGCTGGACTATGGGGCGGAGGTCGGGGGGGAAATCGTCGAGGATTACGGAGCGCGATTTTGTTACGAGGTCCCACCATTGCCAGTCGGAGTGGAATTCGGTGGGGAATTTTTCGAGTGCCGGGTGGCCTGGGTCGCAGAGGATGCCGAGTGTGTGCGGGGGCTGTCGGCGGGTCCATGCGGTGTTCCAGAAGATGGATGTGAAGCCTGGGGGGACGTCGGTGTCTATTTCATTAAGTTCGGGCATGAGCAGTACCTTGCGGCCTGCGTCGAGGGCGGCGAGGGCAGCGGCGTCGAGGCGCTGAGCGATGAGGATGTCGGGCGGCGGCGCGGTATCTTCTTTGGGGGGATAGAGCCAGATTTTCCAGTCGTTCGCGTATTTGGTATCCTTGATTGCGAGGGTCAAGAGCAATTGTGCGGGGGCCTGGATATCGGCGAGGGGACATTCGATTTTTCCGAGGGCGATGCCGTTGGCGATCGGGATATCTATGGGGGGCAGGTCGCCTGAGGCGAGCACTTTCCCGGTGCGACCGGTCAGTGACCAGTGGGCGACGGCTTTTTGGAGCGGCTCGGGACCGAAGTGGGCAATTTGGGCGTCGGCGGAGAATGTCTCTGCGGTTGTCCAGATTCGCTTTTTCATTCTCAAGAGAGGGACGGTTTCTGCGCAGTATCGGCGGTGCTGGTCTGCGGTGACGTATCCTTTGGAGTCCCAGAACGGGTCGAGTATTCCGACGAGTGCTGTTCCCTGGCCCGGGAAGTCGTGCAGGTCGAGCAGTTGGAAGCCGCCGAAGCCGGGGGTCCTGAGGGCGGATTCTATTTCCTCTTTGTAGAGCAGTGCCTGGAGCTTGCCCGAGGCGAGGAGGAAATCATGTGCCTGGTCGAGCATGTGATTTGCGGCGAGGGAGTCTCGAAAGATTTCGAAGTTGCCGGGCTTGAGTACGCCGGTGTATTTTTCGATTTCGTCGAAGTTCGGATAGACGCACCATTGTCCGATTTCGTGGCTGACTACGGGGGCGTCGTAGTTTTTGATGAAGGCGGCGTAGTCCGTGGCTGTTTCGGGGGGGGCGGCATTGAACCTGCTCTTTAGGCCTGCTCCCCACTGGTGGCCCCTGGGGGCGGGAGTGGAGTGGTAGTCGCTTTCGGGTATTATTGGCCAGCCTGCGGCGGAGGTGTATAGTCTTCTGGGGTCTTTTTGTTTCCAGTATTTTACGAGGTCGCCGAGCCATCGCTTCTGATTTTTTCCGCCGGGCTCGTTGCCGTATGCGAGCATGCAGAATGAGGGGTGGTTGCCGTATTCATCGAGTATTCTGTCCGATTCGTCGTAGATGAATTTGTCGATGGGTTTGCCGTCTCCGATTGTCGTCCATGCGGGGCATTCGACGTGGAAGTATATTCCGAGGGCATCTGCTGCGACGAATGCGGCCTCTGGCGGACACCAGGAGTGGAACCTGATGTGGTTGAGGCCGTGGGCCTTTGCGACTTCGAGGATTCTGGTCCATTCGGCAGTGTCTGTGGGGGGGTATCCGGTTTTGGGGAAGATGCAGCATTCGAGTGTTCCGCGGAGAAACGTGGGGCGGCCGTTGATCTGGAATTGGGTTTCTTTTGCGGTGAAGGTTCTCATTCCGAATTCGGCGCTTCGGTGATCTTCGAGGGCGGTTGCGGGCGTTCGGGCTTCGAGGATTGCGTGGAGGGTGTATGTTTCGGGTGAGAATTCGTCCCACAGTGCGGGGTCTGTTCCCATTGGGTAATCGATGTCTATCGTCGTTGGGCCTTCGGAGGCGGTAAGTTCGGCGGATTTCGGCGGGAGTTCTTCCCGGCCCCTGGCGCCGACGGTGAGGGTGACGTCGGCGGGGGCGGCGGCGTTGACTATGGTTATTCGAGCTTCGGCGATTTTGTTTTCTATGTCGGGATAGACTTGTATGTTTTCGATGTAGATTTTGGGCGTTGCGCGGAGTTCGATTCTGCCGACGATGCCGTTGAAGTTTGACTGGGTGTGGTCCGAGACGGAGTGTGCGTTTTCTCCGACGTCGTATATCATCGAATTATCGACGCGGATTGTGAGCAGGTGGGGTCCCGGGGCAAGGAGTTTTGTGAGGTCGTATTTGTGGGGGGTCGAGAGGCTTTCGGCGGTTCCGGCGTGGGCTCCGTCGATCCAGACCTGGGTTTGCCAGTGGGGCCTTTCGAGGAATAGGACGATTCGCTTTCGGTCGAAGTTAGTGGGGATTTGGATTTGCTTCTGGTACCACGCTGGGCCGACGTAGTGCTTGAGGGGGGTGAGCCAGAATGGGACTTTTGCGTTCGGGGCGTTTCGATATTTTTCGAATTTCGGATCAGTGAACCATGAGCGGTCGATGATTCCTCCGGTCCATTTTGTATCTGCGGAGACGTCGAAGCCGCAGCCGTTTTGGGGAAGCGAGCCGGGGAGTGATATTTCCTGTTGGAATCTTCGATCCTGCCATCGGCGTTCGATTCCGACGTTGTTGGGGTCGAGGGTGCATTGCCATTTTCCTGCGAGCGAGATGACGTTGGTCGCTGTCGGGCGGCTGTCTTTTGATTCGGGATTTCGACATGCGGTGCAGGCGAGTATTGCTGCGGCGGCGGCAATTGCAGTTGATTTGATTATTCGGCTTTTCACTTCTGGTCTCCTTACCGAAAGGTTTTGGATATGGACCGTTTCATGAGCAATACGGATATGATAAACAATAGAAGCCGGAATGAGAAGCGGGTTGTCAGTTATAATTGATTGTTGATTGGTTTCAAATTCGGGAGTATTCTGTAACGGTCGTTATTACTGCGAGATGCAATTGAAGAACGGGGGCAGCGATGGCACAAGATACGAGAGATTCAGAGAGCGTTGAGAGTCGATTCCTTGAGAGCTGTGAGGTTCCGGAATACGATTTCAATATGGCTCCTTTCGTTTTGGTTATATTCGGTGGGACGGGGGATTTGAGCAGGCGCATGCTGCTTCCGACTCTTTTCGGGCTTTATGCCGAGGGGAAGTTCTCGCGGGAATGCCATATTATCGGGGTTGGCCGGCACGGGCTTTCCGATTCGGCGTATCGTGATATGGTTGGGCAATCGGTGAGGGACGCGGGGGAGGTCAAGTCGAGCGAGGATGTTGCGAGTTTCTGTTCTCGCGTGAGCTACCTGCAGGCAGATGCCGGTCGTGCGGAGAGCTACAAGGAGGTCTGCCGGCGGGTCACGGAGATTTCTTCGAGGGAGGAGACGGCGAGCGTTGTTTATTATCTTGCGGTTCCGCCGAAGCTGATAGAGCCTATTATCGAGGGTCTTTTCGGGCGTGGACTTTGCGGTGGCGCTGCGAATCCTAAGGTGGTTATCGAGAAGCCTTTCGGCAGCGACAAGGGTTCTGCGGTGAAGCTGAATTCGTTCATACTGAAGCACTTCGACGAGAGCCAGGTCTATCGCATCGATCATTACCTCGGCAAAGAGACGGTCCAGAACATTCTCTTTTTTCGATTCGGGAACAGCATTTTCGAGCCTTTGTGGAATCGCCGATATGTCGATCACGTTCAGATAACGGTTGCGGAGTCTATCGGTATCGAGGGTCGTGGCGGATTTTACGACGAAGCGGGTGTCGTTCGTGATATCGTTCAGAACCACATGATGCAGTTACTTGCTTTGGTCGCGATGGAGCCTCCGGCGGGTTTCGAAGCGAACCTTGTTCGTGATGAAAAGACAAAGGTTTTTCGTGCGATTCGGGCGATGAGCGAGGCTTATATCGATAAGTTCATGGTTCGGGGCCAGTACGCAGGCGGGAGCGTCGGCGGGGAGCGTGTTTGCGGGTATCGTGAGGAGGCGAACGTCGCCAAGGATTCGAATACGGCGACGTTTTTCGCGGGGAAGTTCCACGTCGATAACTGGCGTTGGGCTGGCGTTCCTTTTTACCTGCGCACCGGCAAGCGTTTGAGGCGTCGTTCGACGGAGATATGCGTTGCTTTCAAGCAGCCTCCTCTTCGGCTGCTGGGTCGGAGCTGCGATATCATCGAGGCTAACCGGCTCGTATTGAGCATTCAGCCGAAGGAGGCGATGAGCCTGCAGTTGAATGTCAAGCAGCCCGGTGTGGGCAACAGACCTTATGCAATCACGATGGATTTCGATTACGGGGAGTCTTTCGATGTTCGGACTCGCCCTGCTTACGAACGCCTGCTGCTGGACTGCCTCAAGGGTGATTTGACTTTGTTTGCTCGTGCGGATGCGACGGAGGCGATGTGGGACGTTGTTGGTCCTATCATCTCTCGTTGGGATGAGACCGCGGCGAAGGATTTTCCGAACTACGCGGCGGGCAGCGAAGGTCCGGCTGCTTCGAATCGTCTATTGGAATCGGACGGTCGAGCGTGGAGGCCGATTTAGAGGGTCCGGGAGTAATTCGGTTCAAGTCGCAGATGTCAGTGATAGCCTGCGTCCACATCGACCATATCGACATTCGCTTTTTTGGCGGCGTCTGAGGCTTTGGCTCTGAATCTTATTTGCAGGGTACTGAGGTCTCTCAACTTGAAAGACATTATTCTCCAGCCTCCTTCAAATTCACTGTCTCCATCCAATCTGGCCTTTTCCTGCCAGGTTGCTCCTGCGTCTGTGGAGACATCAAAAGCGAGATACTCTCCGACATCGAAATTTTCGCTGATAGACCAGGCAAATTCTACTGTTGCGATAGTCATCAGGCCAAGGTTCATCGGGATCGAGGTCAGTGCAGCATCTACGGCATCGCCATCGACCTGTGCGGCGAAGTTGGCGTCTGCGACATATTCATCGGATATATACCAGTCGTTCTGCTGGTCCTGGGTCCAGAGGCCGTTCCATTGGCCATTTTCGAAGCTGTCACTCAGCAGCGCGGCTCTACATAATGTGGTATCGACTTTCTTCCATTGGGCACCCATGGCGGCGAGATCGAGGGCATTCACGATGCCGTCTCTGTCGATATCCTCCGGGATCAAGTATCCTCCGGAGAGCCATCTGGCGCTCATCATTGCGAGGTCCATCATGTCCACGGTTCCGTCTGTGTAGCAGTCGGCGGGACGGCCTGACGGGCATAGTGACATACTTGCCTGTGCGGTTCCCCCGAACACCCCCATATTGACAATCCATCCGTTCGGGAGCAGCTCATCCTGTACCGGGTCTTCGTCGTTGCCGTTGTCGATGCATGGGCTGGTGACATCGTCGTTGATCCATGCCAGAGCATCGGGGTCCCATCTTCCTGCGGCGGACTTCAGGTGGTAGTCTCCCCGTATCCAGAAGTCGTCTGTTTGGTCTTCGGGTGTTCCGTTGGGGTCCCACAGGCCTGGTCCGGCGAAGAGGGGATCCTCATCGGTATTTCCCTGTCCGAGCCAGCCATACTGGATGCAGGAGTGGTCTATAGTGAAGTATCCGGCCATTGCGATATTCGTATGCCCGTCGGGGTTGTCCCAAACGATTGAATTCGATATTACAGAACCACTCTCGAATTCCACGATTGCACTTCCGCAGTTGGGCGCCCTGTTTCCGGCAATGGTGCAATTTCGCATGGTCATATAGCTTCTGACATTCGCGAGCGCTCCTCCGACTCCGTTGGCCGGGTCAAGGGCTACGTTTGCTTCGAAGAGGCAGTTTGTAACTACGGGGCTGCTGTAGCTGTTGTACATTGCTCCGCCGTAGCTGTTGGCGGTGTTTTCGACGAAGGTACAGTATTTTATTTCTGTCGTCGCGAGGGTTGTCATGTGGTCATTTTCAACGGCGGCTCCGGCGTGCGAGCGGTTCTCGGTAAATGTGCATGCGGTGATTTGCGGCGCGCTCATATAATTGCTGATGGCTCCTCCCGAACTGACGGCATAGTTTCTTTTGAACAGACAGTCTTTAATTGTCGGGGCGTTGTAGTATAGATTGCCGTATCCCTCGTTATTTATTGCTCCTCCCCATCCTCCGGCTGAGGTACTTCCGGCGGAGTTTTCGATGAAGGTGCATTTGACTATAGTGGGGTCTCCGTCCACAATTAGGATTCCTCCGCCGTAGCTGTTTATTCCCGGGCCGTTTGCGTTTCCAGCCGTTACAGTGACTCCTTCGAGGATTGCGTTTGGTTCTGCGGCTCCGACAATTATTACATGGTATGAATTTTCGGATCTTGTCGATTGTCCGGGCAAGTTTCTTACGTCGGCGACATATATGTCATTGCGGGCGAGGTCGCTTGAGAGGATTGTTTGATAAGCGTCGATATCACGGTCATTCGGATTGGGCTGTCCAAATCCGGCGTAGCCCCCTCTGACGGCGATATCTGTTGCAAGTTGAAATGCGGCATACCTGTCTCCGCTGCCGGCCGGCACGGCGGAACTGGTGTCCGGTGTGTAGATTCCCTGTGCGATGAGTATTTCGGTGGGTTCGGTCGCGGAATAGGCGTCCGTAAGGGCATCCTGGAGGAAATTATAGGCGTCTTCCCAGGTGGTTCCATTTTGTGTTCCCGCTGCGTCGGCATCTACGTAGATTGTTCGGCCTATGGCCGGCGCTGCAAAAATCAAGATTATCACTGCAGCGTTCAGGGGCAGGCTTGAGAATATTCGAGTTAGTTTCACTGCATCGGCTCCTCATGATATCAAATTCACAAGACAGGCCTGCGGGTCACAGGGATGTCTTTTTCGGCATTTTTCGGTCCGTTCGGCGTGTGTGTTTTCGAACTCCTGCTTATCCGGACGTTCAGACTACCAGCCTCTTTAATTCTTGTTCTAATCGGCGGTTCAGCGGCCCGGCTTAATCGGGAGTGGGCGTCGCACAGGGGATGGCGGCGACGGATAGGTCATTTTCCCGGCAACAGGGGTGAAGTCGGGATGATTCGTGAGAATGCCTATAGTGGTTTAGAAGGGATGGACGGCGATTCAGAGGTTATTCGGACGGGCTGTTACTGCTGTGCCGCCGGGGGGAGGTAGAAGATTCCGGGCCTTGGTCCGTCGGGCGGGTATGGGACGGTTCCATCGTCGCTGATGGATGCCTCCATCAGGAGCGCATCGGAGGTTGTGTATGTTTCGACGTGCTCATCCACGTATGCGGCCTGCAGCTTTACTTCCGGTACGGGGAGGTTTGGGTCTGCGGGGGCGGACCAGTTGGATGAGAGCAGCCAGGTTTCGGGAGTGGGGGCAGCTCCTTTGAATTTTTCGCAACTGCTGTATGCTCCTGGGAAGCTGGAATTATCGTAGCCGAAGTAGTCGGTGACGAGGAGCTTGCTTTTGTTTGCTCCGCCGGCGGGTGTTCTTGGTCCGCGGAATGTCGCCGGGCGATCTCCAAGGTATCCGATGTAGTTCCAGTACAAACAATAGGTTCCCCGGACGGTGTCGAATGGGAAGCCCGTATCGGGGTTGTCCCAGTCGTCTCCGGCCTGCCACGATTCCTGGAGGTGCTTGTAGCGGCTGGGTGCGCTCGGGCAATAGATGGTTTCGGCTTTTGTCATATATGTGTTTAGATACTCCCCGACGGATCGGCTGACCTCGGGGCTTCGTCCCTGCTTTCCGATGAGCTGTGTCGGGTATGACCAGTTCCAGAATCTTCCGAATCCGACGGTCGCAACGGACTGGGGATAGAGGTCGTCATTGTCCATTGCGAAGAGGTTGAGGCTTACAGCGACCTGCCTTTTGTTGCTCATGGCAACCATTGTTCTGGCTTTGCGTCTTGCTTTGCTCATGACCGGGGCGAGTATGGACATCAGCATTGCGATGATCGCTATTACTACGGTCATCTCGACGAGGCTGAACGCGCGTCGTCGATATTCGGCCTTAACAGACTGTCGAGATCGCGAATCTATTTCTCAATCCTCCGTTGTCGCGATTTGGCAAACGGTCGCTCTGCGCACACCGAGCGCAGAAACATCAAGCTTCTCTCATTTTATTCAGTAATCTTTTGTTATGCAAGTCAAAAATACTGTCGATCCCTTTTGGTTTCGAGCGTCATTTGCTGATGCGTTAGTCGGCATGGGCGTGTTTTTCTTGCGGCAAAACGGCCCGAGAGGCGGCAGCGTTTGCGGCAACGCGCCACCTCCTCGGGCACCATCACCATCCGCATCACAGGCGTTTTTCTGAGCCGCACAGGCGAATCCTTTACTATAGAGCGGCTTTTTATGTCTATTTCGAGCTGCCTGCCCAGTGTTTATCACATTGGCGGCGGCATTGGTTTTCCATTCATCGGCAGTATTATATCCGGCCTGGCGGCGTTGACGGGCGCCCAGGGCAGGGTATCGAGCCACGTATCGGCGAGGACAGCGAAATCTTTCCAATTTATCGTGCCGTTGAAGTCTGTGTCGGCAGCGAGAGGCCATTTGCTCATGCTTGCGAACGGCGTTCCTCCGTATGCTCCGATGTTCAGTCTGCCGCCGTTGGGCATTCTTTCTCTTCCGGGATATTCGTTCGGATTTCCGGCGTCGATGCATGGGCTGAGGGCCTCATCGAGCACCCAGATATTGTGTTGGGGCCAGTATCTTCCCAAGGTCGATTGCAGGTGGTAGTCTGCGTTGTTCGGGTCGGCGAAGAGCGGGTCGTCGCTGAAATTTCCGGGTCCTGCGTCGTCGGGGAGGGGTCGTTGTATGCAAGTGTAGGCCGCTCCGGTGGATGCCATATCGCTGAAGAGGTCTCCGATTTCATTGTCCCAGAGGATGCATTGGGAAATATTGGGGTCTGCTCCTGGCCAGACGGCGATACCAAATCCGTTTCCGGCGACAGTGAGGTTTTTGAGGGTGGGCCTTGCTCCGTTGTCGCAGTATATTCCGTATGGGCTGTCTGTAATGACGAAATTTCGGAGGACGGCATTTTTTGTTTCTGCGGCGAAGAATGAGAATGCGTAATCACTTCTTGCCTTTACGACGGCGGCATCGGCGGCGCTTTGGACGGTAATTGCCTTTCCGAGGAATGCAACATCTTCGACATAAACGGCGGGCCAGACCATTACTACATCTGCGTGGTCTGCGGCATCGATTCCGGCTTGTATTGTCGCGAATGCGGTTTGCTTTGTGAGTCCGTCGTTTGCATCGTCTCCGTTAATCGCGTCCACGTGGTAAACGATTCGTGCATGGCCCTTGCTGGCTTCTCTCGTTCCTCCGTAGGCTCCCATGTTTATTCTGTCTCCGTTCGGGAGGGGCTCGTTTGCGACGGGGCAGTTTGGGTCTCCTGCATCGATACAGGGGCTGTGGGCCGGGTCGATGACCCATTGTCCGGTTGGCGGATAGAATCTGCCGTAGAGAGACTGGAGGTGGTAATCAGGGATTGCAACGGGTGCGAAGAGGGGCGGGTCGTCGATGTTTCCGGGGCCCGGGTATCCGCCCTGGACGTCGGAATAGGTTACGGGATTTTGCGGCGGGTCGGTGAGGTGTATCTGGAGGCCCTGGTTGTACCATACTATCGAGTTTTTGATTCTTATGTTTGCGGCGTCGGACTGTATTGCGGCATCGCCTACGGGTCTTGCCCAGGGTCCCTCGATAACGCGATTATTTGCGACTGTGCAGTTTGTGAGAGTGACATGACAGGTCTGGCAGTCGAGTCCGTTACAGTCGATGATGGGGTCTCCGGCCTGGGCGTACACGGCGGCGCCTGCGACGGCGGCATTGTCTGAGAGGATGCAGTTTCGGAGACTGAGTACGGTCTGGGGGTCTGAGGCGTAGGCTGCTCCTGCGAACATGAAGCCATCGGTGGTGAATGGTCCGTTGGCATTGAATTGGCAATTCGCAAATGCTGCTGCGGCCCTTCTGAGATATGCAGCGGCCCCGAGGCCGTTGTGGTATAGCTTATTATTCCTGAAGATGCAGTTTGTGATTTTGACATCGGCCTGGCGGATGATTCCTATCGCAGCTCCGGCTCCTCCGGATTCGGCGGGTCCGAATCCTCCTGCAGTGCAGTTCTCGACGAGACAATCGGCGATTGTCGGGGCGCCTCCGACACATCCGATTCCGGCTCCGAGTTCTGTGGCGCAATTTGTTACGATACAATCTACGATTGTGGGGCTGCTGAATTCACAGTATATTCCTGCTCCGATGGGGTGGGCAGGGCTCATTGTCCATCTCATATTGTCCGGCGGTATTTCGGAACCTCTGATTCCGCCGTTGGTGATTGTGAATCCCCTGAGGACGGATCTGGGTGATTCTGCCTGGTGGAAGTAGAATCCCCTGTGCTGCGTTCCTGCAGCGGGTCCTCCCGGTGTAAAATCAGTCTGGCAATCGATGATAGTTGTATCGGGCCCGGCGCGGCTTGTGAGGGTTATGGCCTTTCCGAGGAATTGGATGTCGCAGTTTCCGGGGCCGGTGTAGGTTCCGGGGGCTACTTCAATGACGTCGTAGTCGGCGGCGGCGTTTATTGCGTCCTGAATAGTGGGGTATTGTGCGGGCACATAAATGGTAGCGGGCGGGGAACTGAGGTGGACCGACAGATTATCGATCGCGGCCCTGGTTCCGAGGAATATAACATAGCATGTTCCCTGTATTGATTTTAGCGGGATTTGATTTTGTCCGGCGTTGAGTTGTTCCGGGGTGGACCAGTTGTGCCCGTCGGCGGAGAGCGAGTACATCAGATAGCCTGGGGGGGACTGCGATACATAGGCATTTTCGGGGAACTCGACGTCGATTTTGAGGATTCCCTCTACTATTCTGTGCGGCTGCGGGGTGTCGATCGGGAAACAATATCCGAGATGTGCGGGCTGGCCGAGATAGTCCATGAAGACAATCGCCCTGTCGCCGGCGGGGTTGGCGTAGTAGTGGAGATACGGTTCGGGTGGCGGGAATGCCTGGCCCGGCCAGAATACCGAATGGATGTAGCTGTCAATCTGTGCCCTGGAGGTTGTGAAATCATCGGCATACTGGTAGGTCCATCCGGACGAGACCTTTTCGGCAAGGGCGTCGATTTCGTAGCAGTATCCATCGGGGAAGCAGTCGCAGTATCCTCCGGTGATGTGTATTAAATCACCTGCGCGAGTGAGGGTCAGGCGGTAATCGCTGCAAGGCGGCAGTGAGGGGGCGGTGAATTCGATTGTAGCGGCGTTGACAACGGTTCCAACGAGTTGTGTCATGAAGAAGAGCTGGTCGAGGCTTATTGCCTCGAGAGAGAGGCTGTCGGTCGCTATTGCATCGACCCAGTCAAACGATGCCGTCATTTCTGTGAAATCGACGGTTAGCTGGAGTTGCCCTGTGATTTGATAAGTTTTTCCGGTACCCGCCATTCCACCTGTCTGGATTACGGAGCTTTGGCCTGGAAGGAACATGAAGTTCTCCGTTACGGCGGCGTGGGCGTTGCCTGCGGCGATGACGGAGACGACAATTGCTGTTATCAGTATCGTCGTCCTCATTTCATGTTCCTTTCGTTGTCGTATTTTATTATCGGCCAAAACAGGGTCGGCCTGAAACGGCTCGGCAACAATTTCAGTTGTCCAGCCGTTTTGGCCAGGCCGACCCAAGGTTGGTGACAATCATGTTACTCGTCATCAGTGAATGGGGTCTCGTACTGTCGTCCCCACTGCTGACCCATTATTGCGAAGTCAGCGAGGTCAATGACCTCATCGCCGTTGAGGTCGCTATCCAGAACGACCGGCTCATTCGGATCTACATCCTTCGGCATCGGTTTAATATATGTGAAGTCAGGATCGTCTGTCGGGATATCGTCCGGCTCGACATCATCGATGAGGTTGTCAACGACTCTGACCCTGATGTATATTACGTCCTTATCCTCTGCAGGGGGCAAATCGGGCAGTACCGCGGTGGTATCGGCGGGGTCTGTCAGGAAACAATCTCTCCACTGGTCGAGCGGGAGAGGGTATCCTGGCTTTGCGAATGTGTGTACGATAGCCCTTAGCAGATAGATTCCAGGCCTTCTGAAGTGCACCGGGACGCCGATTCTGGCCCTTCCGATGCTTGGTCCTTTTCTGCATGCTCTTGCTCCGTCTTTGCCTATTGTCACCCATGGACATGGGACGATAGCTGGATCATCGGGTGAGGGGCACTCGACGGCTCCCAACCTGAGACAATTTTCGCACCTGCACCTGGCGTATATACATTCGTTGGGGTCGGGGCTGCAACAGTTCGGGTCTGGGTCACAGTAGTTGGGGTCGGGCCTTGTTTGTGTCGGGTCGGGCTCGATGCACTGGCACGGCCTGCATATCTGGAGCACCATCGATGCTCCGAGGCAGCCGTATGATCCAGAGTACCAGACTCCCTCGATATCGCGGCTGAGGCAGAAGATCACCCTTGTTCCTACGGGGACTCGGAGTCTTCCGTTTCTTCGTGCGAAGTTGTCTGCATCTCCCTGCGGTCTCCAGCACCTGTCTATCGGGTAATCGGGCGGTCCTATGAGACATGCCCTGGGCGAAGCGACTGCGTACTTCAGTACGGGCCTGTAGGCATGGCGTATTGCGTTGGGGTCGATTGGCCTGGTGGCGTCATCCTCTGCGAAGACGACGCCCATAACCAGCAGAGTCGCAACGAACATACAGATTGTGATAATCAGTCGCCTTGACATAATGTATCTCCTTAAAAAACAAGAATTGAAGCATTTCATTTAAACGACGTTTACCTTGCGCAAGTCGGGGCGGTTAAGCCCTTCATTCTTAAGAATTCGTGATGAAGTTTTATTAGATCAATTCGGGAATTATTTTCCCGGTTATTTCGCCAGTGATCCTTCCGCCAGCCGGAAGAGCCACGGCAATGCGGTGTCTTTTTGCGCGGCGTCCCCACGAGGGGCAGGAGTTTTCGGGCAGACAAACCGGTCGTCGAGGCCGGTGACATCCTGCAGGTATTCGAAGGTCAGGAGCCCGCATGATGCGCCGTTTTCGAAGAACTCTATTTCGTCGAGGAGGTCCGCTTCGAGGTCTATGCTGCAGAGCAGCTGGATTTTGCCCGCGGTCAGCGTTACCTTTGCTCTATTGTTATCAATCAACTCCGTTTCGAACGGTATTCGGTATCGAGCGGCGTCTCGTCTTACGGTATCTATGGTATGAAGTCCGAGCCAGGGTTTGGCAAGCCCTTCGAAGAATGCTCCGGGCTTGCAGTTTATGACGGTTGAATCGGGTTTTGAGATAGAAGTTTGGTCGGGCGAGTCAACGGCTGTGACGCCGCCTGCGATGGTGAGCTTAATCCAGGGGCTGTTTTCGATGGTTTCGGCATATACGAACGGTATTCTTCCGACGGCGGATACGACCTGACCGTTTACGGATCCGGTGACGTTGAACCACGTCCAGCCTCTTTTGTGCATCCGGTCTCTATTGTCGATGGTTTTGAGTTCTGCGGGCCAGTCGGCCTGGAAATAGTCCTCTTCGAGGACGTTGTAGTGTTTTGTTGCCCAGACGGTTTCGGGACCTGTGCCGCCGTTGGAAGCGGTGATAATGAAAAGCCCTTTGGTCGTGTCGGGGACGTACTGCATCTTCTGTATTCCTCTGCCTGGTTCCGTTTGTGTCAGGAAATCGGTGAATTGAGGGTCATCGGTCGGCAGTTTGGCTACTGTAAGGTCGGCGGCGTACATTCGATGGTTGTTTATGTAAACGGTTCCGTTCTCGAAGCAATAGTTTGCGTTGTCGTTCTGGAGGTACTGTAAGCGGGGTGTATCGCTTTTTTGCGAGTCCTTTACCCTCATCATCATTGGCTTTTCGGCGCCGTCTGGGAAGTAGTACCAGTATTCCTCGTGTCCTGTGCTTTGGTATCCGAGCGAGCTTATCGGTTGTGAGACACCGGCGAACTGCCCGGCGGTTTGTTGTGCGGCGCCGGGCAGTCCGGACTTCACAGCAACGGCGCCTGCGATAATGCCTGCGCCGGAAAGAGAGATGATCGCGGTTTTTGTAATGGCCAGGCCTACGATGCCGGCGACGAGTCCTACACTTGTCGTTGCGGCGGTAACAGAGACTTGTGCGGCGGCGGCTTCTGTTGGGGCGGTCATTTTTCCGAAGAGCACCAGGGCGGCTAAGAGGGAACCTTTTCCGAAGCCGTTTCTGGCGAGCTGCTTTTGCAGGGCCTTCTTCGCCCGGAGGAACAACATTCTTGTTCCGAATTCGCTTGTTCCCATCGAGTCGGCTATTTCGGCATACGACATCTGGTCGTAACATCGCATAACGAGTACGGCGCGGTGGGTGGTCTTGAGGTTCCGCATTGCGGCAGCGACGATCTGCTTTAGTTCGCGTCCGACGAGATTGCGGAATCCCTGCTCCCGCTGGTGGAGGTCGGCGGATTGTTCGGCTTTTGATTTTGCGAGCCTTTTGTGCTTCTGCTCTGTTCTTTGATGGCGTCGGATCTTATTTGTTGCGATTCCGTACAACCAGGGCCAGAATCTGTCTGGTTTATTGAGTTTGCCCAGTATTTTGAACATTTCGAGCATTGTCTCCTGTACGATTTCCTGCGTGAGGTCTTCGGCGAGTGTAAGTCGATATATATAGACCCTGAGACGATTCGCGGCCAGTTCAGCCAGGCCGTCGATCGCTTTTTTGTCGCCCCGCCGGGCCTCATTCAGCAGTTCAATGTAGTCTATTTGAGCCATAGAGAGCAAAAACGAGCCTTTTTCGGGCTAACGAACTCTTATAAATCAGTGCCACCAAGGGCGGATAATATAACGTTTTTTTTCTGCGAAGCTTCTCAGATTTTACCATTGTTCGGGGCAATGGCCGAGGAATTTAGGGAAATGGGGGTTTTGGGGGGCGTGGAAGGGGAAAGTGCGGTTTTTTTGTGGATTTGGCCCGGGGCTTAGTTTCCCAGGCAGTAGAGATACTTGTCGGAGCGGAGGATAAGGCGGTTTCCGGAGGGTACGGGGCTGGCGTTGAAAAGGCTTCGGTCGCCGAGATCATTGACGGCGAGCTGCCGGAAGCGGGGTTCCGCTGCAATAACAAAGGTCTTTCCATCGCGTGTGAGATAGTACAATCGGCCGGCGGCCAGCAGTGGCGAGGCGTACACCTGGCCTGCTCTTTCGAGCTGCTGCTCGTACACGATTTCTCCGGTGGCAGCCTTGGCACAGCAGGCGATTGCCCGCTGTTCGTGTATCCAGTATAGATGGCCGTCATGATAGATCGGGGATGAGACGTTGGAGCCTTTGCGGCTTGTCCAGAGTCGATGGGAGTCGGTGACATCTCCGTTTCCTCCGGTTCGGACGGCCAGTGCCGCCACACCGGACCGTCCCCCGATGCAATAGACAACTCCATCGGCTTCTACGACGCTTGGGACCATGTACCAGGTAATGTCCGTATTGCACGACCAGAGGCTGTTTCCCGAATCGGGGTCGAATGCGAGGACCTTGCCGGCTATTGCGACGATCAACTCGCGTCGTCCCGACCGGGCGGTGACAATCATGGGGGTATTCCAGGATTCTCGAATTCCTTCGGCGCGCCATCGCTGCTTGCCCGTATTGCGGTCGAGCGCGAAGAGTGATTCGCTTTCGACGGCGGCGTTTACAATTATCATGTCTTTGTAGAGTATAGGGGAGGCGGCGGACCCCCAGCCGTTGGTTTTGGAGCCGACGTCGGCGTTCCAGATTTGGTTTCCGCCGTGGTCAAATGCGAAGACGCCGGACTTGCCGAAGAAGACGCATACTCCTTTTTCGTCTGCGACGGGCGTGCCGGCGGCGTAGCCGTGGTCGCGAATGCGGCTTTCCTCGGGGAGTTTCGCTGCTATTGGCCGGTTCCAGAGCAATTCTCCGTCGCTGAGTCTGACAGCGAGCAGGTGCCTCTTGAGTTCTTCGAGGCTTCCTGTTGACTGGCCGGGGACGAAATAACCGGTGTAGCATGTCAGGTAGATGCGGTCGGCGTAGAGTACAGGGCTGGATGCACCCGGGCCGGGCATTGGAATCTTCCATGCGATGTTATCTGCTTGAGACCATGAGAGCGGCGGGGTCGCCGTGTCGCTGACGCTCATTCCGCCGGGGCCTCGAAATCGGGGCCAATCTTCTTTGGCATTGCTCCTGGCATGGCTGAAGGCGGCAAGCACAACAGAAAGAACAGCCGCAAGGATTATGGCAGTATGAGATTTGCTGCGAGTGTTCATAGGCTTTGCTCCTTTGCATTGGTACGGAGCAATCATATCCGAGGGGTGCGGATTATCAAAGAGATTTCATATTATAGCCGCCGGGGCAGCGGGACAGCAAGTGAGCCGACCTTGGTTTTTCTACGGGGCCACATTATTACCATAGGCGCATCCGACGACGCCGAGTGTCATGTTCTGTACGTAATCGGCCAAGAACCCATTGTCAAATGCGGTGTTCTGGTCAACAAGACAATAGGATACGAGGTATATTCCGTAAACTGTTTCGGCGAAGTCTCCGTTATCCTGGGCGGTATTACCTGTGACGGCACATGCTTTTCCGGCATAGATGCCATATACGTAGTCACCGTTGGCGGAGTTGCCGTTCATGTGGGCGGTATTTCCGGCGACGGTGCTTCCTTCATTGGCGAAGATGCCGTAAACGTCGGCGTTTGCGGAGTCTCCGTTTCCGGCGGCGGTGTTTTGGGTGACCCTGCTGGCCTTGCCGACATATATTCCGCTGACGTTTCCGGATGCGGAGTGGCCGTTGTCGGCGACGATGCAGTTTGTCACGACCTGTTCATCTCCGGGCAGGTGGATTCCGGATTGGGCGTTGTCAATTACACGGAGGTTTCGGGCCTGACACCTTGCAGCGGCTGCAGCCTCGATGCCGTTTCCGCCCCAGTTGGTTATTGTTCCGTTGCGAATCACTATGTTCTTTCGGGTTCCCTCGATGAATACGCCATGCAGTCCTGCCGTTCCGTCTCCGGTTAGAGCGAAGCCTTTTAAGTCCAATGTCACGTTGTCGGCCCATATTGTGATTCCGCTGAACATGCTGCTGGCTGATTGGGCATTTCGGGCAAGATAGTAGGAGCCTGGTTCGGTTATAATGTACGGGACGGATGAGATCGGGGTTGCCGGTTCAATTTCAGCGAGCGTTTTCATTGTGGGCCCGGGCGGGGCGGTCGGTTCGAGACTGCCTGCAACAGCAATTATTGAGAATCCCAATACGGCAGTGAAGCCCAATATGCTCATGAGTATTCTTGCTTTTCCGCATTTTGTTTTCATAGTTTAACCTCCAATAGACGCACCCTTAGATGGTATTTGATACCCGTACCTCGCTTTGTCAAGAATCGAAGAGAATCAAGCTGCCGGTCAGAAGAACTGCAAGGTGATTGTACAGGAAATTGCGGCGTTTTGTCAACGGAAAAACAGTGTTTGGCGTGTTGGTGGGCAGTGCGGGGTCATCGTTTGGCGTTGCGGTTACGGCGTGTCGGGCTGCCTTATTCGGCTCAGCTCTTTTTCGAGGCGTTCGGCGATTTGCGGATATTGGTCGATGAGGTTTGCAGTCTCGGAGGGGTCTCTTTGGATGTCGAAGAGCGAATAGGGCTTGCGGAACGGTTTGCCGGGGGGCTTTTCACGTCCGCCGGAGCCGTCTGCAAAGACCATTTTCCATTTTCCATCTCGAACAGCGAATGTGCCGTTGGCGGAATGGTGAATCACGGGCGGTCGCACGCAGTCCCTGCCGTGGAGCAGCGGGACCAGACTGAAGCTGTCCTCGGCGGCGTTGGGGGGAATATCGTGGCCGATGATTTCGGCGCAAGTCGCAAGGAAGTCCGTCAGGCAGATTGTTTTGTCGCACTTAGCGGCAGGCTTTACTGTTCCGGGCCAGCGAACTATGAAGGGCACTCGGTGTCCGGCCTCCCAAATATCGGCTTTGGTTCCGCGGAAGTCTGCATTCGGCCGATGGTTTTCGGGATTGTAACCTTGCTTTCGGGGATTTTTTGTGTGGTCTTCTTTTTCCTGCGGCCAGCTATACATATACGAACCGTTGTCACTGGAGAAGAAGACGATGGTGTTTTTTTCGATGCCGGCCTTTTGTAATGCCCGGAGGACTCGCCCGACGGAGTCGTCGGCTTGATGGACGAAATCGCCGTATGGTCCGAGTTTTGTTTTTCCTGTGAATCGCGGGGCGGGCCAGACGGGTTTGTGGGGCGCCGTCAGCGCCAGATAGAGAAAGAAGGGTGTTTTCTCAACGGCGCGTTTCTCGATGTATGACTCGGCTTCTCCGGTCAACTCGTCGAGGACCTTTCCGGGGTCGAAATCGGGCGCCTTTGGTCCCTTGCGGATAAATCTCGGGAAGGGTAAGGGCTGCTGGGTATCGGTCAGTTTCCGGACGGGTTCTCGATTGCGGTAGAAGGCGTAGGGGACCATATCGAGGGAGGCGGCGATCCCGAAGAACTCGTCGAAGCCGACGTCTGTGGGGCCGTAGCGGATCGGCTTGTTGAAATCGACGCTGCCCCGGTCGTCCACCGCCCAGTCGATTCCGAGATGCCATTTTCCGATACATGCGGTGTGGTATCCGTGCCGGCCGAGCATGCCTGCGACGGTGAGGCGCTCTTTTTCGATGAGGGGTTTGTCGTTCGGGGGGAACAGGACACCGCTCTTGAGGCGGGTTCGCCAACAGTATCTGCCTGTCAGCAGACCGTATCGGGTCGGCGTGCAGACCGCGGAGCCCGAGTGGGCATCGGTGAAACGCATTCCTTCGCCGGCCAGTCGATTAAGATTCGGGGTTGGGATTTCGGACTTGGGGTTGTATGCCCGGATGTCTCCATATCCCATGTCGTCTGCGAGGATGAAGACGATATTCGGCGAGCTTTTGGCTCTATCGGGCATAGCTCTGCGTTCCCCGGCAACGGCAGGGGCCGCGATCTGTACGGCGGCGATAACAGAGGCACAGGATTTCAAGAATGCTCTTCGATTCATGGCTGCGGTTCTCCGTGAATATGGCGTTCGTGCAATCCGGTCGGCAATGCCGGAGCGTTCGGCGCGTGTTCGAGAATCAAGATTCGGTTGTTATCTGGTTGTCTTTCCTGTTATCGATACGACGGCTGCTGAGAGCGGCGGCATAGTGAAACGCACTTTGCCCGCGTCGATCAGTGCATCGGCAGGGGCCGGTGCGATCTTGTCGGGCTGGTCGATGGTGTTCCTGTCTCGGAGCGAATCGGCGGTTATAAGCTGCATAGCGGCCTTTCGGGGCTTGAAGCCTGCTTCGAGATCGAGGGCGACATCGACGGATTCGGCAGTGGGGTTGACAGCCTTGCAGTAAATGGTTTTTCCGTTTTCGGATTTTGTCGCTACGATGTTTAGCGGCGCGGTATCGCCGGCAAGGTCGAGCCTCAGGGGGGCGTAATTTTCCCTGAAGAGCTTCATTACGACGTAGTTTGGTGCGGGGAACCACGTTTTGTTGTCGAAGTTTATGAATGCATTGTCCCAGGAATTCGCGGAGACGTGGCGGAGGAACAAGGCAGGGCCGGCCAGGGTGAGGACATCGGAGCATCGCTCGAAGGCGTTGAGC
Organism: Sedimentisphaerales bacterium; assembly: GCA_016932835.1. Classification (GTDB taxonomy): domain Bacteria; phylum Planctomycetota; class Phycisphaerae; order Sedimentisphaerales; family Anaerobacaceae; genus JAFGCD01. The sequence goes on from JAFGCD010000109.1 coordinate 20,152, forward strand.
ATGCCTCCACAATAAAGGCCCGTTCTCCAGTCGGTGCTTTGGGCGTTCCATTCGGAGACGTATATTTTGAGGTTGGGGTTTGCGGATGCCTTTATAACGTCGCCGAGCTCCCGGAAGAATCTTTCGTAGTTTCGCGGTCCGTCAGCGAATCGGTCGGGATTTTCGTAGTGGTGTATGCTGATGTAGTCGAGGAGAGCGGCGCATTTTTCGATGACGGTGCGGTTGTAGGGCATACCGTTTCGGTCGTTTCTTCCCATTCCGCCGCTGCCACAGGCGAGCAGTTTAATCGAGGGGTCGGCTTCTTTCATCAGGGGGGCCAGTCGGAGGACTTCTTCGGCGTATTGCGGGGCGGGGAGGTGCCAGGTTTCGTTGTCGATTTCCCAGAATTTCACGTTGTATGGTTTTTTGTGGCCGTTCTGCGCGCGGATTTTTCCCCACTTTGAGTCGGCGGGCCCGTTGCAGTACTCGATCCAGTCGAGGATATCCTGTGTGTAATCGTGGGTATCCGAATCGGGGTTCCAGTTTCTCGTGCCGATGTTCACGACAATCAGGGGTTCTGCTCCGACGGCTCGGCACATCGCGATGAATTCGTCTGTTCCGAAGTTGTAAACGTCGAGGTCGTCCCAGATTTCTCGCGGATGAGGGAGTCTTTTATGCTGTGGTCCGATACCGTCTTTCCACTGGTACGACGATGCGAAGCAGCCTCCGGGCCACCTGATAACGGGGGGCTTGAGGTCTGCGACGGCCTTAAGCAGGTCGGGGCGGAAGCCGCCCTTTTTTGCCCAGGCCTTCGGCATCAAGCTTACCTGGTCTATGCGGATATCGCCGCGGGCCTTTGGACCGATACTGATTGCGGCGTTGTCGCAGGACCATTTGGGCTTGAGTGTGAAGCTGTACTCTTTCCACTCGGCAGTCGGCGGGTCGAGGATTTGCTGTGTTCGAGCGTCGTTATCACCGATGAGGCTGACTACGATTCCGTCCGGCGCAGTCCCCTTTAGCCAGACAGAACCCTGGTATGACCGGCCTTTGCGGATGCAGAGTCCCTTCTGGAGCAATCCTCCTCCATCGTGGCCTGTGACGATTTTCTGGCAGACTGCGCTGTTCAGCGGGTCGGTTGTATCGAGGAAGATTTGCGTGTTGTCGCCATAGGCCTGCCAGAATTTCGCTACATTCTGGTTTGTCATGTTTTTGGGGAGCCCTTCGTGGAGGGTTTCTCCGCCGAGGGTCGTGACTTTGATATTGCGAAACAATGCGCGGGTTGACCATGTTCCGATGCCTACGCAGCCTGTGAGGTGGGCGCGGTCGCCGTCGGTGAAGTCGATGATCTGTTTGTCGTCGAGATAGACGTTGAACTTCGGGCCCTCACAGCGGATTTTGATTTTGTACCATTTGCCGGTATCGATGCGGCCGTCGGCAGCGGGGCCTACTGTTGCCCATCTTCCCCTGCCCTTATTGCCTCTTTCGAGTGAGTGCCTGGCATTCGACCATCCTCCGAGGTTTGCCCAGTAGAAGTCCTCGTCGTTTTTGACGCGGAAGAGGATCAGGAATCCTTCCTGGCCTGCGGTCTTTTTTGCTTCGAGGGTGTATTCGTAGTCCTTCCAGTTGACGTCACCGAATGTCAGGCGGACATTTGTTCCCATTCCTTCCTGTGCGATGCTGTCGCCCCTGGGTATCCACTGGCCCATTTCGTTCTGCTCAAAGGTTCGATTCCAGATCAGGTCCCCCCAGAGTCCTCCGTTTACGGAGTGGAAGATGTGTTCGAGGAAATGGCCATACACGTTTTTGTCGATTGTTCCTGCGATGCTGCGTGCATCGACTGTCAGGGCGAGGTCTGCGGCGGAACATGCGGTTATGCCGAACAGAACAAACAGTAGTGTTATTAGGTGTATCCTTTTCATGCTCATAATCCTTATAAGTGGCATTTGCGTAATATCCCGGCGATACAGCCGGGTGTCAGGCATCTTTTTAGTAGAGACAGTCCGAGAAGTCAAGGGCTGAGATTGCGGGCCGGCTTTCGGTGGGTGTACTTGCAGCAATTGGTAACGATATGATATGCTGTTGCTACCCTGATTGGGATTTGGCATATTGATATTGTGAAAGGACGGGCAGTAAGATGCGGCGGCGGGCGTTTTTGCGGAATGCGGGTATTGCAGCGGGAGTATTCTTGGTATTGGCGATGGCATCATGCGGCTACGGGGGTGCTTCGTGGGAGCCTGTGGGGCTGTCGGGCGGCGGGGGTATGTTTACACCGGCAATCAGCGCAGGCGATCCTAACCTGATGATGGTGAACTGCGATATGAGCGGGGCATATATCTCGGAGGACGGCGGGCGGAACTGGCGTATGATTAACCAATCGCAGCTCAGGAGCGATACTCGCTGCCGGGGGTGCTTCGATCCGTCCGAGCCGAATGTTATTTATGCCTCGTCGGGCGGCATGCTGCGCGTGAGCAGAGACCGGGGCAGGACATTCAGTGCGGTCGATGGGCTTAAGGAGCGGGTTTACGGGGAGATTTCGGTCAGCCCGTTCGATTCGCGGGTTCTTCTGGCGGGCGTCGGCAGCGGCGGATGCCGGGTGTCGCATGACGCCGGGGCAACGTGGGCAGGTTGCGACGGGCCGAGGGGCATGGTCATCGGTTTCGGGTTCGACCGGACGAGGAAAGGGCAGGTTGTCTTCGCGGCGACGGAGGATGGTGTATGGCGGTCGGACGACGGCGGCCGGAAGTGGGCCGAGAAGACCGGCGGACTGCCGTGGAAGCAGATAGAAGGATTCGCTTGCGGCTCGAACGAGGGAGACGATGCAGTCATGCTTTACTGCACGATCCCGAGCAAGATTGAGAACGGGAGCCTGAACGGGGGCGTTTATCGTTCGCGCGACCGCGGGGAGACCTGGGAGCGTGCGATGGGCCAAGGCATCAATACCGAGACGGAGAAGGCGGACCAATGGGCCTACGGCGCGATCTCGCAGTACAAGCAGATTCTGACGACGGACACCCGGCCTTTAACGGTGTATGCACTGAATACGAGCACGGGATTTCACCCGCCTCATCATGAGACGGTCTATCGCAGCGACGACGGCGGCGAAAGTTGGCGTGACGTTTTCTTCATCGACCCTCGATTCGAGCGTTATAACGTTGCTCCGAATTACTTCACGGCCTCGACGGGCCAGAGTTACAAGGGCGGCGGGACGCCGTTCGGTGCGGCGATATGCAGCAGCGACCCTGATCGGCTGATGCTGGTTTGGAGCCAGTGCTATATTACGCACGACGGCGGGGAGAAGTGGTTCAACGGGCACACGTATCCGGCGGCGGGCGAAAAACCCGGGCCAGGTTCGGCGTGGGTATGCAACGGCCTTGTGGTTACTACGACGTGGCATTATTACATCGACCCATTCGAGAGCAAGCGTCACTATATCGCTTATACGGATATCGGGCTGGGGCGATCGGTTGACGGAGGCGAGAGCTGGATATGGTGGGACAAGCGGTCGTGGGCGCCGTGGCGTAATACGTGCTACGAGATCGCGTTCGATCCGGAGATTCGGGGCAAAATGTGGGGGGCATTCTCGGATGTCCACGACATTCCGAACGATAACATTATCTCGGAGCGTCACGGTCATAATCGTCCGGGCGGGGTGTGTATTTCGCGTGATTTCGGTGCATCGTGGCGGCACGAGGCGGAGAGTCTTCCGGCGAGGCCAGTGACATCCATCGTGACGGACTCTAAGAGCAAGGCGGATTCGCGGACGCTGTATGCAGGGGTTTTCATGGAGGGGGTTTACAAATCGACGGACGACGGCAGAACATGGACCTTGAAGAAGAACGGCCTTGGTCATCCGAAAAACATGCGGGTCTATCGGGTGGTTCTGCACAGAGACGGGACGCTCTTTGCGATTATCTGCGCGAAGAGGTCGGGGGGCGGCAAGGCGTTGATGAGCGAAGGGGTGGGGCTTTACAGGTCGCGTGACGGGGCGGAGAGCTGGGAGAAACTGAACTACCACCGGCTGAAGCCGGTGGGTTTTTCTCGGCGGAC
>JAFGCD010000110.1 GCA_016932835.1 Sedimentisphaerales bacterium
AACTGAGGCAACCAAATTGGAGTGAGAAAGTATAACAACTCACCACAATTTTCGCGACTCAGTTGCACTTATGAGTTGAATCCGCTTGTCAATATAGTAGAGCATTTCCAAAAAATAAGTCCTTGCATAACAAGGACTTAATTATAGTGGAGGCGGGGGGATTCGAACCCCCGTCCCGAGATGCTTCGAGATAAGCTTCTACATGCTTAGTCGTTCAATTGGAATTCGCCTCATCAAGCGCCAAACGACAGGCTCTCAACTCGACTATTTCGTAGGGTTCTCGCCCAAAGCGATCCGAAAAAACCGCCCAAGGCCAGTCCGCTGTGTGACGCCCTTATCCGGCCCGCAGACAAAGCCGAACAGGACGGGCTGCCAGTTTAGGCTGCCATGCGCAACTGTGAGTTGCCAAGTAAAATTAGCTGCCGGGTGATTAGCCAGGCCAACCGGCGTCCTGGGCATGCGACCTATCCGTCCGTCATCCGGTCGAAGCCATTCGCCCCCTATGAACTTATCAAAATCCCCCCCTACAACCGCCGGATGTATTATACCCATTCTTACTCGTAACCGCAACAGCAGTTCGCAGGATTCGAGCATCGAGGCGTTTTTGGCCTTTCCCGGCTGCGTCACAGCCGTTATAATATCCCTGCCGGTACCGATGGCGCCTGCATTTGGAGCGGCCAAAGGCCGCTTTTATAATATGCTGCCGGCAACTGGAAATCTCCGGTTGTGTGTCTGTCCATTAGGGGCGGCTAAGTAGCTTTACGATAGTATTTGACGGTCTTACTCGCGGGAATCTGCCGCCCCTGAAGGGGTATAGAAAGACAACGCTTATGGATATCTCTATTGTAATACCCGCCTTCGAAGAAAGCAGAAAAATCACCCGCGACATAGAAAAAGCCGCCCAGTTCCTCACGGACAACAACCTCGAAGGCGAAATAATCGTCGTTGACGACTGCAGCACCGACGACACCGCCCAAATCGCCGAGCAAACGGAAGTCCCGCCTTCCGCGACGCTCAAAGTCCTCCGCTACGAGCCGCATCATGGCAAAGGCTACGCCGTACGAACCGGAATCAACGCCTCAACCGGCGATTACGTAATGTTCGCCGATTCAGGCCTCTGCGTACCGTACGAGGATGCCCTGCGAGGCATTGAACTGATCAAGAAGGACCTCTGCGATATCGCTCACGGCTCCAGAAAAATGCGAGGCTGCCACATCGAGAAACCTCAGAGCTTCTATCGAAAAATCTGCTCGAAGATGTTTCACTGGTTTGTCATCAAGGACATGAAAATCCCCGAAGAGTTCACGGACACGCAATGCGGCTTCAAAATCTACAAAGGCGACGTCGCCAGACATCTTTACAGCGAATGTATTACAGACGGATTCACGTTCGATATCGAAATCATTATGCGAGCACAGAAGGAGGGCTATCGCATCAAAGAGTTCCCGATTGACTGGACCTGTGATCGTGACAGCAGACTCTCGCCTACACGAAATTCCTTCCGCGTACTATCGGAACTCCTGGCGATCAGAAAAGCCCTGTCACGCTGAGACCATATCGTCCCATCGGCCGAACCGCAGTGTCTCCTCCCGTCCGCCTTCTGCTTCCTGTATTACTATCGCAGCAACATCCTTTCGTCCCCGGCAGTAATCTTCTATTTCCTCCGGAGCCATTATCATAAAGGCCGTCGAGAGTGCATCGCCGGTCGCCGCATCCGGAGCCACCGACCACGCCGCCCGCCTGCCCGTAACAGGCATGCCGGTGCGAGGGTTGATAATATGGCCTCCCTTCTGAACTCCCGAACCGCTGACAGCCCGCCCCTGGAACTCAAGCCTGGCTAACGTCCGCCTGCCTTTGCCGGGATGGCTCAACGTCACAGGCCAGCCCTTCATCTCCGCCGGCCTGTCCAGGGCAAGAACCGAACTGTAGCCGCCCGATATCAAAGCCACATCGATGCTCCACTCTCGCAGCAGTTTTGCCATCTGGTCAACCGCATAACCCTTGCCCATGCCCCCCAAATCAACCTGCACCCCTTCGACAGAGGCCGCAACCGTATGCTCATCCTCGTTCAGTTTCAGCAAATCCGTACCGGTGCGCTTAATAGCAGCAGCCAACTCGTCTTCCGTCGGCGTCCGGGGTTTCCCCTCGCCGCTTCGCCGGCACTTAAGCAAAGAGCCGATAGTAATATCGAAGGCGCCGCCGGTCTCATTGAAGATACGCCTGCTGATCTCGAGGCACTCGAACGTCGCCAGTCCCACTACTACCGGTTCGACCGCAGCGAGCCTGTTGATCTTCGATACGTCGCTGTTGTCGATAAACCGGCTCAACTCCGCCTCCAGCCGATCAACCTCTCCGAACGCAGCCGCCGCAGCCTGCCGTGCATAGCGCTCGTCCTCGTGCACTACGAGCACCTCGTATGTGGTCGCCATCGCCTCATGAGAAAAACGTCTCATCCCGGCAACACCACCACCACAATCGCTCTTGACGTAGGTTGTCCTCGGCTCCTTCTCGGTCATTTGTCCGATGCTTTTTTAATCAACTCATTCGGGTCCGGCAACCGCCCCGCTTCATGCGCTTCCCACAAGTCCTTCCTGACAAACCCCATCAACTCAACCTGCGGCCGTAACCACAGATAATAAGGCTTCTCGAACAGATAAAGATACATCTGCCGCTGCTCAAAAGGGATCCTCTCGTCATAGAACTTGTCCGTCAAATCGGCCTCGACCGACGGCGAAGCCAAAATCAGCGGCGCCAAAACCGTCACATCATCCAGATTGTTTGCCCATCGCACGTTGGAAGACGCACGGAAATACCACGGCAAAGGCCAATAGTCGTCGCCGGGGCAGACAACATCGACAGCTATATCAGGATCGCCCGCAGGCCCGCGCCTGTATTCTTCGACCCGCCGAACAATCTCAAAGACCTCCGGCGTCGGATGAGCATAAACATAAGGATTCCTGCTGTCTGCTTCGTATTTGTAATTTGCCGCATAAGCCTGCCACAGCAGGTGACCCGAAAATTCCAGCAGGGCGCACAGCACTATCAATCGCGGCAATACGTTCGGCGCCAGTCTAACAAGCACGACCGCCCCGACCCCGGCAAGCAATATCATGCCATGCAGAAAACCCAGCATGCACCAGGGCGTCTTATACCGAATACCCGAATACAAAACGACCATTCCCAGCGTATAAAAGACGATGAACCTCAGCAGGTCAATGTTGACCGCCGGCAAAGATTTTCTCAGCAGCACGGCAACAATTCCGACCAATGCGAGCACCACGATAATAGCCTCGCTCCAGACAGGCCCTTTCCCGTATCGCCAATAGAGCAGCATCTTGATGTAGTAGTGCCAGGGATGCTCGTGTATCTGGTTGTTGCCCGCCCGGTCGAAATACGTCCCGTAAGTGCGGACAGAATCCAATATACCCGCCGGGTTCTTCGAAAAAGACGAGTAGAACAATATGGAAACAACCGCACCGGCCGCTATCATCGCAACAAAATACAGAGGCTTGACCCGCCTGATATCATCCGCGAAGCCGCCTCTGCCCTCGCGCTGCCGCATAAAGAGGGTTATCCACAACGCCGCCAGCATCGCTCCGAAGGCAACGATACAGGTCTCCTTCGTCGCGTGCATAAGCCCCAGGCAGCCCCCCGTCAGAATCGCCCAGACTGCGTTCTTTCGCTGCGTAAAGCGATACCCGAAAGCGATTGCGCCGAACGTAAAGCACACCAGCAGAATCTCCTGGATGTAGTATCGGCTGTAGAAAACCATGGCCGGCGATATCGCCGTCAAAACCGCCGCACAGACACACGCCCCCCGACCCAAACCATCAAGCAGCAAAATAACCAGGACAACCAGAACCACCCCGAAAAATATCGGCACCACGCGAACCGTAAATTCCGTCATCTCCGCATAAGTTTCGACGGAGCCCAGCCACGCCGGAACCAACGTGAAATAGTTCAGCGTCGGTCCGTGGTACTCGTAAGGGTCATACCGATACCCCCGCCCCTCCAGAAGGTCGGCGAACTTATCGGCATGAACCGCCTCATCGCCGTGCATCGGACGCCGCGCCGTCTGAGGCAGGCGCAGCACCACTGCAACAATCGTCGCGGCCAAGATCAGCACGCAACATTTTACCGAAGATTTCATTGTACGGGCTTGCCGTAAACCGCTACCTCAATATAGTGGTTCAGGTCGTTGCTCGTATTGCCCTGGCTGTAAAGACGAACATAACGACCTTTAACGCCCTTTGCATCAATGAGCTTGCCCTCGTTGGTCTCCGTGTAGTGTTTGTCCTTGCCGACGCCCTGGCCCGCCGAGTTGTCGATATCGTTATTGAATATCGTCTTGACGTTCGTGATAAAATCGGCGTCGTCGGCGACCTGCACTACAACGTCATAATACACACGCGCCTGCTTGTGGTAATGCCACACTACAATCGCGTAGATGTCATGCTCGGCTTCCAAATCGATAGTGACGTACTGCACAAACGGTCCAAGTTCGACATAACTGCCGTCCGCGGCCTCTTTGTCGCCGTCGGTGATCATCTCGATCTCGCCGATGATCGGCTCTTCGTCGCTGCTCGAAACAGCCTTGCTCTCGGCAACGTTCTTAGTCCCGGCAGGCGCCAGAAACGGCGGACGAGGACGGCCTAACGGCTTCTCTAAGTTCTCAACCTTCGTATCCTGCGGAGTGCCCACAAACATCGGCTTGGGCAATACCAGATCTATCGCCTCTAAATCGCCGCCGGCGGGCTTGGAAACCTCTTGATAGGTCTCCTTAACAGGCTCGGTCTGCTTGACTGTCTTGCCCGAACCATCCGACCCCGCTCCGGGTTCCGATTTCTTGCACGAACAAACAAAGCACAATGACGCCAAAAACATCATCAGCACAAAAACCTTCATAGTTGAGTCAAAACCTTTTCTCATCGTTTCCTTTTAACCTCAAAAATCAACAATTCCTGTTTACATCCAACCTTGCTCGGCACAACCCCACCAACCATCCCGCTGTGACGAGCTAAAGCGTAAATACTATTGGATTTACGCCCAATTGTCAAGGCCCGGCAGAACTTATTTTTTCCCGCTGAGAACCCGCAACACCGGAAATCTACCATATCAATTGCGCCGCCATGCCGAATGTTACAGAGAATTTCGACACTCTCCACTTCCAACAAAATACCACGCCTCGGTCGGTTTGTGCGCACAGAAAAGCAGGAATCCCGGATTAACCGGAATCCCTGCTTGAAACAACAAAAAGTATGCAAATTCAAGGGCCTGGAGCCCACTTTTCAGCCTCAGGCCTTCGTTACGAAGGCTCAGCTACCGGAAATCTCAAGAACCTTCGACTCGAGTCCCGCCTTGGCAAGAACGAAATACAGCACCGCACCGACAACAAACGCCGCCAGAGGAGCTGCCGGAATATCCGCAATCCCCACTAATGGAGCCATACCGACACCAAAACCAACCACCCAGGAAATCCACCCGGCGATATTCCAACCCGCACGAGGGCCGGCCCACTTCTTGCCCGCAAGGACGTAATCAACCATCATAGCACCGCATACCGGCCCGAAAGACGCGCCAATAACCGTGAAAACACCCATCACGTCGCCCGCCCAGCCGGTAACCGCCAGCAAAATACTAACCGCGGTGCCCACGCCAACAGATATGAACGGATCAACCTTCGGCAAAGTCGTCTTGAAACTGTTAGCTGCAATAAAAGACGAGAAGCACGCAGGTGGAAATGCCGCAACTGCCAGCAGCAGAGCCATTGTCTTGCCCGCGCCTTCCGAACCCATCACCGCGCTCATAAAACTCGGCGCCGCTGTGTCAAGGCCGGCTTTAAGGCCGCCCCCGAAAGCGCCCGCCGCAATCAGAATCGCAGCGCCGCCGGCGACAATTGTCGCCAGAGCGATACCGACAAGACCGCCCATTTGAACGTCTTTTTCATCTTTGCTGTTCATCCCGAAGTCAACGCCTGCCGCCCCGGCCGTTGCAAAGAAACCAACAATGTACGTTATACAAAGGGCGATTACACCAAAAATGCTCAACCCTCCGACTCCGCCCCCTTCCACGGCACCGGTTGCAACCAAAGCATCCGCGTTGAAATCCCCTATCCCGCCGATAGTCTTGGCCAACATGATCACAAGAATCACCAATGGAATCAACGGAAGGAACGTCGCAACCTTAGCAACGTACTGGATGCCCTTAAGACCGACAAACGCCGCAACCGCCGCCCAAATCACGGCAATAGCTATCTGCGCCGCCTGACTGCCACCGAACAGAGGAGCAAGGGCCAGCGATGCGAAATAAGCATTCACACCGAGCCAGCCGAATTGCAGAACGCCCATCAGAAAACCGGGCATCAAGAATCCGCCCTGCACGCCGTAAGTCGATGTCCCAACCACATAAAGCGGAAGACCTGTCTTCAGTCCGAAAAGACCCGGAATCAGGTAGAACAAAAAGTGGCAAAGCAAGGCCGCAATGATCAGCCCGAGAATCGCCACCCCAATGCCCTGGCTCAAAACGCCCCCGGGAGAATCCGTGCCGCCGCTGGCCATCTTGTTCCAGAAGACAAACCACAACATGATACCGGCATACGTCGGCGCCGTGTTCTTGTACCAGGGGGCCCGGTTCTCCGCCGGATTCGGCTTGGCCATCTTGATGTAGTCTGGCACTCCATTACTCATAATTCGTTCTCCTAACTAAGATACCTCGATTAGGTTACACCAGCACCTCGCCGGATATTCGCGTAATATAGCACCTCTGACCGAAATCTACCAGTTTTTTTGTGTCGTTCGGGCGAATTTGTCGCCCCATCGAAGCCCCTATTTTGTCGGCGGAATCGCGACCCGCTCGCCGCCCTTCATCGCCGATTCATGGGCGCAAATGCCGGCCATCGTCCAGTTCGCAGCCCTCGCCGCATCCACCGCAGATTCCCGCCCTTCGACAATCGAACGCACGAATTCGTGCGTCAGGTGAGGATGAGACCCGCCGTGCCCGCTGCCCTGAATGAACGAAGTATGCTCGTGCTCCTCGTCGTAAACGCCCTGACCTGTAAAGGGGGCTATTTCCTTCGGCAGCAGCCTGCCGTAATCGGGAACCTCGATCCGCTCGGCGTCCTCGTATCCCGAATAGATAACGTGTCCCTCCCCTGCCGTCTGTTCCCACTCGAAAGACAGATCCGTCCCGTAAACATCGAAACTCTCCCGGTACTGCCTGATAGTATTGAATAGCGACCGCGTAAACTCGCAGGCAATCTCCGAATCCGCAAGTTTCAAAAGAGCCGTCTCCACCGCAAAGGGCGAGCCGTACTTCTCGATATAGTCCTTCTGAATCCTGCCCGACCCGAAACAAATCACCGACTCGGCCCGAGCATTCGCAAGCCAAAGCAAGGGGCTTACCGCATGAGTCGCATAATGCATCGGCGGAAACCCGTACCAGTACGCAGGCCAGCCAGGCAGGCCCATATTCTGCTGGTGCGAGCCCCTCAAAAACTGAATCTTCCCCAACTTGCCAGACTCGACCAACTCCTTCGCATACAGAAACTCACGCGAATACACCGCCGTTTCCATCATCATATACACCTTGCCCGACGCCTTCCTCGCTTCGTAAAGCGCAAGACAATCCTCCTTCGTCGTCGCCATCGGAACCGTACAAGCCGTATGCTTGCCCGCCTTTAATGACGCCAGACTCATCCACGCATGATCCGCAATCGGAGAAACCACATGAATCGCATCCAGCTCGTCGATGCCCAGGAGATCCTCGAACTTAGTAAAACGCCGCTCGATCCCGAACTGCTCCCCTATCTCGTTGAGATGCTCTTCATTCCTCTGGCAAATCGCATAGCATTCCGCATCCGGGTGACGCTGGTAAATCGGAATGAATTCCGCACCGAACCCGAGCCCGACAACCGCAACCTTAACCTTTCCCATGCTCGCTATTCCTTTCCGCCCGTCAAACCGGACTTTCGCACCCCCATTAACTCCTGCTTCGACGGCAACGCAATCCGCCTGTCACATAGCAACAGTGTAAGTCCGCGCAAACCCATGTCAAGAAAAGAATAACCGCAGGAAAAGAACGGAAGCCGGGCGTTGTTCGGCTCTCGCAATTAAGGAATGCCCGCCGGCTCGTTACGACTTGACACGCATCCGGGCAAGCAGCAGCATATGCACAGCCCCGACAATCACGAAAGCCGCCGCCACATAACGGTGCATCGCCAGAAAATACTCCTGCCAGCCGGTCCCGAAAATAGGAAACATGCTCAAGACTATCGAGAGAATCAACGGCAATGACAACGCGACAAGCACCCAGAAAAACAGCTTCTGCGCCGTTCCGCCGGTTTGTTCGTCCGACTCTTTTGTTCCGGTCAGCCAGTCAACCAGACGCCTGACTACAGGGCAGTCGCCGCGCTTGAAGCAGCATCTCCCCGCCCACATCACGCACAACGCTGCCATGCAAGCCGCAAATACCGGCGCGCACGTCGCGTGCAGCATCATGGGATACCCGGAAAGATGCTCGCCCTTGATTAATACAGGGTAAAAACCGGTAATACTGAGAACCGCACAGCACGCCAGCGCCGCTAAATAAACCAGTATTCTAAGAATATCGAGAACGTTCCATTTTGCTTTTTCAGACATATCAAAAACGCTTTCAACCAAAGAGACATCAATCCTGACCGGAGAACAATCCCACAACACACTTCAGCGCCCTCAAACCGTACAGCAGCAGCACAAGCCCCAAAACCGCACAGGACAGAAGCGCCACGATCTTCAGCATGGGCCTGAACACAAACGACATCGCAAACAGCTTCGCATAGGTCGCATCCACATCCTGAAACTCGACCATTTTCACGACACGACCTTCGTTGGCATCGACGGGAGAATCAACGGCTACACCGCCGAAAAATAATGGCGCGTCCGTCGCGTGGCAATCCGTGCAATACCGAATCCCAAGCGCCTGCGCCGCAGGCCGAACATCGTGACCGATGGGCCACATATAAGGCTTGCCCGCAGGATGGTCCTTCTGCTCGGCAAGGCCGCCGGATTCACTCAGACTGTAGAGGCTGCCCCCGCTGACATAAACAGCCTTGCCGCTAACGGACCCGGCCAGCGCCTTCAAAGCCGCCGTGATATTCTCCCTGCTCATCTTTCCCCAACCGCCGGAAGCAGGCAGCTCAACCTTCGCCATTACCTTGCCCACAGTCGCTCGAACGGTATCAAAACCGATTGGAACAACGTTTGCATCCTGCATATCCGCCCAGAACGCAGGCCAGATCAGCTTGTGAGGGGCGATCTTGCCGTCCTCGCCCTCGGCGAATACAGGAGAGAGAACATGCGGCAGGGCATCCGGCGATTTGTTGACGCCGACAGTCCCGAGCCGATGGGCCCGCGATGTCTTGGTCAGGTACGTCTTATCGCCGGGCCAGGGCCCTGAATGGCACGCCGTACAACTCAGCTTCTCGAAGTGAACAGGCGGAAGACCCCGATGCTCCGGAACAGGAGCGCGGAACCGGCCCGCCGACGGAGACTCCGAGGATTCGTCGCCGAGATGGCACCCTTTACACGACGATTTTGCCGCCATCGGACTATCCAGAGCTTCGCTCTCGCCGTCGTAACCCCTCCCGGTATTGTGGCCGATGCCGTTGCGGTGACAATCAACGCAGGTCAGCCCCGCCTTGAGATGAATATCCTCGTCCGTCGTCCACTTTTCAGTATGACCGCTCTCAATGTACATATTAGAATGACAGAAGTAGCACCGATAATTCGGCACTTCCCTTTTAATATCCAGTTGGACGCTCCCATCGTCGCCGAACGTACCGGCTTTATAGGTAATGCCTGGGGGGACAAGCTTCGGGTCCTCCGGTGCCTCCGGCATCATCGGATCGTAAGTGTCCGGCATATCCTTCGCAGAACCCGTTACGGTAGCGAAGCTGCTGGTCGCAGCCGCAGCCCAGCGAAAATTCTCACGCATAACCTGCCCGCCGTACTCGGCCTGGTTGTGCCCCGGATGCCCGTCATGGCAGGCAAGGCAGTTAATCTCAAGATAACCCGAAATCATCGCGCGCATAATTTCGTCCGGGTCCTCGCTCGGAACCTCCCCTACCCCGCCGCCGGGCATGTGCCTGCCGAATATCTTCAGGAAAAGCTTCGGACTAAGGCCCGCCTGCTCCGGCGTAAACGCACCGGGCCACGGACGATACGAAATCGGTATCTGCAGCCCCGTGCGGGCATCGGCAAGAATCCAGGGCTGCCCCGCCCGGCCGTGTGCCTCGGGCGCAAGATCGGCCAAAGCGGCATTGAAGTGAAAACCCCTACTGATTATCGAATAGCTGTGGCAGTCCCCGCAGGTCTCTTTCGTCGAAAAGGGCAAGACAGGGTCGTCGTCGGGCGAAATCTTCTCGCCTTCCTCGTTAATCAGGGGTATAACATGAACCGCATGAGCACGACTGCCGTCGCTCTCGTCCCCAAGCTTCTTTTCTTCGCCTTCCGCTCGAGCAAAAAACGCCACAACCATAAGGCACAAGATACTTGCCAATATATTTTTCTTCTCCAACGTCCCGAACCTTTCCTGAACTGTAATTCAAATCCTAAAAAGGGTGGGGCTGAAAGCCCCACCCTCATGTATCGGCGTAATGACCATCGGCGTCGAAACAACAAAGTCTCGCCGCCGACCGTCGGTCAATCTATACTGCAAAATCTTCGGGCTTGAATTCCAGCCGCTTGCCGGCGGCTATCGCCTCATTAACTTTCAGAACCGTAACAGCAGTCTCATAGCCTATCTCGGCAGGGCAATTCAGCTTCGCCTTGCCCCGGATCGAATCGAAGAAATTCTCCAGATGAGGCTGGTGGTACGCCTTGCCTTCCATGCCGACCGGAATCTCGTAACTCGGCGGCTTAGGAGACTCGCGAACGTCGAGAACAGTATCGCCGGCTGCGGGTTTCTCTTCTTCCGGAGCTTCCGGAGCGTTGATATAACCCAGCTTGACCCACTTATCCCAATTGTCCGCAGAAACCCACGCCTCCCTGTAAACGCTCCCGCGGGCCGAAGCCTCGGAAATCTCCAGCGTACCTTCGTCGCCCATGAACGTCTCGTAGTAACCATTGGCGCTGTTCGTCGTGATCGTCTGGTAGAACGCCCTGGCCGGGCCGGCCTTCGTATCGTACTCGTAAATCGTCATGACGCTGTCATACCAGTCGTGTCCCTTCCAGTAATCGACGCCCCCGCTGGCGACCACCGATTTCGGATTCGCCCCGAGGAACCAACTGTAGATATCGATCTGGTGCGAGCCGAGATCGACTATCGGGCCGCCGCCAAGGCCTTTGTACCACCGCCAGTTGCGGAATTGCTGCATCGTCTTGAACCCGTACTTCTCGAGCGTTGCCGCATCCATCTCGGCCTTTTTGGGCCAGCCGATGTCTTCGCACGCGGTCTTGCTCCGGTTCCATTGCCCGTTGACCGTCGTAATCCTGCCAAGCAGCTTAGCCTCGGTTATGAGCTTCTCGTAGCAGTGACGATACCGAGGATTGCTGCGACGCTGATGCCCTATCTGAAGCAGCTTGCCGGTCTTCTTCGAGGTCTCGACCATCTTCTTGGCCCCTTCTAGAGTGTTGGACATCTCCTTCTCGCAGTAAACGTGCTTGCCGGCTTCCATACAGGCAACCGCGTGAGGGCTGTGCCAGAAGTCGGGAGTCGCGATTATCACCGCGTCGAGGTCCTTTTCCGCTGCGAGCATCTCCTGGTAGTCCTCGTACTTGTTGTGCTCGTGCTTGTACGCACGCAATATGCCTGAGACGCGCTTCTGGTTGTACTCGGTCCAGATATCGCAAATCGCCTTGAAACGAATACCCGGAACCTTGCCCTTGATAATAGCGTTCAGCAGGACCTGCCCTTGCGCGCCGCAGCCTAAAATTGCAACGTTCAAGTCATCGCCGCCGCCGGCCGCACCTAGAACCATGGGCGAAAAAGCCATTCCTGCGCCGACCGCCGCAGTTGATTTAAGAAAACTACGCCTGTCTATGCCCTTTGTTGTCTTTTGATTATTCATTGCCTTCTGATCGTCTCCAAAAATGTAACTGAATCATTAGCTCAATTTGCAGCACGTACTATAACTGCAGCCTGCGGTTCTGTCAAGAACGCATTTTGCCTATCTTTACACCACGAACACCTTAGTCCCGAGACCTAAAAGGCGTAACGACGATATTGCGATACGCAACGGGACCATGGTCGCCCTGGAACATCAAAGGCCCTTTCGCAACCTCTTTGCCGCGCAATGCCCCGCCGGTCGAGCCTTTTACTTCCAGACCGCGCTCGTGAATAACCTCGCCGTTGAGCTCCACGCGCATGAAACGGGCGTTCGCAGTCTTGTTGCCGTCGGCGTCGAACCGCGGCGCACGGAAATCAATCACGTATCTCTGCCATTCGCCCGGAGGCCTCGTCGCATTTACCTGCGGCTCACTGGCGCTGTAGATAGCGCCCATATCGCCCATGCCGAGCTTATCGCGATTCCAACTGTCCAGCACCTGTACCTCGTACTGGCCCATAAGATAGATGCCCGAATTCGAGCCTTGCGGAACCATCACTTCCAGCTCGACCCGGCAGTCGCCGAATTCCTGCTTCGAGTAAATATCCACACCCTGACCGTGACCGCCGACAAGATTGATCATCGCGCCGCTGTCGCCCGAGCCGGCCAGCTTCTTCGGGTCCTCCGCCGAAACCGCCGCCTTGCCCGCCGCCCACTTGCTCTTGTTCCAGTCGCCGCCTTTGACCTCCCAATCCTCCTTGAGGTTCTTGCCGTCGAACAGGACTATCGCATCCTCGTAGAAACTGCGCCTCGACTGCCGAATCCGAATGTCCTTGAACTCGACAACCATCGGAGGACCAGCGTGAATCTGCAAGGCCAACACGCCTTCGCGCAAGGCCCCCTTCTGGTCACGCTTGTCGTCGGGGTCCACAACACGGTCGTTATCTATCAACTGCATCGTCGGATACCCGTTGAGGTAATGGGTCAGGTGGTTGCCCTGGCCGATGATATGGTATTCGTTCCAGTCCTTGTCCTTGTAGTAGCCGGCCTTGATAAGCTCGTCCTTATCCGAGACATTTCCGACAACGGTCTTCTTGCCGTCCTTATCGATTTCCATCATATCGCCGACGTCAACGAGCCATCCGCGCCCGGCCTCATGGTAGAGGAAGCCCACCTTGCCCGGAGCGTTCTCGACCTCGGCCTGGTAGCCGCCGATACGCCACTTGTCGAATTCCTTGCTGCGATACTGAACGCCGGAATTGCCGTTCTGAATCCGGAATTTCAGCTTCAGCTCGAAGTCCCGCAAAGTCCCCTCACGCCAGACAAGGAACGTATTGCCCTGCGCAACCTTCTCCGGCGTAGTCTCGCCGCGAATCGCGCCGTCCTTAACCGACCACAGCCGCGGGTCGCCGTCCCAACCGGTCAGGTCCTCACCGTTGAAAATGTAGTTCCACCGGCTAAGACCCAGTTCGGACTCCATCCGCTCGAAAAACGAAACACAGCCCGCTATTTCGGGCATGGAATTGAGCCAGTTATGCTCGTACTCGATAGAGAAAACACCCTCAAACTCCTGGTCCCGCAACTCGGTCAGTATAGCTTTGACGTCGGCTTTGCCGGTGCCCCAGATTACATCGTGACCATTGCCGAACTCGTTTAGGTCCTTGAAGTGAAGGCTGATTATCCTGCCCTTGAGCATCTTGATTGCATCGAGCGGATTGATCCCCGACCGCATCCAGTGACCCGTATCCGCACAGGCCCCGATCCGCTCGCTGCGACCTTCGCAAACCTTCAAAACCGTCTCCGGGTTCCAGTAATGAGAGGGCTTGGGATGATTGTGCAGTGCAACGTTGATTTCGTACTCGTCGCACAGCTTGCTTATCAAATCGAAGGCATCCTCGGGCGGCTCGGAAACGATCGTCTCGATCCCCATCTCCTTCGCAAAATCGAAAACCTTCCGGCATTCGCCCTCGTTGTTGGGCAGGCCGACAACGCCGTAATTCATCAGCTTGATACCGGCCTTGCGCAGAATCTGCTTCATCAGCAGCCTCTGTTCGCCCGACATGTTGTGGTCTGTCCGGACGTCAGGCTTGTCTTTGCTGAGTTGCTGGCCCGGATAAGCCTCGATATACCCCATGCCCAGGGCCTTGGTCTTGGCGACAGCCTCTTCGAAAGTGAACCGATTGAAGCTATAGGCCTGCATCCCAAGTTTCCAGGCGTCTCTGCCGAATCTCATCCGCCGACCACCACGCTCGGCCCCGAAAACGCTGTCAACAAGACACACGCTCAAAATCAAAACCGATAACAAAATTGCAATTCTCGTACGTTTGTTCATTTTCAAATCTCCTTATGTCAGTTGCGCAAATATCCTTTGCGTTACAATCATAATGTCCACCCGCTGCGATATGTGCGTTTTAGATACTCATTCGCCGCATTGACATTCGTTACCTTGAGTTTTACACCATCCCACTCCAATCTGGCTCCCGCCTTCGCCGCCACATTCCCCAGCAGAATAGTCTCAGTCAAAGGCCCGGCATAATCGAAATTGGAAAGCCCTTTCGGTCCGCCTTTGCACGCCCGAATCCACTCCTGCCAGTGGCTGATCCCCCTCTCGAACATCTGCTCCGGAGCCTTGAAGCCTTTCATGCGTGATTCGGGCAGCAGCCTGGCCCCCCCGCCGTGCGGAGCAAGGATTACTCCCTTATCGCCGTAATAAATGCCCCCCTGCCCGGGCAGGCTACGACCTTCCTCCAATTCTTTCGGCCGGGGAGGCCTGTTCGAACCGTCATACCAACGCATAGTAACCGCAGGCTGATCCCCTCGCGCCGGGAATTCCCACTTGACCACCGTCTTCTCAGGATAAGTCTGGTCGCTGAAAGGCCCCGGCTCAGCCTCGATACTCGTGGGATACCGCAAATCCAGCGCCCACCACGCAGGATCGATTATATGGCAGCCCATATCGCCAAGCGTCCCCGTTCCGAAGTCCCACCACCGCCGCCAGTTGCCCGGCACATAAACCGGATGATAAGGCCGATACGGAGCCGGCCCAAGCCACAAATCCCAGTCAAGCGTCGCGGGAACCGCAGGCTTATCCGTCGGAAGAGTCCCGCCCCCCCAGTTCTTGTCGCTAAAAATATCCACCCGGCGAACCTTGCCTATAACCCCGGACTTGATCATCTCCACCAACTGCCGCAGATAACCCTCTGCATGGAGCTGAGTCCCCATCTGTGTAGCGACCTTGTGCTTCCGGGCGGCCTCGGTCATCTGCCTGACCTCGTAAAGATCATGCGCCAGCGGCTTCTGGCAGTAAACGTGCTTGCCCATCTTGATAGCTATCATCGAAGCAACGGCATGAGTATGGTCCGGCGTCGAAACCGTCACCGCCTCGATACCCTTCTCCGCCTCCAGCATCTTCCGGAAATCCTTATACCTTTTCGCCTTCGGATACTTCTCGAACGTCCCGGCGCCGTGCTTCCAATCGACATCGCACAACGCAACGACGTTCTCGCTCGCCATTTGCCCCGAATCGGCCCCGCCCATGCCGCCTATGCCGATACACGCGACATTCAGCTTCTCACTCGCTGCGGTATTGCCGGCCCCGCCCAGGACATGTCTCGGAACAATAGTAAACGCCGCAATACCGGCGACGCCGCCCAAAAACCTGCGGCGAGATAGCTTCTCATGCTTCACAATAGTACTCCTGAAATCGAATTCTCTTCGTATCTCGGATCTTGCGATTCGGATCTGATCCTTTCCTTACAACTCCCATCCCTTGCGATACTCATGATGCAGGAATTGATTCGCTTCCGGAACATTCGTAATCTCGAACTTCTCCGGGTCCCACAGCAGCTTCGTCCGATTCATCTGCTCCCTCAATTCCGGGCGGAGCGCGACGTTACCGAGCAGAACCGCCTCAGCCAACGGGCCGGCATGGTCAAAATTCGAACCGGCCGGCTTGCCGCCCTTGCACGCCTCGACCCACTCTATGTAATGGCCCGGCGAACGAGGTATGCTCTTCTCGGGCTGTTTGTACTCCTTCATCTTCGACTCGGGGATAATCCGCTCGCCCAGCATCTTGCCTTTATCGCCGACAAACAATTTGCCGTTGTCCCCTACCTGCCGGCCCGGCTCGAGCTCCTCCGGACGAGGGGGACGAAGACCGCCGTCATACCAGATAACCTTTACCGGCGGCATGTCACCGCGAGCCGGAAATTCGTAATGAACAGTCGATGCGACGGGAAAAGTCTCCTTATTGACCAGCGTCGAGACCGCCTCGACGCTCGTCGGAGCGCCCAACTTCAAGGCCCGGAAAATCGGATCCAGCGCGTGACACCCGATATCGCCCAGCGCCCCCGTCCCGAAGTCCCACCAGCCGCGCCACACAAACGGAAGATAGGCCGGATGATAGGGCCTCTCCGCAGCAGGACCCAGCCACAAATCCCAATCAAGAGTATCGGGAACCGGCGGCTTGTCCTTCGGACGACCAATCCCCTGGGGCCAGTAAACATCGCTCAGACCTCGAAGCGGCCTGTCCGTCCACACATGAACCTCGCGAACCGGACCTATCGCCCCGTCCCAGACATACTCGCACATCAGCCGAGTCTGCTCAGAAGCCTGCCCCTGGTTGCCCATCTGAGTGGCGACCTTATACTTGCGGGCGGCCTCGGCAATCTTGCGGGCCTCATAAACAGAGTGCGTCAAAGGCTTCTCGCAATATACATGCTTGCCCCGCTTGATCGCAGCCATCGAAACTGGGGCATGAAGGTGGTCCGGAGTCGCAATCACCACCCCGTCGATATTCTTGCCCTCCTTGTCCAGCATCACCCGGAAGTCTGTGTACTTCTTCGCGTTCGGATAACGCCTGAACGTCCCCGATGCGTGACGCTGGTCAACGTCGCAAAGAGCAACGATATTCTGGCTCTCCAGCGCCCGCAGGTCCGAGCCGCCCTGTCCGCCGATTCCAACGCCGGCGATATTGATCTTCTCGCTCGCAGCGGTATTGCCCGCGCCGCCGAGAACACTGCGAGGCACAACCGTAAAAGCTGCAACCGCACCGGCTGCACTGATGAAATCACGTCGAGAAATAGATTGCTTCTTCACAACTGGCCTCCTAATCGTATAAACTGCCTTGCATTCAAACGCACCTTTACAAATCAATCCGCCCGCGGCTCACAACTCCCAACCAGGACGGTAATCGTCTCGAATATACTTATTGGCCTCCTCCAGATTCGTAATCTTCATCGCCGGCCCGTCATAGTAGAGCTTCATCCCCTTCTCGTACATCTTCTGCCCCATCTTCACCGCAATATTTCCCAGAAGCACGACCTCCGCCATCGGCCCGGAAATATCGAAATTCGACCCGGCCTTCGGCCCGCCCTTGCACGCGATAAGCCATTCCTTGTGATGACCCGGCGAACGCTCGTATATCCGGGCAGGCTTGCCGTACTCGGCATTACGCTCATCAGGCAGCAAACGATGACTGAGCATCTTGCCCTCGTCGCCGATATAGAGATTGTCGTCGGCGCCGCCGAATCGAAGCCCTTCCTTCAGTTCCGTCGGGCGGGCGGGCATCAGACCCCCATCGTACCAGTTCAGCTTGAACGCTGGCATCTCGCCCCTCGCCGGAAAATCGTAGCGTATTATCGAAGCCAAAGGCGCCGTCTCTTCGTTCACGCCGCTGCTGCAAGCCTCCACGCTGACAGGATAACCCGGCTCCAGCGCACGCCAGATAGGGGCAAACTGGTGACAGCCGATATCGCCGAGCACACCCGTCCCGAAATCCCACCACCCGCGCCACGTAAACGGCAAATAAACAGGATGATACGGCCGAGCCTTCCGAGGCCCGAGCCACAAATCCCAGTCCAGACCTTCCGGCACAGCAGGACTATCCCCAGGCCGGTTCAGCCCGCGCTGCGAAATCCACCGATTGCACCACGAATGAACCTCGCGAACCTTCCCCAGGACGCCGCCGCGGATATACTCGGCCACCAGACGAGCGCTCTCGGAAGCCTGACCCTGGTTGCCCAACTGCGTCGCCACACCCGCCGCTCGCGCCGCCTCGGTGACCTTGCGAACCTCGTATATGCAATGAGCAAGCGGCTTCTCGCAGTAAACATGCTTGCCCCGCTTGATAGCAGCCATAGTAGCAACCGCATGAACATGATCCGGGGTCGCGACAATAACCGCATCGATGTTCTTATCCTCCTTGTCCAGCATCACGCGAAAATCCTTGTACTTCTTCGCATTCGGATACTGCTTGAACGTCCCCGCGGCCTGGCGATCGTCAACATCGCAAAGGGCAACGATATTCTCGCTGCTTACCTCCCCGATATCGCCGGCACCGCGACCTCCCGCCCCGATAGCCGCGATATTGAGTTTCTCGCTCGGCGAGGTATTTCCCGCGCCCCCGAGAACGTGTCGCGGAACAACCGCAAAACCTGCAAAAGCCGCTGCACTGCCGACGAAATCCCGTCGAGATAGCTTCTCGCTCTTCATAGCACGACCCTTAAAATTCCTGCTGTCACAATCGAGCGTCCGACCCGGATAACAGCCGAATGCCTTTAACCCGACAGACCCGACTGTCTTCGATGCCCAACACACTCGAAGGCCTGTTTACACCTCGTCGAGAGAGAAGCCTTTGCGATAAGGCAGACGGACGTAATTGTTCGCCTTGTCGTTATTGGTAACCTTCATATTCTGGCCGTCCCATTCCAGCTTCTGTCCGACGATCTCTCTGCGAAGGGCAAGATTGCCCATCACAACCATCTCTGTAAGGGGACCGGAGTAATCGAAATTCGAGCAGGCCTGGTCGAGCTTGCCCTTGCACGCATCGATCCAGTTCTGTTCGTGACTTCCGTTGACGCGGGGGATAGTCTTCTCGGGACGTTTGTATTCTCTGTTCCGCGAATAGGGAATCAACTGAGGACTGTCACCGTACTCGCCGCAGCGAAGAACGCCCTTGTCCCCAAGGAACAATACGTTGCTGCTGGCCTGGTCAAGATCGCGACCTTCCTCGAGAGCCGCAGGGCGAGGAGGCTTGCGCCCGCCGTCGTACCAGACTAACTTGACCGCGGGCATACCCTCGCGAGCCGGAAACTGGTAAGTCACCGTAGAAGCCTTCGGGAAGGTCTCGTCGTTCACTTCCGTCGCATTGGCCTGAACGCTAGTCGGGTACTTGATCTTCAACGCCGAGAAAATCGGATCGCATACGTGACACGCCATATCCGCAAGCGCCCCGCCGCCGAAGTCCCACCAGCCTCGCCAGTTAAACGGCAGATAACACGGATGATAAGGACGCTCCGGCGAACCGGCCAGCCACAAATCCCAGTCCAGTTCCTTCGGCACCTCCGGCGTATCCTTCGGCCTGTCGATGCCCTGCGGCCAAACAGGCCTGTTCGTCCATGCGTGAACTTCCCGAACCTCGCCGATCGCCCCGTCCCATATCCACTCGCATATCGAACGAACACCGTCGCCGGAATGACCCTGGTTGCCCATCTGGCTCTTGACCTTGTACTTCCGGGCGGCCTCGGTCAGCATTCGGGCCTCATATACCGTCCGCGTCAGCGGTTTCTGAACGTAAACATGCTTGCCGCGCTTCATCGCCGCCATCGCCGCAGGTGCGTGAACGTGGTCCGGAGTCGCAACGATTACGGCCTCGATCTCCTTCTGCTCATCGAGCATCTTGCGAAAGTCTTTCCACTTCCGCGCCTTGGGAAAACGCTCGAAAGTCCCCTTCGCACGCCTCTCGTCAACGTCGCAAAGCCCGACGATGTTCTCCCCGCCGCACGCATTAGTATTGCCCGCCCCCATCCCGCCGGAGCCGATCGAAGCGATATTCAGCTTCTCGCTCGCCGCGGTTCGGCCGGCCCCGCCCAAAACTTCGCGAGGAACAATCGTAAACGCCGCTACCGCCGCCGCTGCCCCGCCCATAAACTGGCGCCGCGACACCTTATTATTCTGTCCTTTTCTGTTTTTATAATACATGTTCATATCTCCTGACAATAAATAGCCTTGAGTCTATTCCTTGAAATCCGTGCCGTAAAAAACTATAGCCTCACGCCCTGCTCAGGCTCGGCCCCGACGGCCGCAGACGCTCTTAATATATGATCGAGATCGAATGTGCCCGAAGCGTCGAGACCCTCGAAAGTGCCCGTCAGCTTGCCGCCCCTTATCAAAGCCTCAACCTCGAATTCCATACCGTTATATTTTGCCCGCCCGCCAAAACTCACAACCCCTCCGGACCGCTTTCCCTCCAGCACGCCGATAGGCTCGCCCTGCGTATCAAAAGCATCGAGAAAAGTAGCTCGATACGCATCGTTGCCCAGAGCCTCCACCTGCACCGCCAAAGGCCCCGAATCGCTTTCGTCGCTGAGCACCCAATTGCCCCGCCAATCACCGACAGCGGAATCCGCCCCAGCATCGGTATTCTCCCCCTCGGCAGCACAATCCTTCACGCAGTGCTGCGACTTCGCCGAACCGCTGCATGAAGACAGTACAACACACCCACCAAAAAGCACCGCAGCAACGGCAATCCTCAGCGCCCAAGCTTGTCGCAAACGCGATGCAAATTTGCTCGTCAACTCATTTGTCATACCCTTTTCTCCTGCACGGATTACTGCGAAGCCGATTCCTCGCCTTCGTCGTCTTTGTCTTTGCTCGGATTCAGAAGCTCTTGCGCCTGCTCGCGAACCGAATCGCTCTTTGTCTGGGCGATAACCTTTTTCAGGGCCTCGCCGCTTTCCTTGGGATGCGCGTCCTGAATACCCCCGGCTATCGTCACCACCGCAACCTCCGCCTCACGGCAAAGATCCTTGTCGCCAAGGTAGTCCGAAGCCATCGCGAGACTGTCGAGATTCGGCATACCCCCCAGGCCGGACAACACCCTCCTCTTTTCCATCGCGTTCGGCGCCAGCCCCATAGCCTCCTTGTACATCGCAATCCGCTCGGCCGCGGGACGCTTCTCGTCCACGCCGAGAAGCCGAACCAGCCCCCGAAGCGCCAGAATCTGATGCAGTTGAACCTTCGACTCCCGCGAAAGCTTCAGTAGATCAGGCACCGGCTCAGGGCTCGGCCACGACGATAAAGCCCGAATCGCAGCCGTCTGAATCGCAGCCTCTTCGCTCTTCAACTCCTTCCGGACGGCGCCGAGGCCGCTGTTGTCGCCGATTCTCCCAAGAGTCACCAAAAGCGACGAGCGAACCTTGACGTCCTTAACCGAAGGCAGCTTCGCAAGGACGGCGGCAGCCTGAGAATCCTTCTTCTCTATCTTGTGCGCAACGGCGGCAACCGTCTTCTCCGCCTCTGTGCGATCCGAATCGCTCTTGACGCCGACAAGCAAATCAACCAACGCCGGCAAATCCTTCGGAAGTCCGAGACCGCTGAGAACCTTGAAAGACTCGATCCGAACCTTTCGATCGCTATCCTTCGCCGTCTCAAGCAAACTCGCTACGCCAGAGCGAACATTTCGCTGGCCAAGGCTGGTTATCAACTCAACCTTGCTCTTGCTTTCGGCCTTGCCGAGAGCGGCTATGATCGCCTCATCGACCCCCTCCCCGCGCAGCCGATAAAGGCTCTCCCGAGCCGCCTTGCACTCGTCGCCCTTTGAGTCGGCGGCAGCCTCGGCAAGAAGCACTGCCGTCGATGCATCGCCCAACTGTCCTAATGCCCTCAAGGCAGCCGCCCGAACCGAGCCGTCGCCGGCCTTCGTCGCCTCGACAACGGCGCCAAGAGCAACGGCGTCGCCGCGATCACCCAGCACGGCCAGCAACTGAACCTGGCTGGCGGCAGACAAACCCGGCAGCTCCTTCGCCAGGGCCGCCGTCACCTCCGGGCCCTGCATCTCCTTGACCATGCCGATCGCAACGGCATGCATCTCCTCGTCGTCGCCGCGGAGAATCTCGAGCACCATCGAAACCGCATCGTTGCCCCCCTCGGCGCCGAGACATACCGACCCCGCGAACGAAACCAACCCTGCCGACAAAAGAACAATTAAGAGCCTGTTTCCCATGCCCATCTCCTATTTGCTCGTCGCCGCACCAAGTACGCCGCGAAGAGCCGCTGTCCGAATCGGCTTGGGCATATCTTTGCCCTGCAGCGCCTTGTAAATCTCAAGGGCTTCTGCCTTCTTGCCCGCCGCCGTCAGCTTGTCGGCACACAGCAGATAAGAATCAAGAACGCGCAACCGAACCTTGCCCTTGGTCGTATCCTTCGCCTTGGCCAATGCCTTGCCGGCATTGTCATCGGCAATCTGGCCCAAAGCCGCTGCCGCCGCTGTCGCTAACGTCTCATCCGAATTGCCCAACAGGCCGGCCAATGCCTCGCCGGCGCTTGCCTGCCCGCGCTGTCCGAGAGAGTTAACTACCCCGACCTTCGCCTTGCCGCCGGTTTTCGACAGGGCCCCGAGCAGCGCGGCATCTGCAGCCGCTCCCGGAATCCGCTCGAGCGCATAGCGAGCCATATCGGATGTCTCTTCGCCGCCCAGCATCCCCGCAAGGGTCGGAACAGACGCGTCGGTCCCGATGATACTCAACTGCCTGCAAACAAACTGCTTGCCTGCACGCTTGGCGTCGGACGTCAGAACGCTCAGAAGATCCTTCTCGATCGCTGCAGTCTCGGCCTTATTGCCGTGAGACTTCTTGATCAACTCGGTAATCTCCGTCAACGCCGCTCGACTCTGGCCCCAATCGTAAGTCTTGACTTTATCAAGCAATTGCTGTTCCATTTCTAAGTCCCTTTCCAGAGATAAAACTCAACGGTTTCCTTTCGGTCTCGTGTCAACTTTGTAATCGCCAAAGGCAAACTGAATCCCCGCCAGGTAGTGCTGCATAATCGTCGGGTTATACATTATTTCATTATTGTGACCCAGCGAGCAGTAGAACACCCGACCCTTGCCGACCGTTTTGATCCAGCTTATGCCGATGTCGGCGTCTTCGGGCTTGGAAGCCTTTGCCTTCGTCGCCGGGTCGCTCATATCAAGGCTCATCAGAACAAGCTGCTTGTCTCTCGAATAAAGAGGTGGATCGGTGCGATAAATCTCGTCCTTGATTTTGAAGCCCTTGCCCTTGAATGCCGCCATAAGCGGATGGTCCGGCTCGTCGATCTTGATAGCAACCGTATCGCCGCTGCCCCACGGGTGACCCGTAAACTTGCCGCCCATCATCTCCATGCCGTCCGGCCACTCGTAAAAATTATCCGTCGCAGCGTGAACCCCAACTATGCCCTTGCCCCCCTTGACGAAATCGAGCAAGGCCTTGCATCGCTCGGGAGTCTTCTCAGGATTGAACTTCATGTGAGTCGTATTGTTCAGGCAGACCGCGTCGAACTCCGCAAGCTTCTCCGCCGTAAAATACGAGTAATCGTCCGTCACTACCACATCGAAAAGCCCCGTCTTCTTGCCGAGCTCCTCCATCGCCCGGTTGACAACAGGTATCGAACTGTGGAAGAAACCTTCGCAACGCCAGAAGACCAGCATCTTCTTTCGCTTCGCCTCGACTATTGCCTTCTCAGGAAGTGCCGCCTTGATCTTGGCGATCTCGTCATCGTTCAGGTCACGAAGCTTCGCCGGCGATTCGGCCCGCGCCGCAGCCGCATACACCAGCACGCAAACAGCGCAAAAAACTCCGACTGTAATCAACATTCTTACCTTGTTCATTTTCATTCCTTTCACTATCAAGCCAACATCCATTCGAACAGATGTCTTTTCAAATCAAAGAATCTGCGGTTATCGATATCACAAGTGCCACGGTGCGCGCATCGCGCGACCCAACATCCTGTTGGCGGCATCGTTATTCTCGAATACTTCCTTCTCCGGGTCCCATTTCAGTTTCGCCTCGGTCAGCATTGCAATCTCGCCTAACAACGCGACGCTGATTGACCGATGCGCAATCTCAGCAGGGGCAATCGGGTCCTTACGGCTCTTGATGCAGTCCAGGAAGTTCTGCTTATGGTCCCGGCTCTTGTAAAGATGAGTCTCATCGACGCCGATCACCTCATTTAGAATGTTCGCCGGCTTGGATTCCAGATGCCCGCGACGAACATATATCTCGCCCTTGTCCCCGTACCACTTCGTGCCCTGAGGAATCTGCTTGTTATTCGCAACCGTCATCTCAATCCCATTGGCGTACTTGCACGTGAGCTTGTACGTCATCGGGACATCGTATATCCCGTCTTTGGGATACTCGCCCCTGCCCTCGATCTCGACCGGGCCCGTCCGCTCGGTATCGATACCCCAATGAGCGATGTCGATATGATGTCCCGCCCAGTCGGTTAGCTGCCCGCCCGAATAATCCATCATCCAGCGCCAGTTCCAGTGGAGCACCCCGCGATACGGAACCCACGGGGCAGGACCGAGCCACCAGTCCCAGTCAACGCCCTCCGGCACAGGCTGAACGGGGTTGTTGCCAGAACCCCCGCCGGTAGGAAGCCCGACCTCGACTCGCGAAACCTTCCCGATACGACCGTTGCGAACAAGCTCGCACGCGCGATGAAAATTCCCCTCCGAACGCTGCTGGCTGCCCGTCTGCCAGACTATCCCGTACCGCTCCACGGCCCGGCACATCGCGCGACCCTCACGAATCGTCCGAGCAAAAGGCTTCTGCGCGTGAACGTCAAGACCCGCTCTGCACGCCGCTATCGCAGGTATCGAATGCCAATGGTCAGGAAGCGCCAGAGCAACCGCATCGAGGTCGCCGCGCCCTATCAACTCCCGAAAATCCAAATACGTCGCGCAATCGGTATTGCCGTACTTCTTATCGACGATATTCTTGGCGCTTTCTCGCTTGCCGCTGTCAACATCGCATACCGCCAGAACCTGCACCTCTTGCTTGCTCAAAAAGCCGTGCAAATCGCCCGTACCCATACCCCCCACGCCGATCGAACCCATCGATATCCGATTGCTCGGCGCAACGCTGCCTGCACCGCCCAGGGCCGAAGACCGAACAAGGTAAGGCAGGCCCACCGCAGCGGCGCCTGCCGCCTTGAGAAACCCTCGCCTGTCTATATCAACCCTCTTCATGCTGTGAACTCCTAACCGATAATCGACTTAAAGATGCCACGGACTGCGATAAGGCCGTGACAACAGCTTGCTCGCATCCGCATCGCCTATAATCTGCTCGCGCCGGGGGTCCCACTTCAACGAACGCCCTAACTTATACGCGATATTACCCAAATGACAAACGCTCACCGACCTGCACCCGACCTCGATATCGCAAATCGGCTTGCTTCGTTTCTTGATGGCGTCGAGCCAATCGACATAGTGATTCTTGCTTTCGTAAAGGTGTACTTCGTTCGGCCCGATCTTCTGGTCCTTAAGGCTCTCCGGTTCCGTCCGAAGGTGACCGCGGTTCGTCTCGACCTTCCCCTTTGTGCCCGTAAACAGCACGCCGTTCGCGCTGTCACGAGTCAGAGTCACCCCGCTGGCGTATTTGTAAGTCAGAACCTTAACGTCTTTGCCGTCCGGCGGAATGATCTCCACAGGTCCGCTTTCGTCCATTTGCATCCCCCACTGGGCAATGTCGAAATGATGAGCGCCCCAGTCTGTCATGCCGCCCCCGCCGAAACTGCTGTGATAACGCCAGTGAGGAAAGCCGTCCCAGCTCAAATGCGGCGAAAGCTCCTTGTTGTAAGGCCGCCGCAACGCAGGCCCGAGCCACATATCCCAGTCCAGATAATCCGGAACAGGCATAGCCGCCAGATTATCCTCGCCCGGCGGCCCGCCCACACCCACGGTAACAGTCTGCAATTCCCCGATATAACCGTTGATAACCAGCTCACAGCCGAGCCGAAAATGCCAGTCCGAACGCTGCATGCTGCCGACCTGGAACACGCGACCGTACCGGCGAACGGCGTTCACCATCGCACGAGCCTCCGCAATCGTCTGCGAAAGCGGCTTCTCGCAATAGATGTCTTTGCCAGCCTGTGCCGAATGAATGACCGTCAAAGCGTGCCAGTGGTCCGGAGTCGCGATAACAACCGCATCGATGTCACCCCTTGCCAGAAGGTCGCGATAATCGCCGTAAGTACCGCACGCGTCCGAACGCCCCTTGCCCTTGTAGTGGTCTTCGACGATGCCCTTGCCGCGGGCCAGCTTCAGCCTGTCAACGTCGCACGCCGCGAGAACCTGCGTCCCCGGAGAATTCAGGAACGACTGCATCAGGTGCTTGCTCTGTTTGCCCGTGCCGATAAAGCCCAGAGTAATCCTCTCGCTCGCAGCCGTCGAATCGGAATTGCCCAGAGCACTCGACGAAACCAGACAGGGCAACCCTGCAACGGCGCCGGCCGTCTTAAGAAAACCGCGACGATTAAATTTATGCGCCTTCATACCAGCCACTCCGGAACAATCTAACCACGCAAGACAAAGAACCGCTCACTCCGAACAAATACTTAATGACAAATAGTCAATACCAAATCCTTACGGATGCAGGCTGTTGCGCATCGGCAGGAACCGTCGAAGGAACAATATGTCGAAAGCTCATCGCAGGCCGGCGGAACCGGCCTCGTGACTTCATAACCTGCTTTCAAAAAACTCAAAAAGGCCTGTCGAACGTACAGCCCGACAGGCCTCGAAAATCATCTCGATTCTTTGTCAAATGCCGAGTCAAATGCAACCTGAGAAGGCTTGAAATCGGCCTTCTTGATGGCCTGGCATGCCTCGGCGGCGCCGTGCTCGCGGTCCATTCGGCTGTCCTCCCACTCGATTGAAAGAGGACCTGTATAACCGATGTCGTTCAGGGCGACAATGATCTCTTCGAAGTTGATGTCACCGTGACCGATAGACCTGAAGTCCCAGAAACGGCGAGGATCCGCAAACTCCGTATGGCCCCCGAATACGCCGACACTGCCGTCACCGTGACCCCACCAAACGTCCTTCATATGAGTATGGAAAATCCTGTCGCCGAACGTCCGAATGAACTTGACGTAATCGACGCCCTGATAGCCAAGATGGCTCGGATCATAGTTGAACCCGAAACACTTGTGCTTCTTAACCGCATCCAGCGCCCGCTGGGCAGACGCGATATCGAATGCGATCTCCGTCGGGTGAACCTCAAGACCGAACTTCACGCCTTCGTCTTTGAACGCGTCGAGTATCGGTATCCAGCGCTTCGCGAAATCCGCATATCCCGCCTCGATCATCTTCGCCGAAGCCGGAGGAAACGAATACAGAAGATGCCATATCGAACTGCCCGTAAACCCGTTGACAACCTTAACCCCGAGCTTCTTGGCGGCCTTGGCCGTCTGGATCATCTTCTTCGCAGCACGTTTGCGAACGCCTTCCGGGTCGCCGTCGCCCCAGACATCTTCAGGAATGATCGACTTATGACGCTCGTCGATATTGTCGCATACCGCCTGCCCCACAAGGTGGCTCGATATCGCGAAAACCTTCAAGCCGAGCTTCTTCAAAAGTTCACGTTTGGCCTTGCAGTAGTTGTCGTCCTTCAGCGCCTTATCCACCTCGAAGTGGTCGCCCCAACATGCCAGTTCAAGTCCGTCATAGCCCCAACCAGCAGCCTTCTCAGCCAACTCGGCCAAACTCAAGTCCGCCCATTGTCCCGTAAAAAGTGTTACAGCTCGTGCCATCTTAAAATCTCCTTATCTAATCAGAAGCTTCCCATTTCAGGCGCCGCTTCACCGGAAAAAACGCTTGCGAACGCCGTTTTATTGCACTTTCCTCCATCCCAGAGGACAAATAACACCTAACATTCGTTTAACAAAAGACTTACACCATAAAAGCACCCCATCTGTGAACGGCAATGCAGAGTGTCCAAACATTATACCTGCCCCCCCCGGACACACAACACAATTCTAAAGCCAAAATACCGCCCCGCCACAAACGCATACAACGGCAATCGGACCCCATCAATCTATTTCGAAACCAGCCAGATATTCCTGAAAGATACGGCATTGCCGTGGTCCTGAAGCAGGATAGGCCCTGCATCGGGCCCCTCGGGCCGCCCGGCCCCGGTCTTGTTCGGAACTTCAACGTCGTCATGAACCAGAACCCCGTTATGCCGCAGCGACAGCCTTGCATTCTTCACCTTCTTCTGCCCCTCGTATCGAGCCGCCTGAAACGTAATATCATAACTCTGCCACTGCCCGGCCTTGCTGCAAACGTTCTTCTCAGGCGCCTTGAACTTGTAAATCGATGCGCACTCGTTGTTCTTAGCCTCCAGACCGTAAGAATCCAGAATCTGCACCTCGTAACGACGCTGAATATATACGCCGCTGTTGCCCCGACCCTGCCCTTTGACATCGTCCGGCAGTTCCGGAATCCGGAACTCGATGTGCATCTGAAAATCCGTAACGTCGCGCTTCGTAACAATACTCCCGCTGCCGGGAACTATCGTAAGGACACCGTCGGCAACCTCCCACCCGACCTTCTTGCCCCCGTCGCCGGCCCACTGCGACAGGTCTCCGCCGTCGAAAAGAACAACCGCACCGGCAGGCCGAATACTCACCGTCGGCGGTTCGGCGTAATCACGCCATATCCGCTCGGCCGCAGGAACAGTAATCCTGCCCTCGTGAACGTACATCCGATAACGGAAAACGTGGTCCTCCCCGGGCTTCATCTCCCAGTCGTCGATCTGGCCCGGGGCCCAGTTGAAGAATACGTCTCGCATATCAGGCGGCCATATCCGCATCGGCTCCGGGTGCTGGAAATTCTCCGGATGGCTGTAGAATGTCACGCCCTCCCACTCGTCGATTTTCCCCGATGCATCGCACCACCGCGCACGCGTGGCGTGCCCGTCTTTGCGAGTCTTGCCCTCGCTCGTCAGGTAGGCAGCGTTCTCGTCACGCCATTGACGCGCGCCGCGAAACCCGAACCCGCCGTACCTGTATTTCACATGCTTCAAAGGACTGTCCGCAACGCAGCGCTGCGTCGATACGAAATCCCAAAGTCGGTATCCTTTCTCCTTGCCGCCTACGTTATACACCCGCACATCCCACTGCTCATCGAGCACAACCTTTTCGCCCGAAGCCGTCTTCAAGGCCACATGCTCCTGCTCGGCCTTGAAACCACCGAATACCGGCCCCGCCGTCATACCCACAAACTTCACGAATCGAACAGTACCCTGCCCCTCCTTCAGGTTCCAGAAATCCGTCGCCTTGCCCTCGAACTCCGTATGAGTCCACGGCATCCATATACCCATATGATGAATATGGTCCGGCGGATGAATATCCGTCAGAACCGCACCAGTAGGAGACCACAAAGGATGGATGAAACCGCTCCGCTCGTAAAGCTTATCCTGCCCCGCAGGCGGCGGAACGACAGCATGGTTGTAACGTAAGACCTTCTCCCCACCGCAAACGACGTCAACATACTTGTCCGTCTTCACGACCGAAACACCGGCCTCTGCGCCACGCGATGTCACTGCCAGGTCAAAGACCCGCCTGGTGCCCGCAGCGGTCCTGCCCGCAAGAACAAACCAGAGCTTCGCAGGCTCTCCTTCCTCCACCTGAGCCGCAATTGTCGCGCCCCCTTTCTCCACAAGCGCGTATTCCGAATCGCCGCCCCCCAACGGCACACCAGCCAGCGAAACGCAAACCGGCGTATCGATGCGTTCGTAGCCGCCCGCATCCACAGTAACCGTAGCTAAAGAACCCGCCCCATAAGCCGATGCAAAATCAAAACCGCCGGCCGGCAACAGGACAGCCAATGTGCAGAGAATCATTGAAGTGAGCTTATCCATCGCACTGCTCCTTATTCAGACAACATTAGAAGCTCTAAGTTACATATCAAAAAAGACCGAAACATAAATGCTACTCGGCCGCCGCCACAAAATGCAAGACCATAATCCCATTTTTTCCCAGCCGTCGTAAACCCAGCCCAGCTAAAAACTAAGAACCAAGAACCAAAAACTGACAATGCAAAATCGCTGTCATTGCGACCTGCCCCTCAAGGGAATTTATCCCCAGGGGAGGCTGCGAAGCAGCCTGTGGCAATCTCTTCTTTTTGCCTTTTCCCTTTTCACTTTTCCCTTCTGTCTTTTCCCTTTCTCTTAGCGCTCTCTCCGTAAGTCCCGCAGGGGACACCTTACGGCGGAGTCCTGAGGACAGCGGCAAATCTTGCCGTTTTGGTCATTTGAATATTTGAATTTGGGATTTGTTTCGGATTTAGATATTCGCATTTCGGATTTCCCGGCTCCGCCGGGCTTCTCATTCACCCATTAGCCCATTAACCCATCCACTCGATCTTATGTGCCTGCAGGCACCTGTCTCCTGCACTTCCATTGTAAAATCGCATTTGAATTCGTTTGACAGCGCGAACTTTTCGACGCTAAAATCGTATAGGTCAAGTCAAGTCGCTCGTCGCAGTGAGAAAATCGATTTTGTTGTCACGAGTTTAATAGTTAATGAGGAATACGAAAATGATGAGAACCGCCCTAAAACACACATCCTGCATAATCGTCTCGACAATACTCCTTCTGCTTTTCTGCCCCGCCGCAGCCTCGGCCCAGGACGAGCAGAGTATCGCAGCTCTGCGGCAGATGGGCAAGGCCTTCGCCTCGATAGCCGAGAAGGCATCCCCGGCGGTAGTAGCCATAAGGGCCGAAAGAACCGTCACACAGCAATACCAGGGCTATGGAGATTCCCCCTACGGCAGCCCCTTCGACCCATTCAGCGACGATTTCTTCGACTTCTTCTTCCGCAGGCGCTCGCCGTCGCCTTCGCCGCGGCAGAGAACGCCACAGAGAAAGCAAACAACAACCGCCCAGGGAACAGGATTCATTATCTCACCCGACGGCTACATCCTAACAAACAACCACCTCGTCGGTGAGGCAGAGAAAGTAATCGTGGAATTAGGCGACGGCAGAAAATTCACCGCAGAAAAAACCGGCACCGACGAGGATTCGGACGTAGCAGTCGTCAAAATCGACGCCAACAACCTCCAGTACCTAAAAATGGCCGACTCCGACAAGCTCGAAGTCGGTGAATGGGTCCTCGCAATAGGCAACCCGCTGGGCCTCAGCCACACCGTCACCGCAGGAATCGTCAGCGCCAAGGGAAGAAGCGGCTTCGGACTGGCGACCCTCGAAAACTTCATACAGACAGACGCAGCAATAAACTTCGGCAATTCCGGCGGACCGCTCATAAACCTCGACGCCGAAGTCGTAGGTATGAACACCGCTATTGTGGGAGCCAGCGGAAATATCGGCATCGGCTTCGCAATCCCAATCAACATGGCAAAGAATATCTACGAGCAAC
The DNA here is from genome assembly GCA_016932835.1 of Sedimentisphaerales bacterium. Lineage (GTDB taxonomy): Bacteria > Planctomycetota > Phycisphaerae > Sedimentisphaerales > Anaerobacaceae > JAFGCD01. The sequence goes on from JAFGCD010000110.1 coordinate 31,217, forward strand.
TGAAAACCGGCAAACCGGTCGAGAGAGGCTTCCTCGGCGTGCTGCCCCAGGATATGGACGCCGATATGGCCAAGGCCTTCGGCCTCAAGGACAATAAAGGCGTCCTCATCCCGCAGGTCGAAGAAGGCTCCGCCGCAGACAAGGCCGGAATTAAGCACAACGACGTCGTCCTCAAGTTCAACGGGCAGCCCGTCGAATCCGCAAACGACTTCCGCAATAAAATCGCCCTCCTGAGCCCCGGCACAAAAGTCAAGATAGTCATCTGGCGGGACGGCGCTGAGCAGACAGTTACCGCAGAACTCGACAAACGCGACGCCGCCGCTGCCGCTGCCGGCGGACAAGGCGCCTCCGATGCACTCAACGAATTCGGATTCACAGTACAAAATCTCACCGAAGAACTCGCCAAAAAATACGGATTCGAAGGACTCGCCGGAGTGGTCGTCGCAAGCGTCGAGCCTGACTCCCAGGCAGACCGTGCAAGCATCGTAGAAGGAATGCTCATCAGGGAGGTTAACCAGGTGCAGGTCAACAACACCAAGGAATTCAGCGAGGCTATCAAGCAGGCAAAAGAAAAAGGTACCGCCCTGCTCCTCGTAAAGCACGATGTCTATTCATTCTACGTCCTGCTGACATTCTAGAAATAGAAAAAAACGCGCATAAATCCAAAAGGCCCCGCTCTAAAACGGGGCCTTCTTTCTTCTTTGGATATGTCCCCGGCTTCTATTGCCCCTGCGGTTTTTCTATCCGGTACAGATCGCTGACAGTCCTCAGAATCAGGCTCCCGCCCGACACAGCCGGCGACGCCATGAACCCCGAATCGAGCTTGTTCTCGGCCAGCAATTCGAATTCCCGCCCCGCTGCGAAGACAAACGTCTTGCCCTCCTTATCGAAGCAGTATATTCGACCGTCCGCATAAAGCAGTGACGCCGCAAACCGGCCGCGTAAATGCTCCCGCCAGACTTCCTCGCCCGTAACAGCATCCAGGCACGTCGCCGCACCGCTGTCGCTCACCATAAAGAGCAACTCGCCTGCCACCACCGCAGATGGTATCTGCGGAACCGCCTGCCGCCTCTTCCACACAACGTGAGTATCCGTGACATCCCCGCGACCGCCAAGCCGAACAGCCCAAATCTCAGGCCGCGGAAAACCCGTATTGATATATGCAAGACCATTGCCGAACAAAGGACGCGACGCACCAGAATAGCACCCGTAAGAAATCTTCCACAACTCCTCACCCGTCGCCGGATCGTAGCAGTAAGCAGCCTTGGCCCCGGCGCTGAGCATCTGCTTGCCGCCGTCGAAGTCGATAACCAAAGGAGTCGAATAAGCCTTCCGCAAGTCGCCTTCGCTGAATGGTTTCCCGTCGCCGTCCAAATCGTTCCAGTCAGCCGTCCGGTCCGTCTTCCAGACCGTCCGCCCCGTCTTCTTATCGAGAGCCGCAACGTACTGCACATCGACCCCGTCCATCGTTACTATCAAATAATCCCCGAAAAGAATCACCGACGACCCCGGCCCGCGATAATGCCTGCAGGGCAGATCCGTCCGCTCCCACGCAACCTCCCCGCTCTCCGTATCCAGGCACGCCGTCCCGTAGCTGCCGAAGTGAACGTAAACCCGACCCGCCTCGACCGCGCACGACGGCGACCCATAGCAGTTCACGTCATTGCCAAGCGGCTCGGGATTACTCGAAGTAAACAGCCTCTTGTTCAACCGAATCCTGCCCGTATCCGCATCCGCGCAGATAACGAAGAATTCACGCCCGTCGGCGGTCGCCGTCGTCAGCCAGATCTTGCCCTCGAAAACGACCGGCGTTGACCACCCTCGATGCGGTATCGCAGTTTTCCACTTCACGTTCTCACTCTCGCTCCACCGCAACGGCAGGCCGATCTTATTGCTATCGCCGACCTGTGATGCAAGGCCGTTGCCCCACGGCCCACGAAACTCAGGCCACTCCGCAGCGGCGCCGCCGCAAACGAGAAAAACCACACAAACCGCTGTTAACCTTCCGAACCGACTTGCCGTCATTACTCATCCACCCATAAACTCATTTACTCATCCACTTACCGTCACCCCGACCTGTCCCTAAGGGAGCAACGCCTGCCCCTCAGGGGCCGAGGGGTCTATTTGAACCAACTTGCCTAACGGCGCGGTTGGTCATTGCGAGCGATTCGAACAATCGCGCGGCAATCTCATCTTTAACGCCTGTGCCTCGGGTATTTACACTGTAATTTTGATTTTTGCTTTTTGAACTTTGGTTTTCCTGTCCTCCGCCGTCCGCCCTCTATCGTCTGTCCTTTGTTTTTCTATCTTTACGCTCTCTGCGTCCTCTCCGTAAGTCCCGGAAGTCCCGTAAGGGACACCTCACGGTGGGACGCCCTATACGGAGTCCTAAGGACGGCGGTAAATCTTACCGTTTTGGTCATTTGAATATTTGAATTTGGGATTTGTTTCGGATTTAGATATTTGCATTTCGGATTTCCCGCTTCGCATTTCCCGGCTCAGCCGGGCTGCTCATTTACCCATACACACCTTTACTCATAAACTTATTCACTCATACACTCATTTACTCTATACTCTCTGCCATGTTCAAGAACATTCTATCTTTCTACACGCGCTGGTTTGCCCTTTGGGTTGTGCTCTTCGGAGCAGTCGCGTACCTTTGCCCCGCGCCCTTCGTGGCATTGAAACCCTTCAACAAGCTCTTTTTCTCCCTCACGATGTTCGGAATCGGAGCCGTCCTGCAGACCGAAGACTTCAAGCGAATCGCCCAAAGACCCTTTATTGTCCTCATCGGCTCCGCCGCACAATTCACGATAATGCCCCTCGGCGCCTACATCCTCACCAAACTCTTTAACTTGGAAACCGAAATCGCAGTCGGCCTGATACTCACAGGCTCTGCCCCGGGCGCAATGGCAAGCAACGTAATGAGCTACATCGCAAAAGCCGACACCGCATATTCGGTCTCCCTGACCACCGTCTCGACCCTTCTGTGCCCCCTGCTAACCCCCGCCCTGACGCTGCTGCTCGCAAGCTCCAAGCTGCCTGTGAAGTTCTGGGATATGGCGTTAGACGTAATGTACATGGTCCTCATACCACTGCTGGTCGGATTCGCCGTAAGGCACTTCCTCAAAAAGAGAATCGAAAAGATACTGCCCGTATTCCCCGCCATATCCGTAACCTTCATAGTATTCATCTGCTCGCTCGTAATAGCACTCAACAAAACCCGCCTTGCCGGCGTAACTCTGCTGATCCTCGCCGTTGCAGCCATACTCAATCTTTACGGCATGCTCGCAGGATACGCCGTAGGCGCAGCATTCAGAATGCGAATCCCTCGAAGGCGTACTCTCGCAATAGAGATCGGCATGCAGAATGCAGGCCTCGGAACGGTCCTCGCACTCGAACACTTCGGAGAAAAAGCCGCAATGCCCGCCGCCGTTTTCGTATTCGTCTGCATAATAACCGCCTCCGTCGCAGCCGCAGCCTGGCAGAGAAAAACCGACCTCCGTCAAACTAAAAACTGACAATGCGAAGCACTGTCACCCCGAGCGAAGCCTGCCCCTGAGCCGCCGAGGGGTCTATTCCAAACTCCTTCCCGCCTGCCTCTTAGGGGAGCGACAAAATACGAAATACGCTTCACGCTTCACGAGATACGAGCGAAGCCTGCCCCTGAGGGGCCGAGGAATCTATTCCAAATAGCCTGCGCAGCTATCATTACTTTTACTCTTTGAACTTTGATTTTTGATTTAAGTCCCCCACGCGCCGTCATTCCGAGCGTAGGGTGTGCACTGCACACCGAAACTTGTCTGCAATTTTGACTTTTGATCTTTGATTTTTGATTCTAGTTGT
>JAFGCD010000111.1 GCA_016932835.1 Sedimentisphaerales bacterium
GGTCTTCGAGGACTTCCCAAACTTCGTGATAGCAAACACTTAAAGCAATAACTATTGAAAATTGGAGTAGATTTTTATCATAGGAGCGTATTTATGACGGTGGAAAAGAACTGTTCGGCCCGCGACCTTCTGATTCTACTGAATGCAGCAATCCTGTTAACCTCTATCGGCTGTAAAGAAAAGGATGCCAAACCGACGGCACAAACGAAAACCTACACTGAAAGCACAATCTTCAACGCCTTTCTAAATGCAGTCGAGCAGCCCGAGCTGAATGAATTCCCCGAAGCCGAGTCGGCAGTGAGATTCATGCTCGAACAAACCCGCACAATGAACCACGACAAGGCAAGCCGCGTCCTCGCCATCGTCGAGCAGTTCGAAAGACAATCATTCGAAACTTCTGCCGATCGCCTCAGGACTATTGCCGCCACACTTATGCCCCTGCCCAATCCGTCTTTGAGGAATCTAAATCGTGCGTTTGGGGCATTGACTGATTTTGATACGATGTGCCTTGAACTTTTGACGCCCGACAGAGAATTCACTGGGATGAACATCTATCTCCGCGAGGAGACTCTAAAAGAGGAGATCGACGATTGGAAGAAGAAGCTGAACGTCAAGAATCTTGCCACATTGAAGATCAAATCCATAGAAACACCACAGCCCCTTCAGATGTCGGATTATGCGGAATTGCTGAGCGTTTCTGAGATTTCTGAAATCGGATTCGTGGTGGAGAACCTGGGCTTCTCCTTTGACGGAACGGCTACGGCAGCGAAATTCGACACGAACTGGAAGATTCTGCATTGCAGGATAGGGGTTAGCGACGAGGTCTCGCCTGAAGAATGACCCCGGCTGTGATTGCTCCAGGGGCAAATGACTCGGAAAAACAGTCAGAAATGACCCTAAGCCCTACTCCGGTTTCATTTGTCCTTTGACGAACCGAGCTTGCCCCAGGCAATAATCCCAATGTATGCTGCCAATGCTACGCCAATCGCTCCAACAACTCCAGCCCCCTCCCCTATCTCCTCAGCCACAAACCCAATTGAAACCGCCAGAATGCTGCATCCAAGGATAATGCATGCACCAAGAAACTTGATTTGATTGTTGTCCATGTTCTTGCCTTTATGAGGAGTATCGAATCACTATTTCCGAAGCACACATCGCTTCATGACCGTAGCCGCCGCAGAACACTCAGACCAGCTTGCCATCCAGGAACAACTCATAGTCAAAGGTAAGCCCAGAAGACCTGATCTTCAGAATACATGCATGTCCATCCACATCAAATCGATGCTCACTTCCGGTGTCAATCAGGTTCCCCGATTTCTCCAGCTCTATCTCACTGCCATCCAGAGTAATGGCCCGTTTGCCGAATATAAGGCCATGTTGCAGTTCAACGATGTGCTGACGGCCATTGACATCTAAAGTCCAAGTCTTCTTCTTCCTTTTAGTGGCCAGAAGACACGAGATGACCACAACAAGCACAACTATCCAAAAAACCAAGTGCAAAAGATGCAATAAAATCATGCAAATACTCCTTAATCGTCACTCCCGGCGTTTCGTATGGACAATCGCCCCGGATAGAATGCATAAGCCGCCAGCAATCGCAAAGCCGCAAGCGGCATCAGCCGGAGGGAATACTATAGGTCCGAGACTGCTGCGTTCTGGTCTTGACGCAGTCCGGGCGTAACTAGCGGCTACAAGCAGCAGTATAGCCGCCAGTCCAAATAGCATCTTTTCTAAGTGCTTTGAATTTTCGACCATAATTATTACTCCTAATACAAGAGTCTCAATATTGCCCCACTACTTAACACGACTCCAGCACACATACTCAGTTGTTCCCCTTCAGGAGCAATGGGCATGTGCATTATGTGTTGCCCTTGAGTAATATCCTGTCTGGGCTGACATCCAGCACTCGATATCTGGCGGCTAATCTCTTCTCTTGTCAACCATCAGGAGCACTAGCGAGCCGATAACGATACAGACTCCCAAGGCCATGCAGACAGCGGGCCATGGTTGTCCGATTCGAACGCTCTCACTGGTCCAGATAGACGCATACTCATGGTCATCAAGCCAGCGTCCAAGAATGAGTATCCCAAGTCCAAGCGGAATTGAGATCAATGCAACGAGCTTATGGACTTGCATAGGTTGAGCCGAGCCGTCAGGGTTCTGGTTAGGTAGGATAATCAGGATCATCAGCCCCAGGACACCGGCCAATCCTACCAGGCCAACCCACTTCGAGTGCCCCTTGCCCTCTGCGTAGTTCATACAGCCCCAGATAAATACTGGGATGCTGATAAGAATGAGAGGTGGCCCCAAGAAAAAGGAATCGGGATCATTGAACTGGACGAGAAGGAATCCCACCACCTGCAAGGCGATGCCTATTCCCACACCGATGTTTGTCCTTATTTGGCTCTTAGGTAGCATTCTGCTCATGCTCCATAGCACTGCTCCCAAATACTACCCAGCAGAATACCACCATTCTCTGGTTGGAGCAAGGGCATTGGAGCAGTCAAGATGGGCTTCGGAGAATAGGTAGCAGGTGAGATAGGCGGCAGGATTCGGACTGGTCCAGACAGTTCTATCTTCCCAACTCCCCCCAATCCGATGCTCCAACTCTCCCCCAGTAGGTGTTCGGTGATCTGTTACCACGGTTCTCCAACAGGAACAACGATCTCGCCCAACTTGACAATATCATGGTCTGTGATAGAGTAAGGCCAGCGATGAATGAAGAACAAACACAAACTGATGCGGTGAGTCATAAAGGCAAAGAGCAAGATTCTGCAAGGGTAGGTAGGCCGTATCACCTGCGTCCTGCGGATGTGATTTACTGGCTGGCCCATTGGATGGTTTACCTATTCCTCTACAGCCTGCTTATTGTGTGGCTTTCTCTGATCGGGGCGATGTTCGGGGGTGCTCTCGGCGAAAGAGGTAAGCACTGGGGGTGGATCGTGGGAGCCATTGTCGCACTGATCGGTGTGCCAGCAGGCCAAGTAAGCTTTGGGTCGAAGATCTCGCACCCACCATGGCGGCCGAGGCCTTTGCCGCCCGACCCGGAGCCGGCCGTTAGCGAGCCCCGCGCTCATAAGGATCGACCCATTTGGGTGACACGCGAAGCAATGTTCGGGGCTTTGGGGGGCGCTCTTCTGGGCATGTTTTTGGGATTCCTTGTTCTTGTGCCCTGCTGGTTTTCGATATCCATGAGTCCGTTCGCTCCCAAGGGATGGGCTGAATCCGTGTCGTATACCGATCCTGCCGAATCGAGAGATGCTATGGACCGCAACTACGATGAGGAGGTCGGTGCACAGACGCGCCACCCTTTAGTCTTTGTTCTGGGCCTGGGACCTCCTGTCGTGTTGTCGCCGGTGGGCTTTTTGTTGGCCGGTTTTGGAATGATAGGAGTACGATATACCCCGAACAGAAAACCAGGGCGCCGAAAGAAAACCCACAGAATAGGAAAGACAACCGAATGAATTTTCAGACGCCAAATGTCATCCACAGGCTTGTGAAGATTTTGACCGGGTCGTTCATCATCTTTATTTGTCTGATTGTCTGAATGCGGTTCTATGCGCCACTTTTCCGTACTATTGTCCTGTCCCCATTGAGGACTCTGTTGATGGTAATCTCGATCGCGATCCTGTTCGATTGCTACCGATCTGAACTGTAATTTGACTATTACCACTTGGTTCTCCTGTTCTGATTTTGCCTGACCCGTGCCGTCGTCTGAAGCATTTCTTGCACTGTCAACGGCCTCGACTCGGAAGACAACTGCAAGACACATGCGTATCTTTTCGGATACAACTGTGTATCCGATATACCATGCCGAACCGCTGCTATGGCAGGTTCGAGTGGAAATCACGCGTGGAACCTGGTATGGCTGCCTGGCGTAATCGCGGCACAAAATGCTTCGAAGGCTCCAGATATGCTCGCCCGTGCTTATTTGAGTCATAGCGGAACTGATACGCTTTGAGTTCTCTCCAGCCGCTCTGACGCGTGTTGACCATTGTGCCGTCGCAACTGCCAATAAGATCCTCTCCCGGCTCCATAGGCGTCGGAGAAATCGGCACTTTACGGCCATGCTGATAGCATAAACGCCTAATCGCGGGATCGCTAACCCGCACCCCCAACAGCTTTTTACTGGCGAAAGAAGCCTTGGCAAAGCTGGCCATGCTCGTACCTAACAAACATAACAACTGCTGCATCGGCCGACTGCTTGACTCCGGCACAAGCGTATCCGCAGCATGTTGACCGCCACAGTCCGAGCAGTACCAATATACACCGGAAAGCCGAATGGCCCCGAGACTACTGAGCAAGCCCCTTTGCCGAGAGCCTTTGTGCCGGCGTCTGCGACCGCATTTCGGACAAGTGCGGTTCTCGTTCTGATGGTTCAGTGCATTCTGCAAAAGCTTCTGGAATATCGAACCGAGCATTTGCAGGCCTTCATCGCGAAATCTCTGCTCGAAGTCAGCGGCATCTGTCGATGTGCGTAATTCTGTGGACTGCTGCGATAAGGACTTGACCCAATCCTGAAGATGTGAGATGATTTGTTGAGTTGTACGATGTGTCACTCGATCCATAAGGCTATCTCCTTTGTTGTGGTTAACATTCTTGTTTTATAGGAGATAGCCTATTTTACCTAAAAGCGCCACTTTTTTGTCGTACACCCCCTCCGCCCCTGTCAAATAATCAATCGAAAACTCCCTCTTCCGTCTCTTTCGAATTTCCGCCGTAAGGACTGCACAACAAAAAAGTCTTTTGCCTTTTCCCTTTGTACTTCTTCTCCGCGTCCTCAGCGATCTCGGCCAAGTCCCGGAGGCAATTGTCCCGCTCGTTCTGAGGCGGTTTTGGGGCCATTTTCGGTTTTCGTTTGTACACTGGTTTGAATAGAACTTTTGCCCCCCGTTGCAAGTTGATTTTTTTCAAGAGGTTGTGAATTGTATACTGCTCCCATGAAAAGGTGAGACACTTGATAGGGTATGGTATTGTAGTTGACGTGTAACGGAGGTAACCCGTAGGGTTGCCGGAGTTACACGTCGGAAAGAATCCTTGAAAGGGGTCTCGTAAATGGGCAAAGCATCGAAATTTACGGATGAACAGAAGTTTGAAATCGCACTGGAGCTGCTCAGCGGTAAGCTCTCGCACGCCGAGGTTTGCCGAAAATGGGAAATCAGCAGTACGTACGCCTACAAGCTCAAGGACCGGGCTGTGGATATCCTTCGCAAAGGTATCGGTCGGCCTGCGGGGCGAACTTCGGGCGAAGTCGAGCAGTTGCGAAGGCGAGTAACCGACCTGGAACAGTTGGCCGGGGATCAGGCCTTGCTCATCCACCACTTCAAAAAAAACGAGATACGAAGATGATCGTTACAGAGACATATCGGCACGCAGATTTGAGCGTTCGGCGTCTGGCTGTTTCGAATTGCTATTTCTTGAGAGTCAGGCCGACTCCGCTTCGAACGATGGTTTCGAGTTCCGGGTTTGTCGTTATGGCTTCCA
>JAFGCD010000112.1 GCA_016932835.1 Sedimentisphaerales bacterium
GGTCTTCGAGGACTTCCCAAACTTCGTGATAGCAAACACTTAAAGCAATAACTATTGAAAATTGGAGTAGATTTTTATCATAGGAGAGCTGCAAAATGAAAGACCAAACGGCCAAACAATCGAGCAGTCGCAGTGGTGATCTGAATCGTCGCGAGTTCCTCGCCGGTGCCGCAGCCGGTGCGGCCTTTACTGTCATCCAGCCTGAGCGGCTACGCGGTACGGAGGCCAACTCAAAAATAGAAGTCGGCTGTGTCGGCCTGGGCGGGCGGGGCAGGCTCATTGCAGGGATGCTCAAGGACCATCCTGACTATCAGATTACCGCCGTTGCGGACTACTTTCCCCAGGTCGCCGCCTCGGCGGGAGAAACCTGCGGCGTCGCCGAAGACAGGCGATTCTCAGGCCTGCTGGGCTGCAAGAGACTTATTGAAAGTAAGGTCGATGCGGTTTTTCTGGAGACCCCGCCCTGTTTCTTCCCGCAGCACGCCGCTGCGGCTGTCGAGGCGGGCTGTCATGTCTATATGGCCAAGCCCGTCGCGGTCGATGTACCGGGCTGCCGGTCCATCGCGCAATCCGCCAAGAAGGCTACCGCGAAAAGCCGGGTATTCTTAGTCGATTTCCAGGTGCCCACGCATCCGTTCAATATCGAGACCGTCAAGCGCTGCAAGGAAGGGCTGATCGGCAAGATTGGCCTGCTCAGTTCGATCTACTGCGACGAGGCCTTCGCCGACCCGCCTAAAACCGAAACCATCGAGAGCCGCCTGCAGGGGCTTATCTGGGTCAACGATATCGCCATAGGCGGCGGGATGCTCGTCAATGCGGGTATTCATGCCATAGATGCGGCCCTGTGGCTGGCCGGCGACAGGCCTATCAGCGCTATGGGAAGCTCGGCGACGGCTAAGCCCGAGCCGCACGGCGACACCAAGGACGTCTATTCGATTACCTATCGCTTCGCCGACGGGCTTATCCTCAACCATCGCGGCGAACACCTCCGCAATACGCATGGATTCGCCTGCAGTTGCACCGCATACGGGCAGGATGGCTACGCCGAGATCAACTACGAGGGTAATGCCGGCATTCGCGGCAATAAAGGCGGCTATAAGGGCGGGACCATTGCGGGCCTGTACGAACAGGGAATCCGAACCAACCTCGATATCTTAAGGGACAACATCACCGAGGGCAGGTTCGACAATCCGACCGCTGCCGGCGCGGTAAACAGCACCCTGACGACAATCCTTGGCCGTCAGGCGGCAGCGAAGAACGCCCTCGTAATGTGGGATGATCTCATCGCGGCCAACGAGAAAATCGAAGTTGATCTGACCGGCCTGAAGGAATGAACCGGATGTCACGTTGTGCCGAGAGGACATCCCCCCAGCGGTGAGTTTCCCTGTCTTGCGCAGCGTTGCACTTTATCCTGTACTTTCGGTGAATGTCTGGTATTGTACGTTTTGGTTGCCGGGGATCGGCACATAGCCGATCCTGTAACGGCGAGTATGGTCGGCAAGGTGATTATGGAGATAAGAAAGATGAAGAATGCTGCATGTGGAATACTTGGATTGGCTCTTTTGATGTCGATAGTCGGCTGTCAGGGCGGCCGGGCCGTCAGGCCGGATGAAAAAATCGACCTCTTCAACGGCAAAGATTTCACCGGCTGGAAGCTGCACGTCGATGCCGAGGGCGTCGATACCGCCGATGTCTGGTCGGCTGCCGACGGCGTGGTCAAATGCAAGGGCGTGCCCAACGGATACATGAGAACGATTAAGAAATACACTGATTATGTGCTGCACGTCGAGTGGCGATGGACCGGTGAGCCGACTAACAGCGGCGTCCTCCTTCATGCCGGCGGTGCCGATAAGGTTTGGCCCCGCACTATCGAAGCGCAGCTCAAAGCCGGAAGCGCCGGCGATTTCGTCCTGATAAACGGAACAGGAATAACCGTCAACGGCAGGGACATGCAGGATACGAGCAAACAGTATGTCAGCATCCCGAAGAAGGAAGACAGCAGCGAGGTCGCCGCGGGACAGTGGAACGCCTACGATATTCTCTGCAAGGGTGATACTATCAGCCTCTACGTCAACGGCGTCCTGCAAAACAAAGGAAGCGACGCGACCGATACCGCCGGGTGGATATGCCTCCAGAGCGAGGGAAGCGAGATCGAGTTCCGCAATATATATGTCAAGCCGATAGACCTTTATTTCCAGTAGGCTCGATATGCGCAGATACAGAAGTTGTATCGTGGTTACATTTCTTGCCGGGCTGATTTGCCTTCTTCCTGAAGCGGCATCGGCCGACGGGAAGGATACGGCGTTTCTGCTCGATGGTGTCTCGCAGATTTCGGCGCCGGGGATACCGGGCCCTTTGTGCCTAATCGGTGATGAAGCCTTTGCCGTTGTCGCAGGCGGACTCGACGGCGGCGTCCAAGCTGCGGTGGTCGCCGCGGCAGCGACGGCAAAGGGCAGGGTCGTTGCTTTCGGGCATCCGGATTACCTGAGTGAGCAGACTCTCGAAACCGCCGATACGGGCCGGCTTATGCTCAATGCGATTCGCTGGGCCGGGCGAAAAACCGGCGAAGACAAGCCCGCCGTCGCGGTTTTCCAGGCCGACGGCGTAAGCGACTACCTTAAGCAGCAAGGAATCGAAGCCCGCCAGGTAAGCCGCGGGGGGCTGCTCGCCGAGCAGCTTGAAGGTGTCGATGTTCTGTGCGTCTATCCGGCTCGCGTCCGAAGCGATGAGCAGATCGAAGCAATCAAGGCATTTGTTCGGGCCGGCGGCGGACTTATCGCGGCGGACCTGGGATGGGGCTGGCTCCAGTTGAATCCGGGCAAGACCCTCCAGACCGACCATATCGGCAATCGATTGTTGGTTGACGCCGGGATTTTGTGGGCCGACGGCTACTTAAAAAAGACAAGCGACGCCGGATACACAGCCAACGCCGCGCCTTCCGGACTGCTGAGAGTGAACCCGGCGATTGGCGTCCTGAAAGCTCATGAGAGCGGCTCGGACCGCTTGGCCGATGCGGATGTATCCCAGGCGGTCTCGACGATTATGACGGCCATCAGAACGGTTCCCAACGGCAGCGAGGTCATAGGCTCAAAACTTGGACGAATCGGCCAGGATACCGGCAACACGATTCCCGGACCGGAGAATCCCTTGTCTAAGCGGCGAAATCCGCTGGCCAGACTCCTTTTCTCGATGCAGGTTCAGGATGCGATGCAAGCGCCTGCCGAGCAGGTCAAGGCCCACCCCGCAGCCGAGTTGTTCCCCGGTTCAGTGCCCGCCGAGGCGAAGGCCGTTACGCGCAGCATCTCGATTGATACGAATTACTCAGGCTGGCACAGCACCGGCCTGTACGCCCCGCCCGGCAAGGTTATCAGCGTGGAAATCGAGGAAGACGCGACCGGCAAGGGACTGGGCGTGCAAATCGGAGCGCACAGCGACACGCTCTGGAACAAGGAGACCTGGCGTCGTTCGCCGGAGCTTTGCAGTCGCTTCAAGCTCGACAAGCCCCTTACCCTTGCAGCCAATGCCTTCGGAGGGCCGGTGTATATCGACGTTCCCGGCGGCAGATCGACAGGCGTGCTGAATGTCAAGATCGGCGGCGGGATCGAGGCCCCCTTTTACGTGCTGGGAAAAACGGATTTGCAGCAATGGCGCGATGAAATTCGCACGTATCCGGCCCCGTGGGCCGAACTGGCAACAAACAAGGTCGTTCTGACCATCCCGGCGAAGGTCGTCAGGCAGCTCGACGACCCTGAGAAGCTGATGGAGTTCTGGGATAAGGTCATGGATAGCTGTGCGGACCTGGCAGGCTGGCCAAGAGAAAGGAAGCGGACCGAGAGATACGTCGCCGATACGCAAATCAGCGCGGGTTATATGCACAGCGGCTACCCTATCATGGTTCAACTGGACATAATCGAGGCCCTGGTCGATAGAGACAAACTTATGACCAACGCCCACGGCGGCGTCTGGGGCCTCTTCCACGAGACCGGGCACAATCACCAGTCGCCCGACTGGACATTTGCCGGCACGGGCGAAGTAACCGTCAACCTCTTCACTTTATATGTACTGGAGAATGTCTGCGGTATCAATTCTGAGGCGCATCCGAGCTTCACAAAGAAGGCCAGGACGCGGAAACTGAAGAAGTATATCGAAGACGGCGCCGACTTCGAGGCCTGGAAGCGGGATCCGTTCCTGGCGCTTGACATGTACATCCAAATGCAGGAGGCCTTCGGCTGGGATGCCTTCAAGAAGGCCTTCGCCGAGTACCGGAATCTTCCCGCCAGCGAACGGCCCGGGTCCGATGCCGACAAGCGGGACCAGTGGCTGGTGCGATTCTCGCGGACGGTGGGCAGGAATCTCGGGCCCTACTTCGAGGCATGGGGCGTGCCGACGTCCGAATCAGCGAGGGATTCGATCAAGGAAATGCCTGTCTGGCTGCCGGCGGATTTCCCGTCGAAGTAGCCGGATCGGGCAGGTCGTTCGAATCTGGTTCACCGGGCGGGTCGGACTCGTCCCAGGCGGAATTCGGGTATTCCCGCACCCGCTGCTCCCATCTTTTACCGTTCTTCTCGAAAATAACGATGCGTTTTTCTATTTCGACTACTTCAACGCCGTATATCTCGTCTCCGACCTTGAGCACCTGTCCGTCAATCAGGGCCGAGGACCTGTCGGGACAAAAAAGTATTCCGTCAATCATACCGCGTGTGGATGCTCTCAATGAGTGAGGCTTGACGTAAAACCTGGCGCCGATGACAACACCGATGACGGTGCACAACTGCAGCCAGGTCAGTATCTTAACATTGCGGGCGGTGCTCATATCTTAGTTTTGCATACATAACCCGTTCAGCTATATCCGAAAAGGTTTCTGTGCGGCTGTGCAGAGATACCCAGATTAACATATTAATCTTTTTTTCGGCTCAAACTCAGGGTAAGTTGAGCGCACAGCCCCGAAAAGCTTGATTGAAGCCATTTCTTGAAGATGCCCCCCATACGCCCCCTTATCGATATTCATCCTCACCACAGTGTTCGATCATTGCTGCCTGCCCTACGGCAAAGACGGTTATAGGACTGGCGTTTGGCCGTTTTTGCGGACGTTCGCGGAGCGGTCGCCCCGACGGTGACTATTCTTCGACGACTTGTGCCGGCATAGGTTCTGAGGATTCTTGTTCGCTGATTCGCTCACGGTCACTGTGAGAGACGTAATCCAGCACATCACGCCTGCTGACAATTCCCACCACTTTCCCGTTTGAGGTAACCGGTACGCGTCTGAAGTAGTTTTCCATCAGGCAGGTATAGACCTTTTGGAGGTCTTCTTCCAGGTCGAACTGAACTACCACCGGCTGAAGCCGGTGGGTTTTTCTCGGCGGACTAAACCGCCGACTGAAGGAAATAACGGCTGAAGCCGA
>JAFGCD010000113.1 GCA_016932835.1 Sedimentisphaerales bacterium
GGAGCCGAGCCGAGGAATCCATTGAAAAAGATTCTTCCTTTTCGATGAAGTTGGCTGAGCTGCCCGGCGGGCGCAGATTTCGCGGGCCGTTTTGAACAGACCCCTCGGCTGCGCTCGGGGTGACAGGCGCTGCGCTCGGGGTGACATTGTGCGGGGTAGCGGCGGTGTGCAATGCACACCCTACGTTTGCTTGCTGTGGGGCGGCGGCGGTGTGCATTGCACACCCTACATCTGCCGGCAGCGCGGTTTGCTGCGGGGCGGCGGCGGTGTGCATTGCACACCCTACAACTTGTTGCGGAGCGGCTGCGGTGTGCATTGCACACCCTACATCTGCTGGTTCGCCCGGCGGGACTTCCTGCTCGGTGGCATCGGTCTGTCAGCTATAGCTGATAGAGCCTGGTTCGCTGTTCGCTGCGGAGCCAAAGGGCGGGGCGCCTGCGGTGTGCAGTCCTTGGGACCCCGCCGTAAGGCGTCCCCTACGGGACTGGCGTGGTGCACACCCTGCGTTTGTTTGCTGCGCCGCGCCTGGTTCGTCCTGCGGGGTGAGGTTGTGCGGGGGCGGTCAGTTGTTGATGTGGATTACTTTGGGCGGGCCGAACCCGTTGAAGTTCGTCGCCGATGCGATGCTGTAGGCGCCGATGTTTTCCGTCAGCAGGTAGTCGCCGATTCGCAAATTGCCCGGAAGCTGCGCCGCGAGTGTGATCTTGTCGAAGCTGTCGCAGGTGGGCCCGACGACGGAGCAGACCTCGGCCGGCCCTGCCCTGAAGGCCTGGAAGTTCGGCGTCCAGTGGTCGAAGACGACGCCCGAGAAGCTCTGGTAAACCCCGTCGTTTATGTGGTACACGGTTTTGCCTTCCCTGCTTGCCTTTCCGATTATCTCGGTGACGAGCATCGCGGCGGTTGCGACGATGAACCTTCCCGGCTCGGCGATGATTTCGACTTCCTTCGGAAAGAGCCTGTCGCACTCGGCGTTGATTATCTTCGCCAGTCGCGTGAGTCTCGGTGCGGTCGGGTCGTATGGCGCCGGGAAGCCGCCTCCTATGTCGATGATATTCATCGCTCGGCCGCTGCTTCTGGCCTCGTGGAATATCTCGGCGGTAATGTTCAGGGCGGCGATGTAATTGTCGAAGTTCGTGCACTGGCTGCCGACGTGGAAGCTGAGGCCCTCGACTGTCAGGCCGAGGCTTTCGGCCTTGTCGATGAGGTCGGCGGCGTCGGCGGGCTCGGCGCCGAACTTGCTGCTAAGCTCGCAGGCAGAACCCGTATCCGGGACCTTCAGCCGCAGCACGAGACCGGCCTTGTCGCAGTGGGCCTTTATCTTGTCGATTTCCTCGGCGTTGTCGAATGTCACCAGCGGCCTGTACCGGCGAATCTTCCTGAGAGTAGCGATGTCCTTTATCGTATTGGCGAAGATGATCTTGTCCCAGATGTAGAAGTCCTTGTCCTTCCTGCGGAAGCTTCGCAAGTGCCTGTACACCTGCATGAACTCGCTGTACGAGGCGACGTCGAAGCTGGCGCCGGCGTCGAAGAGCGTCTTGACGATCTCCTGCTGCGAGTTGGCCTTGACGGCGTAGTAGGCCTGGATTCTGGGCAGCCGGCTGCGAAAGAGGCGGTAGTTGCGCCTCAGAATGTCGTGGTCGATTATGAACAGCGGCGTGCCGTGCTGCTTTGCGAGCGTAGCCGGTTTTCTTTTCATTTGCGTCTTTCCCGTGGTCAGGTTGCGAGTTTCTTGATGAGCTTTTCGAGCTGCGGGATTTCCCTGTTGTTTGCCAGGTAGGAGTCGATGAGTTTGCCTCGCAGCTCGTCGCCCCGGTCGTAGAGTCGCCTGAGCTTTTTCGGCTTTGTGGTCTGTATGACGTATGCCGCCAGCATGGGCAAAGCTGCGGTGACATCGAGATACGCGGTGACGGTCTCGTCGAGCTTGGTCGGGTCGATCTTGCCCCAGCTTGCCGCCTCGCTGGGCGGCGCGCCCGACAGGCCCCCGGTGTCGGGGCGGGCGTCGGTAATATTTATATCGTAGTCCTGGCCCGCTTCGGGAATCATGAGGACTTCCTGTATCTGCGGTTCGGTCTGCAGGGTGAAGTTTTTCGGGCTTCCGCCGCCGATGAGGATTACGCCGGTCTTGCCTTTCTCGTACTGCTTGGCGTTGAGTACGATTGCGGTCGAGTCGTTGACGTCTATGCTGGGATTAATCTTTAGCTTGAATGCCCCGCCCAGTCCTTTCGCCTCGGCGAGCAGTTCGAGTCCGGCGACGTTCATGCCGATAGTCGAATCGCCCGGGCTGGAGGTGAAGACGGGTATTCCGTTTCTGTACGCCGCCGCCAGGACGCTGACCTGCCCGAGGCGGTGCTTTCTTTCGAGCTCGTCGAGTATTTTGCCGAGGTGGTGGTAGAATTCGCGCGTGCCCATCTCTTTCTGGAATTCGGGCCTGAGGAGGATCTGTCGCAGGCGCCGGTCGGTCTCCATGAGGACGTCTTCGTAGTCGAAGAGAATGTCGTAGATTCGCGTCACGCCCTTTCTGCGGAGGTCGGCGTCATCGACGTTGGCGCTTCCGCGGTGCATCGGCAGGTTGAATGCGAAGTGCAGGTCGTGGTACATATTCGCTCCGGTCGCGCTGAACCAATCGACGAATCCGTGGTTCATTAGCGGTATAATGGCCGACGGTCCCAGTCCCGCGGGCGTAAGTGCTCCTGCGATGCTCATGCCGATTGTCACGTCGCTTTTTGCGTACTTGTCGCCGAGCAGGTGGCACGCGGCTCGCAGGCGTCCGCCGTTGTAGGCGTCCATGTTGTCGATGAGCGAGACTATGTCGGTCTTCTTCGAGACGGGCGCCGGGCAGATCCGCTTGCCGCGAAGATATGCGGACTTGGCCGGGCACTTGGTCTTTCTTGCTGCTTTCTTCTCTGCCATTTCGGTCTCCATATCTTCCCTGCAGGGCCTCTTGCCGGCCCTGCGGTCTTGCCTTGGTTCGGGTTTTTTCGTATGCTAATGCCTATTGGCGGATAAAGCAAGCATGCGCGATATTGACGAATTATTCGAGGCGCTGGGGCGGTCGAGCTTTCGCAGCAGGTTCGAGTTGGGCGAAAGCGAATTGGCGTACCTCAGGGACAAGGGTTTGGCCGTAATATGCCGGCACGCCCGCGATTTCGTCGTCAAGCGCCTGGCCGACGCAGAGCCGGCCAACGACGGCAGGCAAACGCCTATGAGGAATCATCCGGTATTCATCGCGCAGCACGCAACGGCTACCTGCTGTCGAAAGTGCCTGGCGAAATGGCACCGAATCCCACACAGCAGAAAGCTGACCGAGGCAGAGATTGATTACGTTGTCACCGTCATCGAGCATTGGATTGCAAAAAAACTTGTCTTCCCGGTCCTATAAGGTCCCCGCCTTTAACACATAATTCCAGATGACAGTCCTGAGACGAAAAAGTTCCGGAGAAAACATCATACTGGGCAACTTTGCTCTTGACTTGCCATGTCAAATCAGGTAGAATACACAGACTAAATGGGGGTGAAGCTGATTCACTTGTATTCGAATTCTGAACCGGTTCAAAACGCAAGTCAGTTTCGCAAAGAAGTAGAATCAAAATCACATCAAATTCAGGGGGTGGTAAAATGGGTAAGAAGAGAACAATCATTAGTCTGTGTGTCGCGGTCGTTTTGTTTCTGAGCAGTGGGGCGAATGCATGTCTTAATACCGTTACTATCGAGCACGATGGTTACGGTGCGTCGGGTCAGGCCACGCTTTGGGGCGGGGGCCTCGAAGGTTATCAGGGTACTGCGGGCGTTTACATGCTCGAGAAGACAGCCGGCAGCGGCGAGGGAGAACAGTGGGACAACGGCGATATTCCGGCTTTCTGTATAGAGCTGACGCAGTATTCGCCGGGCGACCCGAAGATATACGATGTAGTTCAGCCGCAGAACGCTCAAAGCCCGACGACCTTTTTGGGCGAGAAGATAGGCCAGGCCAAGGCCGACAGCCTTCGCGAGCTTTGGGGCAGGTATTTTGACAATTCATGGGCCGCCGGCGGTTCGTACACCAGCGAGCAGAATGCCGCTGCCGAGGCCTTTGCAGCCGCGGTCTGGGAGATCGTTTACGAAGATATGCCGAGTACACCGGCGGGGTGGAATGTTACCGCCGACGGCACATGCGGGGCCTTGGGCTTCCGTGCCGAGAATATTAACAGCGACCTGGCCAACAGTATGCTGCACAGCCTCGACGGGACCGGCCCGCACGCCGACTTGAGGGCCTTCGTTAACGCTTACAACCAGGACTTCCTCGTTGAGGTCCCCGAGCCTGCGACGGTATTCATACTTGGTTTTGGTTCGCTGGCATTGCTTCGCAGCAGAAAAAGAAAATAGAAGATGTGAATTTTACCCAAGGGGGGCGCCCCGGTGACGGGCGCCCCTCCCCCCCCCCAGGCAAGGGAGAAGGGGGGGCAGACGGCCGGCGGATATGCCGGCCTCTTCATTTTGGCGGTTCTTTCCTTGCTTTTTCCTTTCTTTATTGTCCTTCGCACCCGCCGGCGTGCTCTTGAGGCAGGCCGGCAAAATTTTCGCCTATAAATGGCTTGCTTCCGAATACGCGGGCGGCTATACTTGCACCGCCAGCAAGAATTTCTCGGACCCTCAGGGGGGTGACGGCGAGTCAACGGCAAGTTTGGCAATTAGTAAGGGACGAAGAATGACGGGAAGGAATCCCAGAGTCGTTGTGATCGGCGGAACCTACGTTGACATGGCTGTAAGGTGCAGCCAGATTCCGGCAGCGGGCCAGAGCGTTGCAGGCTCTGCTCTGTCTTACAGTATTACCGGGCCGGGCCCGACCAAGGCTGCGCAGGCGGCGCTGTGCGGATGCGAGGTGCAGCTTGTCAGCAAAGTAGGGGGCGACCCTTTTGCATCGCTGGTGGCTCGCAGCCTGGCCGAGTACAAAGTCAAAACCGACCTTGTCTGCACCGCCGAGGCCATGAATACCGGCGTGGTCGTGACTTTGGTCGGCAGGACGGGTGAGAATGCGTCGTGTTTCTATGCCGGCGCCAACGGCGCGCTTCAGGAGCAGGATATCGACGCAGCCGAGCAGGAGATTTCCGAAGCGGACGTGTGCCTGGTGCACGGCGGGCTGCCGCACGAGGCGGTTGTCAGGGCGATTCGCCACGCAAAGGTGCACGGCACTACGGTCATTTTGAATCCCGCCCGGCCGGTGGAGTCTCGCTGCATCGGCGGCCAAAGCGCCGGCGAGCTGCCGATGGAGTATTTTTCCGCTGACATTCTCATTCCGAGCCTGTGCGAGGCCGCCGAGATTGCCGACCAGTCGGGGGCTAACATGCGCACCGCCAAGCTGATAGGCTCTGACCTGGTGGCCCGCGGCGTCAAGTACGCCGTCATTACTATGGGCCGGCGAGGGTGCATGGTCGTCAGCCGAGACGGCGCCGAACAGATACCTGCTTTCGATGTGGAGATTGTCAACCAGACTGGCGTCGGCGACGCCTTCGCCGGAGCTTTGGCGGCCTCTGTCGCCGTCGGGGACGAGATCAACGAGGCGGTGAAGTTCGCCTCGGCCGCCGGCGCTTTGGCCTGCTCGAAGTTCGGGGCAATCGAGGCGCTGCCCACCAAGGCCGAGATTATCCAGCTTCTCCAGAGCGAAGATTTGCCGCTGGGCGGGCAGTAACGTCGGGGCCGGGCGTTTTTACGGCGTCTCTATCAGCAAATACTGCGGGCTTTGGGAGGCATTTACGGTCGGTCCCTTCTGGTCCCACGACGGCGCGGGCGGCTCTTTGTCTTTGCCGAGCATATCGAGCAGCAGGCCCCTGCCGGGCGGGATGGGCAGTGTGACTTCGTGGTCTTCTGCGGTCGTCCAGAATGCCACGGCTGTGCGCGGGCCCTTTTTCAGCAGCAGGGCGAAGTCGCTTTGGCCGGGAAGGTCCAGCCTTTTCTCGATGCGGTAGCCAGCGAGATTCTTCGCCAGCACCGCCGCCGCCGTGTAGGCCGGCTTGGGCGCCAAGTCGTGCATTACGGTCCCGAAATGGTGCTCGCGCTCGTTGGGATTGGTGCCGTCGTTTTTCCAGTCGTACCAGATGCTCACCGGAATCTTCGTGTAGAGGTTAATCAGCAGTTCGCGGGCGAGGTACTGCGCCTGCTTTTCTTCGGATAGTTTTTTGCCGTCCCAGTTAATGTTCGAGTAGCCCCATTCGCCGGAGATGATTCGTATTTCCTTGCCGGGCGGGGCGTATTCGGCGATTAGCTCGCGAAGGCGGGCGTAGTCGCCGATGACGGTCTCGGGATTCTGCGGGCGGTACGGGTGGACGCTGAGCACGTCGATCCATTTGAGCAGTCCCTTCTTGAAGCATTGTTCGAGCCAGTCGAATGGTATCGTCGATGTCGCCGGGGCTACGACCAGGCCGGAGGGGTCGGCCTCTTTGACCAGCGGGGCTGCGGCCTCGACCATTTTGCAGTAGTCATCGACGCTCGGCTGCGGCTGCCAGAACTGCTTAATGTTCGGCTCGTTCCACATCTCCCATAGTATGCCCTTGCCCCTGTATCTTCTCGCTGCGGCCTGGGCGTATGCGGCGAAGGCCTTGCGTCCTTCTTCGGTGCGGACCGAGCGGTCGGATTCGTAGAGGCCGTTGCTGTAGTCGAGAATGTAGAGGATTCGAATTCCGCGCTGCATGCAGCCTTCGGTGAGGGCGTCGTAGCCGGTTCGCTCGAAGTCATGCACGCCTTTCTGCCTTTCGATTCCTCCCCATGCCAGGTCCATTCGGACGAACCTAAAACCGCCGTCGCGAATCATATCGAGGTCTTTTGGATTGCCGGTGAAGTGGATATTGACTCCGAAGCCTGCGGGTATGGTCAGCTCGGGCAGGGCAGCGACTGCCAGGCCGGGCAATGCCAGAAGGCACGACAATAGAATTAAGGTTCTGCTGTTCATTTCGCTCCTCGTTTCAAGCCGAATCGATTGTCTTCAAGTGACGCACTACGTGCGCGATTATGCCCTATTCGCGGGGTTTTTGTCAACGGGTGTCTCATGGACACATGAGATCGAGTGGGGGGCACGTCGGCTGCGCTCGGGAACCGGATCCTTCGCCTGCGGCTCAGGATGACGCGCGGCCGTGCCAGTCCTAAAGGTTAATTTAGGCAAGCATTTTTGCGCCGTGATAGGTGCGAATTTCTCGATATTTCGACCAAACGCGCAGGGGGTTAGAAGGCAAAAGCGAAAAAATCGAAAAAAATTTTATTCCTTTGCTACGCACGACTTAGCGAATTTGGGCCGCGAAAAAAATATCGAAATTTCGACCAAATGCGCAGGTTCGTCCTTTTATGGAGGGACGTCATTTTTTTGGCGTCCCGGCAGTAAAGACCGGCACTTTTGACGGAGCTGAGTATGGGATTTGAACTTGATATTTTCAACAGGGCCGGCGGCGGCGGCGGGCTTTCCGCGGACTACGTCGAGTGGCTCGTTGACGAACAGTCGGTGAATATCCAGAGGCACTTCGGCAGGCTGTGGGATTACTACGCGAATCCTGCGGTGGATGCCTGCGGACTGGGGGCCTGCGAGCGGAAGGTCAGCGAGTCGGGGCGCTGCTACGTTCAGGCGCAGGAGTACGGGCTGCCGGCGCGGATAACCGGCCTGCTTGCCGGTGGCAACAGCGGACTTCTCGGCGCCCGGCCTGTCAAGGACATACAGCGCAAAGAAGTCGTAATCGAGAACGATATAGCGTGGCGTGTAAATGCGGCTGTCGATTTTCTGTTCGGCAAGCCGGTTAGTTTTGTGTCTAAATCGCCGGACAAGCCAACAAGTGAAAAAATTGAACGGATACTAAAGGCGCTGTTCGCGGCTAACGGCGGTATAAGCTTCTTTCAGGATATGGCAGTGCTCGGAAGCGTTTACGGCTTTGTCGATTGTTTCGTCAGGCCTGGCGACGAAATCACTTCACGCGCATTTCCCTCCTCCTCTTATTCGCAGTCTCACTCGAGCGGTCCCGGCAGCGGCGCAATCGCCGCCGGGGCCTTCGACGAGGTTCTGCGGCTGGCAGAGTCTATCGACCTTGAACTGGTCGAGGCGCCGAGAGCACTGCCTGTTCTGGATGAAGACGACTACAAGATTACGAGATATTACGTGCAGCACTTCCTGCAGAAGCGAAACGCGCTGAGCAAGGCAAGCTCATTTCTCTCGCGGATACTGGCCGGAGGCAAAAGCCGAGTCGATACGCGGGCGACGGTTGCGGTGACGGAGATTACCTCGCCGGCAGGCTGGCAGAGATACGAGGACAAGAAGCTGGCAGCCTCCGGCGAGCTTCCGTGGGGCTTTCTGCCGGTGGTGCATATCCAGAATATCGCCCAGCCCTACTATTACGAGGGGCTAAGCGAGGTCGAGCCTTTGATACCCATGCAGGACGAGCTCAATACCAGGCTCAGCGACCGGGCCAGCAGGATCACTTTCCAGTCGTTCAAGATGTACCTGGGCAAGGGGATCGAGGGTTTTGAGAATAAGCCTGTGGCGCCGGGGCGGATGTGGTACACGGACAACCCGGATGCCTGCATCGAGGAGTTCGGCGGCGACACGGCTGCGCCGAGCGAGCAGCTGCACATTTCGGAGGTGCGCGAGGCGATGGACAAGGCCAGCGGCGTGACGCCGGTTGTCGCCGGCATTCTCAAGGGTAAGGTCGGCAATCTCACCAGCGCGGTGGCGCTTCGGCTGACGCTGATGGGCATGCTCTCGAAGAACGAGCGCAAGAAGTTCACTTACAGCGAGGGTCTCAAGAAGCTCTGCCGGATGGTCCTCTCGATGCTGGACGCTGCCGGGATTTTCAAGACCGCCGCCGCCGACAGGGACATCGACGTTGTCTTTCCGAACCCGCTGCCCGAGAACATGACCGAGAAGCTGCAGGAGGCCCGGATAAAGAAAGAGCTTGGCGTACCCGCCGAGCAGATACTCAGGGAGCTTGGGTACGAACAGATAACAGAAGACAGATGACAGAAGGAGATATTTATGTATGCGGTAGAATCGCAAGATGTACTGTCAGAGACAGAAGATATTTCGAGCGGTGAGGCTTCGCGGCTGGTTCCTGTAGCCGAGTCGATCCGCTATCGCAAGAGGGCGCAGAGCGCCGAGAAGCAGGTCGAGTCACTCGCCGAGCAGTTGGCCGAGGCGAAATCGCAGGCTTGCGAAGCGGCCGAGGAACTGGCCGAGATTCGCAGCGAGCACGAATTGATGCGCAAGCTCGCCTGCTGCGGCGCGCTGGACCTGGAGGCGGCGGTATTGATGGCCAAGGCCAGGATGCAGGGCCGCTGCGATGCGGATATCGACGGTGTAATCGAGCAGTTGACCAGAGAAAAGCAGTATCTTTTCGCCCGGGGCCGGCGCGGTTCTGCGGCGAAGAAGACCTCCGGCGCCAGAGACAGATCGCAGGGCGGTCACGGCGCCCTGGAGAAGGTCGCCAGGAAGGCTGCTACGACTGGCAGCAGGGCGGACTTGCAGGAGTATCTGAGACTGCGAAGGAGTTTTTTGTGAAAAGAATGAAAAGATAAACTCTTGGAAATTAAGGAGAAGACAATGGCATTTACAGGTAAAGCGACTTATTCAGCGGGCGCGACTCTGCCGGAACTGGCGGAGGACGTATCCGATTTGATCGGGATCATATCGCCCTACGAGACGCCCCTTCTCGACGTTCTGGGCGACCCGATGCGCGAGGCTATGAGCACTCATCACGAGTGGCTTGAAGACGAGCTTCTTCCGAACAAGGATGCGATAAACGACGGCACGTTCGGCGATCCTGCGACGGATACGAGTTTCGTAGTCGATAACGGCGAGCGGTTTCGCGTCGGCGATCAGATTCAGGTTGCCGGTTCGGAGGAATTGATGCTCGTCACCGACGTCAGCAGCGATACTCTGACGGTCGTTCGCGGCTATGCGGGCACTACTGCCGAGGATCTTGCGGACAACCAGGTAATCAATATTCTGGGCAACGCCGCCCTTGAAGGGGCCGACAAGCCCGGCGCACGGTTTACCAATCGCAGCCGGTGCGGCAACTATACGCAGATATTCACCAAGACGGTCGAGGTCAGCGGGACGGATATGGCCGCGAGCCAGCTCGGCCTTTCGGACGAGATGGACTTCCAGAAGCAGGAGCGGCTGCGCGAGATGCTGCGCGACCTCGAGAATACGGTAATCAACGGCGGCAGGCCCGCCAGCGACCCGCAGGGAAGCGGCTCGGTGCGAAGGTCGATGAAGGGCGTCATCCAGCACCTTGCGACGAACGTATTCCGCACCGGCGACAGTGGTTTTCCCAGCGGCGCCGACCTCGACGAAGCCAAGATTAACTACGTGCTGCGGCGGATATGGGAAAACAGCAGCGGCAACGTCGATTTGATTGTCGTGGGCGGTTTCCAGAAGCGCAAGATCAATGCCTTCAGCGCCGAGAGCCGCACGTTCGGCGCCAACGACACGACGTTTACCGATATGGTCAGCGTCTATGAGAGCGATTTCGGCGTCTGCCGGATTGTGACGACCCGGTGGCTTCCTCAGGATACGGCTCTGCTGCTGGATTCTTCGCGGCTAAACGTTCTGCCTCTGGCCGGCCGCAGTTTCCACTTCAAGCCTCTGGCCAGCAGCGGCGACTACGAGTGCGGCGAGCTTATCGGCGAGTACACGCTTGAGCTGAAGAACCAGGCCGCTCACGGCGTCATTCGTGACCTGAGCACGAGCTAAGCGATTTTTAGGGTACCTCGCTTTGCGTCCGTTTGGTCGGGATGCGTTCGGGCAGCGGCGGCTGTCCGGGCGCCGGTCCCGGCCGGGCGGGCCATACCCTTCAGGGTAATAAATTTCCGCGAGTGAGATTGTAAGAAAGTTGTTCTGAAGTTGCTTATCCGCCCCTGAGGGACAGGCGAGCGGACGGAAGGATTCAATCTTGAGCACTATAGAAAGGAGCTGAATACGATGGTCGGTTTC
This sequence comes from Sedimentisphaerales bacterium, assembly GCA_016932835.1. Classification (GTDB taxonomy): domain Bacteria; phylum Planctomycetota; class Phycisphaerae; order Sedimentisphaerales; family Anaerobacaceae; genus JAFGCD01. The sequence continues at coordinate 10,943 of JAFGCD010000113.1, forward strand.
TCCAGCGACGCAGATATTCTCAAGTATGAGCCGGCGCTTTTCGGCGAGCTGCATTTGCCCTGGCAGGTGATCTGTTCGGGCGACGGCGGCGAACTGGCCGGCACGACGTTCACCGATTCTGCGGGCAATTTCACCGGCGCGGGCGTTTCGAGCGGCGGGACGATCTACCTGCGGTCGGCGGACGGCTCGGTGGACGGCGTCTATGAGATAGTCTCGGTTGATTCGGCTGCCGAGCTTACGGTTTCGGTGCTTCGCTGCGATTGCGCCGATGAAGCGATAGCGCCTCCTTCGGGTTCGGACGTATCGTACCGCATAAGCACGCTGGCGCCGCAGGCCGGCGAGGCGGGTTTCGAGCTGACCGAGTATTTCGGCGTCAGGCCGGGCAGCCCCGCTAGTGACATTTCCGTCGAGGACGTCCTGGATACGCAGGCATTGAGGCGGGCGTCGGTCTTTGCGGTTATCGCGCGCGTCTATGCGATGCTGGCCGGGCGAGGCGAGGACGAAATCTTCTGGAAGAAGAGCCTGCACTACCAGAAGCTCTTCGAGCGGGCGAGGGAGCGATGCAGATTCAGCGTCGATTCGGGCGGCGACGGGACGGCCGATGTCACGATGGTCGCCGCGTCGGGCAAGCTCGTTCGCGACTGAGGGTATTGCGGAAGGTAATCGGCGGTTTTTTTCAAAAGGGCAATCACATGGGCGTTACTCTTGATGGGCAAATCCTGTTCGGCGAGCATCAGCCGGACCTTGAAGCAGGCAGCTTCAGCAGGGATTCGATGGAACTGGTCGTGCCCGGGCTGGACGGAGTGCTGAGCATCGACCTGGGCGGACGCGGCAGGCGAATCAGGCAAAAGGGCGTGCTGCGGGCCGCGAGCAGAGCCCAATTGCAGGCGAAGGTCGAGGCTGTATCGGCTTTCATGGACGGCGGCACGCACGTCCTGGGCGCCGGCGACGGCAGGGAGTTCTGCGACGTTCGAGTGGACTCCCTGGAGTTGAGCAATGAACGGACCGGCGGAGGCGGAGTGTCAATCGACTATGAGATTACTTATATGCAGTTGAAGGCTCAGTAACGATGGGACTGATAAAAAGCGGGATAGAATCTGTGCGGGCGGTCGAGCTGCCGGGCGGCATCGGCGCAGGCGGCGAATATGTTGCTGCCTGCCGGGCGGTCCTGGTGACCTGGCGGTCGTCGCTGGCGGGCAGGCTGCACCAGGTTTACGTCAACGGGCGCTACGCCGGGACAACGCTCGACAGCGAGCAGAGGCGGATGATTGTCCAGGCTCCGGGTTCTCTGCAGTCGGCGGTTCGGATCGAGGTCTTCGGCGTCGAGTCCGACCAGGCCGATACCGATTTCAGCGACAGCCTTACGCCGCTTTGCGCCGGCGGCGGGCGCGTGCGAATCGTCATCCTTCGCGGCCAGAATCTTCCCATAGACTCCGTCGCCGAGGTCTATTACGACGCGGGCAGCGGCGAGATCGACTACTCGCAGCCTTTGAGCGTCGAGCCGATTCGGATATGGCCGAGCCGGCTGGACAAGGCCGGCTTCGCAATGAGCAGATTCGGCGAAGGGGATTTCGGATACGACTCGGCAGCGGCGGTCGGCTTCGGAAAGGGCGTTTTCGGCAGCGGCCTGATCGGACTCGATGCCGACGCAATCGAATGGCAAAGTCCGCCCATGGACGCGGGCATTTATCGATTCGCCGTTGTGGTGCGCGACTCGGCGGGCAATCAGAGCGCTGCGAGCGAAAGCGGCGAAGTCGTCGTGATACCGGCGGCAAGGCCTGCCGAAGAACTGAGCGTCTGTTCGTTCGACAAGTACACAAACACATTATTGCTGAGCGTTTCGTGAGGCAGTGACAAGGAGAGTGCAATGGCAGAGGTTTATCCATCCGACAATGAGTTGCTGAACATACAATCCGACGGCGAAACCGGCGTCGAGTACATAGCGACGGGCACTGCGCCCTATTACCTGGAGTTTCGCAAGCTGCTGTACAGGCTGCTGCTGGCGAGCCGGCGAGCGAACGACCTGCGCGTGTATGACGAAAGCGGGCTGGATATCGGAGTTAAGCCTGGCAGGTTCTATGTCGCCACCGAGCTGATTACTTACGAGGGTTCTTCGGGCAACACGCTGGCCGGCGATAAGGACAGCATATACGTCTATCTGGACGCCTCCGGCCAGCTGGTGACGGATGAATACGACGGCTTTCCGGATATGGCGGCGACGCCCCATGTTCGCCTGGCGACGGTGGCCACTTCCGCCGGCGATATAGACTCGATTACCGACTGCCGCGCAGGGCACAACATAGCGATTCCTTACCCGGCGGGCGGAATCAAGAAGGTGGTAGAGGCACACGACAGCGACGATGCTCTCGCCGAAGCCGAATCCGGCAGCGTTCACAGCAACCTCGGCGCCACCGGCCTTGTCACGCTGACGCTTCCTGCCTCGGCTTCCGCCGGGACGCAGTTTACTTTTGCGGTGCAGGCCGCTTATGAGCTTCGCGTGGACCCCGGGGCCGCAGCGATTCGAGCGGATAGCGGGCAGACGGCGGGCAAGTACAAATCCGCCGACGCCGTCGGGCAGAGCCTCACGCTCGTCGCAGATTCAAACGGCGACTGGGCGGCTGTCGCGGCCTGCGGGACGTGGACCGAAGAGGCGTAAGCCAGAGTACAGACCGGCAGTATTGGACATTTGTCAAAGAGGAGCGAATATGTATCTTCCGGATTCAAGCCATATCAGGCACGTTGCCAAGAGCGGCAGCGATTCCAACAGCGGCCTGGCGGGCCAGTATCCCGTCGATCTTGCCAACGACGCCAAGCTGACGATTTCGTCGGCGGTTTCCGCGGCGGCTGCCGGCGATACGATTATCGTCTGGCCCGGCGACTATGCCGAGAATGTCAACTTCGCCGGCAAGGCCCTGACGTTGATCGGCGCAGGTAAGAGCAAATCGAGAATCGTCCCGGCGAGCGGTTCGGGCATCGTTGCCGCAGACGGCAGCGTCGTGCGAAATATCTCAGTCGAGGCCCTCGCTACAGGCGCAAAGGCGCTGGATTTATTCAACAAGGCGGACATTGTCGTCGAGGACTGCGATTTCTACGGCGCATACGGCGGCTTGTACGGCTACGGCGCCGAGAATGTTTTTCTGCGGGGCTGCACCATTCGGGGCAAACTCGGCGCCTGCAATTTCGCATCCGCCGGGAAGGTCGTCGTCGAAGGCTGCATTTTCATTGCCGACGGGACATATTCGACCTCCGCCGATTGCATAGCGCTGCTCGGCACCGGCGACGGGGCGTACAGTAATTGCGTCTTCACGGCCCAGAGAGACGACACGAGCGACAAGGCAATCGGCGCGGCCTATTGCACGTCGGCCAGCCGGGCCGTTTTCAGGAACTGCGTATTCGAGGCCGCCGGCGGCGGCGGGCATACAGGCCAGGCGTATGGGGTCCTCGTAAACAATCCCGGCGCCGCCGCGGTGCTCGATAATTGCGCGGTCAAGTGCTCCAGCGACAATGCGAGCGCAGGGCCTTACGATTTGTGGCAGGGCGACGGCAAGCTCGTCGTGTGCGGCTGTGCGTACGAGACAGCCGCCGGGACCATTACGCAAGGCGGTTCGGGCTGGGCCGGCGCGGTCGGCTCGCAGGTGGCCTCGGCCCTGGCCCAAGCGAGTCTCGACAAGGCCGCCAAGGTGCTCGTGAATAAGGCCGTCCAGAACAAGCTCACCGGAGCAATCGCATACTACGATGACGATGCCGAGGCGGTGATCCTGACGCACACGCCGACCGATTCCGAAGCAGCTATAACCAGAACGCCGAGCTGAGTTGCGGCGTTCGATGCTCAGGGAGATTATGAATGGGAAGTTTCAGCGACTATCTGGAAGACAGGCTTCTGGACCATGTATTCGGCAAGGGCGATTACACGCCCGGCACAATTTATGTTGCGCTGTCAACGCAAGACCCGCTTGACGACGGCTCCGGCCTGGCAGAGCCCGCCGGTAACGGCTACGCCAGGGTGCAAACGACGCCCGCTAAATGGAATCCGGCTTCGGGCGGCGCTATCGGCAACGCCGACGCAGTCACGTTCGGCGAGGCGACCGGCGACTGGGGCAATGTCACCCACTTTGCCGTCATGGATGCCTTATCGGGAGGAAATATGCTGGCCGGCGGCGCGCTGGCCGAATCGAGGTCTCTCGGCAGCGGAGACACTCTCGAATTCTCACCCGGCGGCCTGAACGTAACGTTGGATTAGAAAAAAAAGGAGTATTCATAATGGCGGATATCAAGAGTAAGTACGCAGCCGCGGCGAGCATAACCATAAGCCTTGCCTCTCTGGCCGACGATGCAAAGCGTCAATCCGGCGCCATCGACAACAGCGGCAATCTCTATCTGGACGCCCACGTGCAGTTGAAGGTCAAGACCGGCGCATCCGTCGGCGGCGACAAGGCCGTTTATGTCTATGCCTACGGCTCGACCGATTCCGGCGCGCTGGGCTATTCCGGGGGCGCATCGGGCAGCGATTCTGCATTCAGCGGCACGCTCGCCAATACCAGATTGATAGGCGTTATCAGTACGCCTGCGGCGGCGACGGCCTACGAGTCGGACCTCATGAGCGTGGCCGCGGCCTTCGGCGGTTCGTTGCCGGGCAAGTGGGGCGTCATAGTCGAGAACAAAAGCGGCTCGGCCCTGGACACAACCGAAGCCAACCACGTCAAGAAGTTCGTCGGCATAGCCGCACAGTCGAGTTGATTATGATCCTGCAGACCAAATACAAAATGAAGCCGCCGATAGGGACAACGCTTGTCCGCGGACATCCCCTGGCCGACGCCCTTGTCGCCTGCTGGCTTTTCAACGAAGCCGCCGGAAACAAGGTCACTGATTTGAGCGGCAATGCAAATGACGGCACAGTTGCAGGCGCACTGTGGAGACCGTCCAAGAACGGGGTAGTCCTGAGCTTCGACGAGGCCGACGATTACCTCAGCGTTCCCGATTCTCCCCAAATCGACCTGCCCGACGGCGACTGGTCGATCTGGCTGCGGTACTGCCTCGCCGACAACAGCGGAAGCGCCTATCAGTACATACTGTCATGGGGCGCGTTTGGGGCTACGCCGAGTATCAATCTCTTCATCTACGAGGACGGCATAGCAGATGCAGGCAGTTGGAAGATCGATAGCAAAGACAATGATGGGACGGCGAAGTCCGTTGTCAGCGCGTCGCAATGGCCGGCGGATTCAAAATGGCATCTGCTCGGCGTGCAGCGTGACGCTTCCGCAGGCGAGATACAGTTGTGGATGGATGGCGTCAAAGATAACTTCGAATCGGACGCCGGCTTCAACGGCATCAACCGGAGCGATGCTCTCAATATTGGCCGGCGGGTCGATGGTAATGCCGACCGCTACTTCGGCGGCCTGGTTTCGCAGGCATTGAAGTACGATAGAGCCCTGTCCGATTACGAAATCGCGTGGCTCTATCGCGAACCTTTTGCGATGTTCGGCGGTCGCGGCAGGGCCGAACTGCTCGGCGCACCGACTTCCCAGGTGGTGACAGTCACCGGCGCATCGAGTGCACAGTCGAGCGTGTCCGGCAGATTGAGCATCGTCGATAGATCACAGCCAATTCAGACTGCAAAGGCATGGCTCACCGATGCGCTCTTTGCGGGCATGACGGCAAATGCGTTCAAGCTCGGCACCGCCATTAGTCTGGGTTGGTTCTGGATGCGGGTGGGGGGATGCTCGGCCCTGTATCGCGGGCCGCGGATAAGCCGCATTGACTGGTCGAACATATTGAGTGTTGCCAACGTCGATGCAGACAGCATCTCGCCTCCTTGCTGGCTTCCGCACGCCGGCGGCGCGGCCTGCTTCTATGCGGTTCGAAGGTTCAATCGGTGCGGAGTCCGGGAGCATACGCTCGCCGCCGCGGTTAGGGTATCGTTCGACGCCGAAGGCAATCTCTCGCCGCGGCGGCCCAACGGCATCTTCAGTGCGGCGGCTGAGGCGGCGGACGGCGGCAATGTTCGGCTGAAATGGTTCTACAGCCCGCTGGCTCAGCAAGTCCCGCCGGTGCGTTTCAACGTCTATCACGACAGCCGAAGCGGGCAAATCGACTACGACAACCCCATCGGCACGGTCGAATATCGCGGACGGAGATTCTACGGCTGCACCTGCGGCCCCCTCGAAGCGGGCCGATACCTCTTTGCCGTCAGGGCCGGCGATGCGAACGGCACGCAGGACCACTGCTCGGCGATGCTGAGCGTCGAGACGCCCGGCAAAGACCCTGATGCGGTTGACGTTTTGAAAATTGAAGCTGTCTGAAAAGATTTTGGAGTCCGGCGATGTCGAATTCAATCGAGTTTTTTCAATCCGCCGAAGACCGCCTTGCCCTGCCTGCCGCGACCGTATCGGTCGAGATTGGCGGTCGCCTGTGTCCCTCGGTCGAGCCGGTCGAGATTGTACGAGGTCCCTGGCCCGAGTTCGGCTGGGCAAAGATGGCGTATAATCCCGCGGCGAATACCGACGGCAGCCTGACCAAAGCCGAGGATATTGAAACCGCCTTTGCAATGGGCGAATCCGTTCGCATCGGCCGGTATTACAACGCCGCGATGCCCGCCTCGGCGGTTTCGAGCCTGGCGATATTCTGCGGCGCGGTCGATACCATCGAAACGACGATTGGCCCGAACGGCGAGCGGGTCGAGATAGTCGCAAGGGATTTCAGCGCCAATCTAAGACGCATCACCGTCTATGGCAGGCGCGTCGCGACCGCCGCCGGTTCGACAGTATTCCTAAGCGGGCCGGATACCGTCTTCAACCCCGACGGCGGCGCAAATGCCTGCCGAATGCCGAGAATTGTCAACGGAAAGAGCCGCACCACCTTCTGCCCCGAGCTTTCGCAGGGCAGGCCCTGGACACATGCAGAGGTTATCGACTATCTGCTCAGTGAATATCTTCCGGACGGGCGCTTGCAGATACCGGAGCTTGAGCGATTAGCTGCACTTACCAAAAACCGGATTGTTCGGGACCTCGATGTCACGGGCCTGACCGTCCTGGACGCCATGCATCGATGCTGCGAGAGGATCGGCGTGCAGTTCGAGTTCGTCCCGCGTCCGGGCGAGACCGGGCCGAGGCAGGCGATCCGGTTCTACACCGGCGGCGCAGGCAGGGCGGTCGAGTTGAATTGCCAGCGGAAAGGCCGGCGGCTCAGTATCTCCAAAACCGATATCGCAGGCTTCGGCAGCGTCAGGAACTTCTGGCCGGTGACGCATCGCTGTATCGGCCAGGGAGACTTCAAGGTATTCGAGGCCACGTTCGACCTTCTCGGCGCGTGGGATTCGGCCCTCGAAGATACCGACTACAACATATTCTCGCCCTCGACCAACCCGGATTTCTACCAGGTCAGGGATGTCTATCGCAAATGGTGCCTGAACGAGGCGGCGGACTACTCGAATCAGCCTTACAATCTGGGCGAGCCGTTCGACTTCTCGAAGATATTCGGCACGAGCGAATACGCCCAAGGCCGGCGCCGCTTCTACCCGGCGCTGACGGCCGATACCCAGGGCAAGTCGCTCGGCTGTTTTCTCGAGGTCTCGTACGACGGCGGGACAAACTGGTGGCAGTACCTCTGCGCATTCAACAACCTGCTCGACGAGTGCGGCATCTGGCTCAGCAGCGACCGGCTCGATATGGATACATGGGTCGCGGCGCTGAAAGGCGTCCTCAAATTCAGGATAACCGCATCGGTCGTCAGCGACCAGCGCCTCACCTGCACCGTTGCCGACGGCCCGGTCGGCTCGGCCGCCGGTGTCGTCGAAGAGCTGCTTACAATGCCGCGCCGCTTCAAGTTTCGCAAGGTCTCGCCGCAGAGCATCTTCGCAGGCCTGTTGAACGCGGGCCAGGCCGCCGCCGACCAGGCCGATGACACCGAAGCCCTCCATGAATTCGTACGCCACAAGGCCGCCGGCGCAGGCCGAATTATCGAAACCGCAAACGTGCGGACGCCCCTGCTTGCCTTCGACTGCCAAATCGGCGATACCGTCGTCGCCGGCCCCGACAGCAGAGACCTGCTCTCGACCCGTCTCGACAATCGAAGTCTCTGCACGATAGAGCGCGTCCGAATGGATTTCAAAAAGCAGCGCACCAATCTGAAAATCGTTCGCAGAAGGAGACAGCTTACATGAGCAGCGAAGAAGACCTGCAGACAATCAGGCGGCTTGCACGACAGGGCTCGCGCCGCGTCGATGAGATCTCCGCCGTCGCCTCGCCCGGCGCAAGGGCCGCAGCCTGGGCGGTAAAGGTCAAGAGCCTCGTATCGTACAACGTTTATAACGTCGTCGCGGTCGTGATAGGCGCCGCAGGGACGGTCCCGCTGGAAATCGGCGGACAGACCCAGGCCGTCAACCTCGCCGAGTCGTTCGAGGCCGCCGGCGCCCTCGAACCCGGAACCTATGCCGTAATGGCGAGAGTAGGCGAGACAAACGTATTCTACGCCGCGCCCTGAAAAAAACGACAAGTGAGGTGAGAAATGGCAAACGGCGACCCCAAATCGTGGCAGCTCAATCGGCAGATCAATATCTCCACGCTCGTTCAGCTCGTGCTGCTGGCCTGCCTGATTATCGGCAGCTACGTCAACCTCCAGAGGCAGCTCGACTCGCTCCAGCGAGATGTCACCATGCTGCTGCGGCGCCAGCAGGATTTCACCGGAAAGATAGAGGCCCTCTCAGCCAAGAGCATCTCATACGAGTACCGCCTCCGCGCACTCGAGAAAGGTACGACCTATGAATGATACACTCCAAGATCGCGTCAAAAAGGATTTGTGCCCTGATTACATTTGGCAGTTGAGTCGTGTTATGAAATCTTTGCTCAAACATCAAATTGGCCGTCTGCCTCGAAAGAAAGCCTCGGAAGATGAAACACGCTATCCTGAAACACCGGAAGGAATGCGTGCATTTCTCGAAGTCTTTTTTGCAAGACACTTTTTTCAAGTTCAGAATAGCCTTGTTAAGTATCTGGAGTCTAAAGATGGGCTTAGTATTCTGAAAGAAGGTCACCTGCGAATTCTTGATATAGGTTCAGGTCCTGCAGTTGCTTCTTTGGCAATCACAGAGATAGTTGCTTGTATCGTAGAACATCTTGTACATTCAAGCGTCTGGCGAGGAAACAAGAAGATCCGAGTGACTTATGTACTCAACGATACAGAGGGCATATGTCTTGGGGTGGCACGAACCATGCTGGGCAACTACTTCAAGATGGGCGGCAAGCACGGGAAGTGGATAACTTGTGCGAGAACGCTCACTTCGCAGAGGGCGTTTCCCGATAATATGAGCCAACTTCAACAGATTGCTGGCAATATAGGTGGATATGACATAGCTGTACTTTCGTATGTTCTGACGCCACTAAAGGAGAACGCCGGTCTGAATGCCTTGGCGGTGGGCCTCTCAGATGTCGATGGTCTCTGCAGTAGTAAGGGGCAAGTTCTCGTTCTTCAAGATAGATTCAGGACGCCGCTTGTGAGGAAGATTGCCGGATTAATTGGAAGATTAGCCCGTAAAGAGGAATTGACCCAACGGCTAAACCACGCGAGTAATGAAAATGACAAATACACGTACTCATACTACACGTGTCTCTATTCGCCGGGAAGAGATGAAGCGGTATGTGAATAATCCGTTGCGTGAGAATCACCTCATGACACAGTTGCATTGGCGCCGGCTGCAGAGTTGTTTGAGATTTTTCCGGATGTTGGGCGTTTCTCTGCAGAGACCGATAGAAACGTTTACGTCAAAGCTGCGGATGGCGTCCGCCAGAAACGTGTAAAACTCGATACGCTTCGACGTCGGATAGCGAAGCTTCCCGTCGGAGGCTCTTTCAACAAGATCAGAATCATGCAGCTTGTCGGCTCTGTCGCCGTAGGCTTCCTTGGCGAGCCGGAGGTGGCCGGGAAGCAATCTCAGCATTCCAAGTGTGATATTGTCAGGCCTGACGGTAGTCATGACTTGGCGGATCAGATCAGCGTATGAAGCCCGCCAGTTTTTGTGGAGCATGCCAGGGTCGATGCGAAGGCGTATTCTGTAACCATGCTCCTGACAAGCTTTAGCCGCCTGAATTCGCTGACTGAGGCTGGCGGCCCCGATCTCGTGCGTGTCGATCATTTGTTGGGTATTGACGCTCCACGAGACAACTGTTTGCCGGTTGGGCTTGAGCTGCAGCAGGTTGGCGATGTTATTGCTTTTTGTGAGCAGCATCAGGTAGGCATTCGGGAACTCCGAGAAGAAAGGGACCAGCCGTGTCGTGAGATTCGTGACGTGGTCGAGAGCAAGACTGTCGAGCATCTCACCCATGTTGAAGCTGACTGTGCCGCAGGATACCGCCGCGGCGCGCCGGATTTGCCTGAACATAGTCTCATAGTTGATATTAATCTTCATGAAGGGAGCGTGTTTTCGATAGACGAATGCAAGATAGCAGTACGTGCAGTAGAAAGGGCATCCGTTTGAAACCGGGACTAACTTATAGTATGGCCGGCAAGATACATCCGGGCCAAGCCGACCGTCGAAGTGCCCCACAAAGGACGAGCTATGACCCACCATTAAAATTCTCTTGCCGTCAAGGAGCGCCCGAGATGACGCCTTACCCGCGGATGGATGGTATCTTTGTTGCTTGATAATCCGGACCTCTGCGGATGGGAAGAGCCTGACAATACGCTGTGCCTCAGCGTGTTCGACAACCTTTTCCCAAAGCAGTATTGTCTGAGGCTTGAATTGTCTGGAGGTGTCCATAGCCGAACCTCTCGTCTCGCGCAAGCCCGTATTCTCGATGCAAACCGGCATTATTATAGCGCATGAAAGAGAAGTTCAGAAAGCAGAAAAAGGAGAATAATGATGAAAACAAAATACTTCCCCAAATTAATTCCGACGATATGCCTTTTCGGTCTTATTCTTGTCTCGCTCGGCTGCGAGAACATGCGACCCGGAATTACCGAGAACCAGAAGGCCAACGCCTGGTTGCACAACCGCACCGCCGCCGCTGCCGCCCGCATGGCCTGCGACGAAGATACCTCGCCGCAGCTTCAGGGCTTGGCCGAGCTGAGCGAACTGCAGAGCCGCGCCTTCACCGCTTACTTCGGCGCCCCCGCTGAATACCTCCCCGCAGAGACCGCCGGCGACATTCTTTCCCAGCCAAGCCGCGATCTCGCCGCAAGCGCGATCGCCGATTCCGCTGTCAGGCCGACTTCCTGGGACATGGCCGATGCCGCAATGGAACTGGGCATAGGAATCTGCGCCGTCCTCGGCGGCGTCTATGGCGCCAAGGCCGCGAAGTTCCTAAAGGACGCCAAAGCAAAATCCCAGGCCCTAAAGGAGGTCATCGCCGGCAACGAGCTCTTCAAAAGCGGCAACGCCGACCGCACCGAAGCCTTCAAGCAGGCCCAGGCGGGCCAATCCCCCCAAACCCGCACCCTCGTTGCCGAGCTCAAGGCCGGTTAGCCGGATGTCGCCCGCGGCCGGGCGTATTACCGGACAAAAGGGCATCTGTGCCGCTTTCTGCTTGACTTTTATGCCTTGCTGAGGTTATACTGGTTAGCATGACGGACCGGGTTGATCTGTGGTAAATAACGGCCCCTCCGGTCGGCAGGAGAAACGATACTGACTAACACTTGATGCTAATATGAGGGTGGTAGGGTGGTGAGAAGGAACGCCATCTTGGTGCATCCCCTACACCCTCTTTTCATTTTCTTGCCGGCCCGCCAGGATTCGATTCTCTGCAGGTGTCCGGCTTCGACTTCTTTCCTTCGCTATTTCAATATGCCGGAGGACCCTTGACAGATTGGACCGGGCAGCGTAGGTTGAGAGAGGTAATGGGGTGGTGCAGAGTATGTACCAGAATAACGCAGAATCGGCATGGCGGGTGATATGACGAAAGGAGTCGCTAAAATGAGACGACTGTGCATCGTATTGCCGCTGGTCCTGATTACATGTTCCTGTGTCTCGCCCGAACAAAGGCGGCATATCGGCAGGTGGGAGGCAACGGGCGTCGGACGGGATCAGTACGTAATTGTTTTTGCCGCCAATGACAAGGCGCAGGTGACAACGCCAAACGGCACATACGACGGGACCTACCTCATCGACTACACCACTACGCCCATCAGGCTGAACGTTACCTGGGACGACAAGACCGTCAAGTGCATCATGGAATTCCTCAACGACGAGTCGTTCAAGGTAATCGGCGAGGATGAGCCCGGCAAGCTCCGACCCCTTGATTTCGAGCCTGCCGAGGACATCGTGGTCTTTGTCAAGACGGACAAATAGACCGGCCAAAGCACGGAATTTCAGATGCAGTAAAGGTTTACGCAACGTTGTCCGCCGACGACCCGGACGCGTGCGGTTCACACCCGTTTTCCCGTTTCGTGCATAATAAAAGCGGGTTTTACCGGACTTTTGTCTTGACAAATCTCCTTCGATAGTGTACAATTACCGTCGGAAAGTGTGGCTTGGAAGCATCTGATCTGAGATTGGAGTTTCTCGCCGCACTAGCGGCTCTGCTCCACTGCCGGCTCGCAGTGGTCGCGATTGCGGTTGCGGGGTCGCTAACTACTTCTGTGAACTTTCCATGGATGGAGGTTTGATTGGGGCTGTCGGGTAACACCGACAGCCCTTCTTGCTTATTGGCGAATGGCTGTTGCAGCCCCGGGGCAAAAAGCGAAAGTCACGCTGCTTTCGATTTCCTGAGCTTAACTGAGAGGACTCGATACAGCACCGCAAGGACGAAAATCAGAACCAGCAGCCCGGCCAAGTGAATAGTGATGCGGGTCAGCAGAGAACCGTAGTCGCGCGATTTCGAGAATTCGTCCAGCGCAGCCAGAAGAGATTTGATGTCGTTCGCCGCCTGCGATGTCTGCTCCGCCGCGGCGCGGTAATCCTTGAGGTCGAAAGAGGATTCCCCTTTGGGCTCCGGTGAAATCTTTGCAAACTCCCTGATAACTTCGCCGCTTGCCTTCGCCGCCGTCTCCCACGCAGCCGCCGTTTCGCCGACGTTCCCGGCCAGAGTGTTCATCGATTCCGCCGCCTTGTTTATCTCCTTCGTCGCCTCGTTTATCGCCAGTGTCGTTTTCTCGGCCTGTTCGAGGGTCTTCTGTATGTTCGTCTGCCCCGAATCGATCTGCTCGACGGATTTCTCGAACTGCTCGCCCAGATGCCCCGGCAGAGCCTCGATCGATTTGCTCAGCCGCTCGCTGCTCTGCGAGAACTGCGTCAGCGCCGCCAGGAAGGTCTTTGTCATTTCCGTCTCTTCCAGGTCGTACAGCAAAAGCTGCATCTGCCAGCGCGTCGATTCGGGCATCTCCCGGACTATATCGCTGAAACGCTCGGACATGTCCGTGAACCGGCGAATCTCGGTAGCGGTCCGATCAACCCCCTCGATTGCCCGAAACGGAGTCATCGGTATCTTCAGGACACCAAGAAACGGGTTAGGCTGGCCCTTCCTGACCTCCGTCGCAAAGACCGTGACATTGAAGAACGTGCCCTTGATCGGGTTGGCGTTGGCGAATTCCATAATGCTCTTCCGCGTCGCCTCGAAAACGTCATCCTTCAGGAATATTCGGCCTATTCGCTCGATCTCACCTTCGAGTCGCCTGCCCGCCTCAACTGCCACCGACTGCGAATCCCCGAACAGAGCCACCCCTTCCCCTTCCTCCAGATAGACTCTGAACCTTGCACAAAGCCCCCATATCTCCACGAAGGCAGTGACAGGGTCTTCCTGATCGAGCATCGTGTTGAGCCCCTGGAGCATTCTCGCCCGCATCTGCAGCGTCGTCTTCTCGACCCGCTGGCTCTTGAGCTTCTCGTTAAGCTCGTTCGCCGTCGCCCGCAGCAGGGCCTTGTAGAACTCCGCAAACTTGTCCAGTTGTTCGCCCAGATCCTCTTTCGATATCTGCCCGTTCGTAGGCGCACTGCCCTTGCCGATTGTCCGAACGTCTTTCTGCCCGCACCCGGCGACACACGCCGCCGCACCAATCACGAGCACCGCCCTGCGCAATCCTGCAATGCATCTTACCGCCATGATTTTGTTCCTTCACAACCGTGTATCGTCTTGCATTCCGATTTTGGATCTTAGCAAGATTCCCAGCCGAATTCCAGGGGCATTGCGAGCCGCCCGCTCACCGCGAGGCAAAAAACCGAAGCATGGCGACTCCATGCCGGGCGACTTGCGTTTCGAATTCGCCCTCGAATACGCCGATATCTTCCTGCCGCCACAGGTCGCGCACCCGCTGCTTGCCCTTGAGGCCCAATTGCTCCCAGTTTAGCGTCATCGGCCTTCCGGCTTCGCGAAGGTTAAAAAGCCCAACCGCCATCGAACCGTCCTCCATAGGCTTGGCAAGGACGAGAGTCCCCTTGTCCTGCACTATCGGTTTGCCCTGTCGGCCAAGCGGGTCCTGGTCAACCTCGATTACCTCGGCGTTGCACAGGACGTTCAGCGTGAACTCGTCCAGCCTGCCCATATCGCCCGAGTAGAACAGAGGCGACGCCATCAGGCACCACATCGACATATAGCTGTACTGCTCGTTCGCCGAAAGGCTCGTTCGCCTGGCGGGGTCGCCGCTTCGAAACGCGTTGCCGACGAAGCCGATAAGGATGTAGTCCGGGTCGTTCCACTGCCCCGGTTTGGCGTACTGCCAGTGCTGCGCGTTGGCAAGACCGATATGGTAGAACCCCGGCAGAAGCGTCCCGCGCTCAAGACCGAGGTCTCCTGTCGTTCGCCAGCAGTGCCCGCCGACCTGCCCGCCCCATTCCCACACGTTGCCCATTCCGTACTGGCAAATGTTCAGGAGAATGTCGCGATCCAGCTTCTTGAGGATATCGCCCATGAGAATGTAAGGTTTCTGCAATTCGGCAAGACTGTTATCCTTGGCGATTCGCCCGTAGGAGCACCAGTCGTACTTGAGAAAATCGAAACCCCACTCGGCGAATGTCACCGCGTCCTGCTGCTCGTGCTCGTAGCTGGCGACAAATCCCGCGCACGTGGTGGGCCCGGGCCCGGTGTAAAGACCGGCGCGCAGCCCCTTGCCGTGAATGTACTCGGTCAGCGCCTTCATGTCCGGGAATCGCGAGTTCGTGTTAATCGTGCCGTCGGCCTTGCGGTTCTCGCCGATAAGTTCCGGGTCCTTCGAGCCGGGGCGGATCATCCAGCAGTCGTCTATGTTCACGTATTGGTACCCGAAATCGGCCATCCCCGAATCGATCATGACGTCCGCCGCCTGCCGCATGTGCGCATCGGTAATGCGGTCGTACCATGTGTACCAGTGGTTCCAGCCCATCGGCGGGGTCAGCGCCAGCGTATCGCCGACCGCCAGAGTGAAATCGCGTTTCGCCTTGCCGTGCTCGTTCGATACGCCGAATGTAACCTTGTGCTTTTTAGCCTTTTCCGGAGTTGTGCCGGTGATGATTCCGGTAGTCTCATCGAGCTTGAGGCCCTTCGGCAGCTTCTTCGCCGTGAATGTCATCGGCCGCTCGCCCGTGCAGGGGATGCGATAGATAAACGGACTGCCAGGCCGAGCGCCATAGACTCGCGGGCCGTTGATTTTCGGCGCAGGTCCCGGCCTGGGCGTCAGAATCACCATCTCTTCGTCAACGCTCGGCCGATCAACCGCCTTCGGCTTGACCCCCGTTACCTCGAATTTCGCATCGGCCCAGTCCGCGTGGTCGTAGCTCACCCCGTCACCCGCAGAGCCCGCTATGAGTATCAGCGTCTTGACGCCCGTGACATCGACGTCAAGCTCCTTCGCCGCCTCCTGCGCCTTCATTACCCCGCTGGAAAACAGCTCCTTGTCGTCCCCGATTACCTTGAACTCGATGCTCCCGATATTCGAGCCGACCTCGCTGTCAACGCCCACCCGCGCCGAGAACCTTTTCGACCCGCCCGCAAGCTCGACGAACAGCACGCTGTCGGCATGCGAGCCGACGCCTCTGTCGAACTTGCGCCCGCCTATCGTCAAGGGCTGTTTCTGAATCGAGGCGTCCTTCACAGGCTCGCCCCAGCCAACCGTCATCTTGCTTATGTCCAGGTCGCTGAGCCAGACCGTCTCGGCGCCCCGCAGTACCGGGGCAATTGCAGTGACTATCAATAATACCGCGATGCGGCTGATTCGATATCTTCGAGCCATATTCGTTTACTCCCGTTTCAAAGAGACAATTCCCATTCGTAACAGCATTAGAATAGGCCCCTCTTTCGCCCGGCGTCAAGCAAAAACGCCCCGCTGCCGGCTGGCGCAGCCGTTGCGGCTCGGTTTGTGTGGTCGCCGTGTGGAATTGCATTGACTGTGCGTCATTACGTCCATATCATTCGTCTGCCGCAACAGCAAGGACCGCGTATGAGTCAATGACAAAAGGCTGGATATGCTCATCGGCGTTATGACAGCACAACTGCACATGCAGGGAATAGAATCCCTCAAGGCAAAGAGGAGCATCGTCAAAGGCCTCATCGGAAAGCTCAAGAGCAGGTTCAATATCTCCGTCTCCGAGATCGACCACCAGGACAATAAGACAGTCGCCTCGATAGGCATCGCCCTGGTCTGCAACGACAGGCAGTTCATCGACCGCCAGTTCGACAGCATCATCAACTTCATGCGCAACGACGGCAGGTTCTACCTTGCCCAGGTCGAACGCGAGACCTTTTCATAGTAGGTGGGTCGCCAAATGGGGTGGCTACTCGCCGGGCGCATCCGGGGCCTTCTTGCGCCGCGGGCCCCACAGGTGGAGCTTGAAGTAGATTGCCGCCAGCCTCAGCAGGAAAGTGCACGTCACCACAGACCAGATAAAGACAGAGTGCTGCCGATACCTGCCGAATACGGCATAGACAACGCCGAGGAATATCGCCGGCGAGGCGTAAAAGTCGCGGTAGAATATCCGCGGAACCTCCCTTATCGAGACATCTCGCAGCAATCCCCCGCCGACAGCAGTGATCGTCGCAAGAAAGACCACTGCGAATGCGCCCAACTGCGCCTGCTTTGCCGCAGTCGCCCCGATAAGCGCAAACGTCGCCAGGCCGACGGCATCGACCACGAGCATGTACCTGTTGAGCCGCTCGAATCTGTGGTAAACGAAGATCGAAAATGCCGCGCCGCCGATTATCGCATACACGTAGTTGTTGTCGAAAAAGTAGAACGGGATATTGCCGAGAACGAACTCTCGCAGTGTGCCCCCGCCCAGAGCCGTAAGGAATGCGCATGCGAATATCCCGAATATGTCGAATTCCTTCCTCTGCGCAACGTAAGCGCCGTACGCGGCGAATGTGAACGTCCCCAGCAAATCCAGAAAATAAATCTCACGCAGCAAATTCTGCTCCTTTATCTACACCCGTCGCAGAAAACCAAACAAAAGCTCCGCCTCGCCGCAGCGACCCTTAAAGCAAATCGGACATGTCATAGACACGGGTCTGCCATTTCGTCTTGAGCGTGTCTTTCGTGGCAATGGTGATTACTCCGCCGTCCTCTACGCAGCCGATTTCCCCGGGCCTGCCCGTAACCGCCATGAGCAGCGACTTCAGCGCCGCCCCCGCCGGGACATTCGCTATGCCGTCCATGCCTATTGCCGTCTGCCTGTCTATACCGGCATTTTCATACAGGTCCCGCCAGAGCACTATGATTCGCAAAGGCGGATTCACGGAGTTCTTCAAGTCGTCGATGGCCTGGCCCAGGGTCGTCTCTCGCCGCCAGTGCGACATATCGACGACAACCTGCAGTTGAGCTGCGAGCGGCCTTGCCCTGTGAGCTGCGGGCGGGCTGCTCGTGACAGCCGCCGCCGGCCCCAACGCCTCCAGGGCTTTGCGGACTCGCCTGTCGTTGCGAACGTCCCGAGCGCCTTTGACCGGGGAAGGTGAAATTCGGATCGTGTCCTTTTCGCCCGACGGCAGGGGACCGACGTTGGCCATTGGAATTGTCGGCATATACGAAGAAGCAATCGTCCAGAACGCGCCGAGATAGCACCGCTCGCCCCCGGCTACCACCACAAATGGCGCCCCCCATACGCTCGGGCTCGGTATCCGCTGCTTGACACCGGCAGCGAGTTTGAGAATATGCTCGTCCCAGTCATAGGCCAGCAGGTCCTTATCGCTAATCACTGGTTCTGCCGTCAGGTGAAGCTCGTCGAGACCGACCTCATCAGGCCGGTTTACGGCAACGGCATCGAGAACCAGGTAGATTCCGAAACTCGGCGTTTTCGCCGCCGGTGCGTTCGGCTCGGCTATGCCCAGCTTCTTCCACGGCGACCCTTCGTAAGGCCCGAAATACGGATTGCCAATCGGATGGCCCGGCTCCATCGCTATGTAGTATCGCCCCTTCGCCGGCACGTCGTAAACTACGCCTTCGCACCAGTAGTCCCGATGCCTGCCCGGCACGACGCCGGCTCGCAATCGAAACCTGTTCGGGTCGTTCGCGTCCGCGGCGTACAGATCGCCCAGCTCGGCTGGGTTGCTCGTCGCCGGTTCGTTTGTCAGGTCCAGCCCGCAGTACTCTATTTTCTTGTCGATAGGAAGCCGCCTTGCCTTGAACTCGTTCAATATCCCCCTCGCAGTATCGAGCGTCGGCTTTACCCCGACGGCCCTCGTCGGCGGCGTTCTGGTCTCTGCGGGCGGTTCGTCGTACCGGCGCTGCGCCTGCTCGGCTGTGCCCGGCCAATCCTCCGGTATGCCGATAGTGACCTTGCCGGTAGCGGCCCACTCGGTCCCGCGGAGCATAAGCGCTCGCCAGGCCGAGTTCCGCATCGCCTTCTCGTCGTGCCCCAGGATATTGTAGAAGCACCGACCTTTTCCGAATCGGCTCCAGATCGCCGCCGGCTCATCCAGTCCGGACCCGCCCTTGTCTTTCGACGAGAAGGCCCTGCAAAGGACATTTATCTTCGGCTGGGTCCCCATGCGGTGCCACAGCTCATCCTTGATCCAGAAATCCGGCATGCCCGAAGTCACCGGGTGATTGGCGTCCGCAATGCTCACCTTGAATGCGTGAATCGTGCCGTGCCCCGTCGTGCCCAGCTTCCAGGTCGCCCCGACCATCTGCTGGTACTCAGGCCAGTCGTGAAATGTCGCGCTGGCCGCGTGAAACAGCGCAAAGCCCTTGCCGCTGCGCACGAAATCCAGAAATGCCTTCTCGGCCTTAGGCCCCCACTGCCTGCCCGTCACGTCGGGCCAGGCGCACCAGTTGCTCGCCACAACATCGTATCTCGCCAGCATCTCCGCCGTGCACGTGTTCGGCTCGTGAATGGTGTCGCTGACGAACCGCCCGCTGTCCAGGAAGACCTTCTCAAGCACCGGCGTTGTCTTGCGCCAGTCGTGGTTGTTTCGCCCGCTGAGGATCAGCACGCGCAGCGGCTCGGCTTTGCCGGCGGCATAAGCCTCGGACATGCAGGCCAGCAGCACCGCCGCCGCTGCGACATGCGCAAAGAAACCCTTACCCCTCATCTCGACCCCCTTTACATTGACTTTAATTGTCCGCCGGTTCGCAATGAATCGCCCCGGCTGTTGTTATTTCGACCGCCAGGCCGTCCAATTCATCGCCTGCGACAGCAGCTTCCTGAAATTCGGATTCGCGAATGCCTTGCCGTCGTGCCCGAGCATAATCCCGCAGACCCGGCTCCTGCCGTACTGCCGCGTCCAGGCAATCGTTCTGTCGCTGTCGGCGTGGTCGGTCGTCAGAAGGATGTGGTTGTCCTTCTCGAACCCGCAGTACTTGTAGCCCTCGTCGTGTATCGTGAAGTCATTCAGTCCTTTGGTAATCGGGTGCGATTTGTCGGCTATCTTCATCGCCATATCCAGATCGTGTTTGTAAGTGCTGCCGCGGACTTCCTTATCGCCTTCCTTCGTCGGCTTGAGGTAGTACTTGCCCCCCGCGATTTTCTTGAACTCGGCCCACTCGTTGAATGCGCCCATGTTATGGTGCCACGCTACAAAACCGATGCCCCGGTCGAGAAGCGCCTTGAAGTTGTCCTGCCGTTTCTTCGAGATATTCTGCGTCATATTGTACATTACCACGACGTCGTAGTCCCAGTTGTCGAGATCCTCGAATATCTCGCTGTGGTCCTTGAGTTGAACCTCGGTGCATTTGGCGTCCTTGAACGAGTTGAACATTTCGAAGAAGGGCTTTCTCTCGAAGTCGTGCCCGCCCGTCAGAACCGCCACCTTCAGCGTGCCGGTCTTTCGAGGCGCAAGCGGCTTGACCTTTATACTGCGGTAATAGACGATGCTGCCCGGGTCGTGGCCCTGAAGCGCGAATGTCCCGCTGGAGAGCTTTCGACCGGCGAACTGCGGGTGCTTGTAGCCGGGCGGCTCGGTCCAGTCAACAGTCGTCTTGCCGTCAACCTTTATAATGATCCTGCTGCCCTGCACGATGATATGCTCGGTGAACCACTCGCCGTCCTTCGCCGGCGAATTATTAAGCACGTCGCTGACCGCATAAAGGCCGCCGGTCTTTTTGTTGTCGCTGTGAGTATTGTTGACCTGCACCTCGTAGCCTTGCGCGGGCCAGTCGCTCTGCTGCACTTTCGTATGGAAGTAGATGCCCGAGTTCGAGCCTTTCTCCGTCTTGACTTCGACCTTCAACTCGAAGTTTTTGAAATCGGCGTTCTCGACCGGCCCGGTGTAAAACAGGTGGCTCCGCTGGCCGTGAGTCACCAGCAGCCCGTCGTCGTTAACGCTCCACGTATTCATATTTTCCGTTCGCTGCCAGTTCTTGAGCGTTCCGTCGAACAGCTCGATCCAGCCGTCTTCGTCCGCCGCCCGAACAAACGGGCACAATACGCCCAGCGCTATCGCGATTGTCACTAACTTCTTAGTCATTACTCTTCACTCCTGAAAATGTCACTGTCTCATTAACATAGAACCGACGCTGTGCCGGCTGTATCGACCGTACTTCTCTTCTCTGCCAAAACTTACAGCTTCCACGGCGCACGCATCACTCGTCTGAGCCTGCCGTTGGCCGCGGCGTTATTTGCGAACTGCTCTTTCTTCGGGTCCCATTTCAGCTTCTGCTCAAGCCTGATTGCGATGTCGCTGATGTGGCAGAGTATGTCGCTTTGAACCGAATCGTCGATATTGGAGACGGGTTTCGAGCGGCTCTTGACGCTGTCCAGCAGGTTCCGCACGTGGTTGCCGCTGGCAGGAAGCCGAATGTCGCCGGGGGCGAACTCGGCCTTGAGTATCTCCGGCGAGCTGGCGTAGATGCCGCCGCGGTCGATGCGGACCCACCCGTCGCTGCCCTCGAAAGCCGTGCCGTGGCTTTGTATGTTCTCGCCGTACCGCTTCATCCAGGCTTCCTTGGTAGGCCAGCCCGTGAAATTCAATGTCACGCCGCTGTCGTACTTCATGACCACATCCCAGTTCATCGCCGTATCGCAGACCCCGCTCGCGGGCCAAGTGCCCGTGCCTTCGATTGTAAGCGGTGTCGTAACCGCCTTGCCGCCGCCCCAGAACGCGATGTCCATCGGGTGAATCCCCCAGCCTGCGATGAAACCGAGCGCATAATCCGATATGAACCACCAAAGCGCGTTCGAGCAGCGGTCCTTCGTATAGGGTTTGTACGGGGCAGGTCCGAGCCACATATTGTAGTCGATCCACGCCGGCGGGTCCGTCGGCGTCGGGTCGCCCCCCTGGCTGCTGCCCGGAGACCAGACGTTGATAGTGTGGACTTTGCCGAGCTTGCCGTTCAGCGCAAGCTCGCACGCCAGGCGGAACTTGCCGTCCGAACGCTGCTGCGTTCCGAATTGGAACATCCTGCCGTATCTGTGCACCGCCTTGCGAAGCGCCTGGTCCTGCTCGATAGTAAGGCCCATCGGTTTTTCGAGGTACACGTCCTTGCCGTTCTTGACCGCCTCCAGAGCCGTCAGCACGTGCCAGTGGTCGCACGTCGCCGAGAGGATTACGTCGATATCGTCGCGCGCCATAAGCTCGCGAAAGTCCGTGTAAGTCTTGCACCCTGTCGTCTGGTAGTGGTCGTTGACTATTTTCTGCACCTCCTGCCGCCTCGGCTCCTTGACGTCGCATATCGCCGCGACGTGCGCATCCTTCTGCCCGAGGAAGTTGCCCATGACTCCCGTCCCTTGCGGCCCGACACCTACACAGCCGACCGTAATCCTCTCGCTCGCCGCAACATTGCCTGCGTTGCCCAGCGCCGAAGACGACACGAAATACGGAAGGGCAATAGCGCCCGTAGCCCCGCGGATGAACTGCCGCCGATCAATTCTTCTCTTTTCCATAGCTAAGACTCCTCAACTTCGAAAATGCAGTTTCACATACGCATACGATTCATCGCCCAGCCGTGCCGAAAACCGACCGGCTGCGCCTCGACGCCTGCCAGAAAACAACCCGCAGGCCCACCGAAGTCTAACAAACCCCATCCCGCCAAGTCAATCCAAAACAGCGCGATTGGAAAATGCAGGCTTGGCTGCGTCTTACCCCGAAGGGATCGGGTTTTTTTCCTGCTGACGTGCCCCCCAAAAAAGCTGACAGGCATCCTTTCGACAGACTCATCTTCCTCGGAACCACTGCTCGCTCAGGACCAGCAAGTCCCCGAATCCGATTCCCGGGTTGCCGTCGAGATTCACCGGATCCTCGCTACCGAGCGCATCGCCCCACACCTGCCCTAAATGACTGAAATCCTCAAGTCCCACCCCATCGGGGCAAAGCCAGTCGGCAAGTGGAATCTGCCGGACAAGCCGCGGATAATTGGTCCCCTCGCAGATAGACCAAATGTCTTGATCCCCATCCCCATCGCCTGCAAAATCCCAGTCGATGAAGCTAATGCGCCAGCGCATTTGGCTGTCCGTAAGCGCCTCACCGATACCGTTGTCCGGTCCGCCGCCGTCATCAGGATGCAGAAAATACACGCGAGTGATAGTGCCGAAACAATTGCTCCCGGCCAGGCCACCGACGGAATAACCGGTTCCGTTAACCGGGCCAACGGTATAGCAGTTGCTGATAGTACTCGGCCCAATACCGCTGCATGCGTTCGATCCGACCAGGCCGCCGACACAATCATTGCCATCGACCGTTCCTGTGGAATAGGAGTTCTCGATAGCAGCGTAATGTGCATTGTATCCCGCCAGGCCGCCGACACGATAGTTGCCTCTGACCGGGCCGGTTGCGTAGGAGTTGCTGATACTACTATTGTAGTTTTCCCCAGCCAGCCCGCCGACATGATTATTCCCTTTGACTAAGCCGGTTGCGTAACAGTCGGCGATACTGCTGCCGCCGCCGTCGGCAGAATTCAAGCCCGCCAGGCCGCCGACATAGCCGGCGCCGCTGACCGGCCCGGCGGCGTAGCAGGCGGTGACATCGCCCCCCTTATTCCACCCGACCAGGCCTCCGATATGGTCGCCCTTGCTATTGACAGGTCCGGCGGCGTAACAGTTGCGGATGCTGCCATGATTCCGGCCCGCCAGGCCGCCGACACTGCGATCTTCGGCGTCGACCGAACCGGTAACGTAACAGTTGCTGATGCTGCCGTAACAGTTGTACCCTGCCAGACCGCCGATGTCACGCTGGCCGCTTATGGCTGAGTTGACTACACTGCAATTGCTGAGATCGCCGTCGTAATTATACCCTGCCAGGCTGCCGACAAAACGCCTGCCTGCAATTGATGCGTCCTCAATGCCTGTGTTGCTTATTTCAGCGCCGAAACCAACGTAACCGAAGAGACCGACATCGTCCCCATCGGGGACGTTCAGAACCAAGTTGCGTATGACATGGTCGTTCCCGTCGAATGTGCCGAATAATGCCGGTATTGGGGATGCAGACCAGCTTATTCCCGAAAGGTTGATATCGGCCGTCATGCGATACCACGCAGATCGATCGTAATGATACATGGCGCCGAGTTCTTCGGGGTCGGATATCAGATAAGGGTTGTTCGCCGTACCATCGCCGCCCAGAACGGGCGGCGTATAGCGATTGAGGCTGCTGAGGACCGGATAGCCGCCGTCAGTCGGCATTTGCCATATCTCGGATGTGCCGTCATCGGATTGACCGAGGAAGTCCCAACCGACGAAACTCGCCTGCTGACGCATCAAGGCATCGGTCAGGGCAATGCCGAGGCCGTTATCCGCCCCACCCCCGTCATCCGGATGAAGGAAGTAGGACCGGCTGACACTGCCGTAGGGATTATCACTCCCGACCAGACCGCCAATATGGTCATTGCCCCTGACCGATCCGGCGGAATAGCAGTTAATCACAGCGCCGCCGTCATTGCTTCCCACCAGACCGCCTGCATAATCGGTAATGGCACTGACGGTTCCGGCGGCGTAGCAGTGACTGATGCTGCCCCACCCATTATGGCCAATCAAACCTCCGATATGGTTATTCCCGTCGACCGGCCCGGCGGCGTAGCAGTTGCTGACACTTCCTACGCTGTCCCCGGCCAGACCGCCTGCGTAATCACCGAGGGAACGGACCGATACGGTGACTTCGCAGTCGGCAGTCATACCTCTGATATTCCATCCGGCCAGGCCGCCGACACGACGATTACCTGTAACCGAACCGGTAATGCGGCAGTCGGTGATACTGCCGTCATATTTGTAGCCCGCCAGGCCACCGACCTGGTTTCTGCCTGCTATTGAAGCATTCTCCACGCCCAGATTGTGCAGGCGGGACCCGGGATCAAGGCGGCCAAACAACCCGACATAATCTCCGTCAGGCGTATTAATATCTACATTTCTTATTATATGGTCGTTGCCGTCGAATGCGCCGGCGAAGGGATGTGTACTGCTGCCGACAGGCGTCATCGCAACGTCGTTCATATCCAGATCGAACGTCAGGACGAAATGTTTGTCCCAGTCGTCCACCGCGTACATCAATTGCTGCCAGTCGGCTGTCTTAGCGATTCTGTAAGGATTGTTGGGGTCTCCTGTGCCGCCGGAGTAGTATTCTTCAGCGCCGACGGCGCAGAGCCCGACCATCAACAGGCACGCCATCGAGCATGCTGCTTTCAGTGTTGCCGGCTTGTACCTGGGTAAGGCTCCGTGCCTCATAAGTTAGCGGCCTCCTCAAAGCGGCTGGAAATCCCCACAACCCAGGGATATTGTACCATATTCACGGCGTCTTGTACAGACTTTTCTACTGCCCGTGCCGGGTAATGCCGCTGCAGAAGAAGATTCTCGGACTGAAATCGAAAGGGAAGCAAGGTTTGTAAGTCGAAGGCGTATCCGAAACAGCAAATGAGCAATACGAAAGCGAACTTGAAACGGTGTGGACTTACTGCGGGATAAAAAGCGATACCCAACTGCGCTGCACCGCGGTTATCACGGCGACCGGCTTATCTGATCAACTGCAGCCAGCCTTATTAGAAGCTGTATCGCCAGCCGGTGTAGATATTGGTGTTGTTCTGGAACTGGCCGAAGAACGTGTTCGGGTAGTCGCCGAAGAATACGTTGCCGCCCAACTCCCAGGAGAGATTGTCGTTGACCTTGTAATGGATGTTGGGCCGAAGGTGCGCATCCTTCTCAGACGGCGAGTAGTACGCAAAAAGCGACAGCCGGAGATTTTGATTCATAAGCAGCTTCGTCAGCCGGATCGTCGTCAGGTGCCTGTACTTATCGCGTGCCGGCCCGGCGGTAAGCGCCCTCTTGTAGGAATGAAAATTCAGCATCTGCTCGACATAGTACTGCAGGCCCAGCGTCAGGTCTCGCCCGATTTCCTGCGTGTATCCTGCCAGGTATCGCATCTCGCTGTTGTTGATAAGCGCGTTCTTGCCGCCCCTGTCGTCGGCCGAGTCGTAGTAGCCTGCTTCGATATTGCCGATACCTTTGCCTACCGGCCCGCGCACGCTGGCGCCATAGACATTCAGGTCGGGAAACTGCGCCTGGTTCATCGCGGCGTTCTGCCCGCCCGGACTCTTCCAGAATCCCCGGTAGCCGTAGAGCGCGACCTCGTAGTTCTTGATTGTCTTGTAGAGCCTGGCAGCGATCTCGTCGTCGCCGAACCAGCGGTCCGGCCTGTCCGTGCGAACGATTGCATTATTGCCCGCAAGGCTGCCCATCGGCGAGCTCCAGTACGAAAGGCGCGTCCCGTCGATATACCTGTCCGGGTCGAACCGGGGCGTATAAACGATATCCAGATTCGCCCAATCGCCGAACAGCCCTATCTTGACGGCGTCCGAAGGCGCCTTGAGGTATTCGTTGTCCCTGCCGATAAAGTACGACTGCCAGTCCTTCGGGAAAAGGTCGTTTATGAAGATAAGGTCGCCCGTGCCCCAGGTGAGAATCTGCCTTCCGATCTTCATGTCCATGAACTTGAAAGGCCGAAAGAATACGTTTGCCTCCCGCAGGTCGAAGCTGCCCTGTTCCTCGACCAGGTCGCCGTAGAAATCGCCTTTGACCCTTATATCGCCCCAATCCATATACGAATACAGGTCGAGCTGGAAGCGATTCTCCATTATGGACATATCCTTGGCGTACTTATCCTTTCTCGTGCGGTAGCCGGCCCGCATCTCGTAGAAGCCGTGCACCTCTATCGGCGGCAGCTTAAACCACGAGCCGTCGTTGGCGTCGGCGCCGGCCGCATCGTCGATACAGCCAAGTCCCGCCAGCAGAACGCCCGCGAGCAACGCCGCTTTGCCCATCGGCGACCGGGTCATCTGATTGCCTCCCTCGGCGGCCTGCGAAGGTATCGCTCGGTGAATAAGTCGTCACCGAGATTGATATTGTATTGAACGTTGCCGAATTCCATTTCAGTCTTGCTTTCTTTCTTGAGATCCCGAACCTCCGATTTCACAACCGTGTAGAAGTCCTGTATCTTCTCGACCTTCTTCGACTCGATGACCCGGTAGAGCTTGTCCTGCTTGTCGAAGAATTCCATCTTCATCGGCACGAACGTCTTGCGGTCGATCGCCACGGTGAAATAGTTGAACTCGACCGTATCGGGCTTCTTCGGAACGTTCTTAACGATATAGAGTTGGTCGGTCGTCTCGGTAAGCTCGTGCGTATCCTCTTCGAGGCTCCTGCCCGATACGTCCTCGTAGAGGAAGTCCGATCCTACGAAGCTGGTGCGTTTGTCCCCTGCGGCGATTCGCTTGACCAAATCCAGCGCGGGCATGTAGAGCCAGCGGTCGTCGTCTTTGTCGAGCTGGGCGTGCTTGTTCACCATGTACGTCATCCGCCGAACGTCCGCGGGCTGGTGGAAATAGACGAAGTAGTTCTGGTCGCCCCCGTCCTTGACGTCCTTTCGCAGTATGATGAATTCGCGCTGCCGCTTGTTGCCGCTCTTGTCCGTGATTACCATATTCACTTTGGCCTTGCCGTCGTTGCCCTGGTAGTAGGCGACGAGGTTCGCCTTGCTGACGATGGTCTGTACGTCCGGCTTTTCCTCGCTACCCGCCGCCGCGATACCCGCCGCCGTTATGGCCGGCAGAAGAACCGAAGATAAAATCAATGCCTTTCTCATAGTACACCTCGCTTTCACGTATTCTCAGGCGTCCCTGACGCCCAGCTTCCTCAGTATTGTCATCATCGGGCAGTAGTTTGTAAAGGCCGACTGAAACAGATTCAGCCCCACGAAGCCCGTAAACAGCAGCCAGTAAACCGAATGGTAACGCGCCAGTATCGCGCTGGCGATTATAAAAAATCCTGCGATAGCTCTCAGTGCTCTTTCGACGGTCATTGCCGTATCCTCCCGATTCTGTAAAAGGTCTCAGTCCTGTTTCGTCTTTCCCTTCGCCGCCGTGCACAGCCGCCTTCGCGACATCATCCCGCATCCGACAGCCATGACCACGATCGCCGCGGCGCTTATCCAGACCAGTTTAGTCCAGCCTACGATTGCAAACTGGTGAATGTTCAGCGAGACCAGAATCACGCTCGCAACCGATATGATCACGCAGAACCCGCAGTTGCACCCCGCCCGAACAGGCTCGCCGACGTTCTTGAACAGCCGTTTCTCCAATAGAGTGATCATCGCAGGCAGTATCAGCAGAGTCACCATCCCCGAAAGGGCCATGATCGCGCAGAGGAATATCCCCACCGTTTTGTACGGCACCAGCGGCGCCGCAAGCAGCGGCAGAAAGCCTATCGCGATCACCAGGACATTCCTGCTGATCGCACGTGCCGGCTCGCCGAACATCTCCGGCGCCGCCTTGGCCCATGAGCCGGCCTGAGAATACGCCGTCCGCGCGCGTTCGAGAAAGTGAATCGCGAAATCCACCGCCATACCGAGGGTCAGGGCGCTCAGCACAGCCACGGGCATGTCGTAGTCCTTGCCCACGAGCCCGATCATCCCGTATATCGCCCCGATTGTGATCGTCAGCGGTATCATGCAGATAAGACCCCAAAGGGCCGAGCGGAAAAGCATCGCCATCATTATGAAAACGATGACAAAACTGCCCAGGAATGACTGCAGCATCCCCCAGACCATCTTCTCCTGCCAGACGATGTTGATATATGTCAGCCCCGCCCAGTGATGCGTCAGCTTGATCGGCGGCGGATTCGCGCCGAAATAGTCGTCCACCGCATCGACCACCTTCTGCATGTCCTTGTTGTCGCCGCTGGTAAGTTGAAGCCAGATATTGGCGTGCATGAAATCGGTCGTCACGAAATGCCACAGGTCGTCCGGGTTGTGGCTGCTCTGGAACTGTATCAGGCACTGCGCCACCGCCGGCGAGGTATCCGGTATGCGGTAGTTTTCCTCCTTGCCGTCGATAAGCTCCTGGTAAACCTTCTTGACAATATCCGATACCGAATTGCTTTTGCCGACCAGTCCCGTCTTTGCCAGGTGCCCCTGCAGGCCCGAAATATACCGCAGCACATCAGGCTGCTTGAACGGCTTGACGGCTTCAGCCTCCAGCTCGAAGAAATCGAGAAGCTCGTACCATACGTCCGCCTGCGCCTTCGCCGCAGAGGCCTCCTTCTCGCGCACAGCCGCTACTATCGCCTCCAGAAGGGCTGTCTTGCCGCCGTCTTTCGGCGCCTCCTCCAGCAGCAGCTTCTCGGCTTCTGCTGCAACCGCCGGGGCATCCGGGAAATCCGGCTTCAACTCTGCTCCCTTGGTTATTACGCGCCGGCGAAGCTGGTCGATATACTCGTAGTAATCGGTCTTGCTCTCGTTCGGATCGAGAACCAGATAAGCCATGTATGTCCCGCCGAAATGATTGTTCAACTCGATATCCGCGCGGCGGATAGGGTGGCTCTTGGAGAACCACTTGACCGGATTATCGTTTATTTCGATTCGCGTCATGCCGTATATCGCCCCTGCCGCAACCACGACGAATACGATTAGTATCGGCTTGGCCCCGGAATAAGTCAGCCGGCCCGTCCCGTGAAGCAGCCTCGTAAGCCAGGTCTGCTTCTCGCCGTGCTGCGCCTCGAGACCGAAATTCGCAAGCGACTTTTCCCGTATCATCATCACGTAAGCAGGCACGAACGTAACCGTAACCACCCACGCGATCATTATCCCCGTCCCCACGAATACCCCGAATACCTGCACCGGCGGAATCGGAGTCAACGCCAGCGACAGAAAGCCCGCCGCCGACGTCAGCGAAGTGTAGAGCATCGGCGTAAACAGCGAATCCATTACCTCCAGTATCGTCTTTCGCCGGCCCTTGGCGGGCGTGTAACGGTCGAAAAACTCCGAGAGGATGTGCACCGAATCAACGACCGCTATCGGCATCAGGAAGATGGGTATCATCGAGCTCATAATGTGGACCGGATACCCGAGACCTATCAGCAGCCCCATCGTCGAAATCACCGACACCATCGCGACGATCATCGGCGATATGACGAGCACCAGCTTGCGAATGAACGCCAGCATTAGTATGAAAACCACGAGCATCGCCAGAGGCGCCGAAATCGCCATCTGGATAAACATCTCCACCCCGAAGGTGTCCTCGGCTACCGGAAGCCCCGTGATATGGTATTCCTCGTCGCCTTTGTATTTGGATATCTCGCCGTTCATCGCCTTGTAAACCCGATGGCTCAGGTCCTTGCTCGTCAGGGGCAGGTACAGGCAGATCGCCTTGCCGTCCTCCGAGACGATAGTCCCTTTCAGCAGCGGATTCGACATTGCCTTGTCCCTGATCTCAAGGGCCTCCGCTGCCGATGTCGGAGCCTTCTTCATCAGCCATTCGAAAGTGACAACACCCGGCCCGCCCTGGCCTATATGATCGACAAGCGAAGGCGCAAGCAGGTCAACCTCGATAACCCCGACCTGCCGATTGGGATCGTCCGCATCGGGCCATCGCAGCGTCTTGGCGAATTCCGTCAACTCGTATATCCTGCCGAGTGACGCAGGATTGAATATGCCGTTCGGGTCCTTGTTGTTGACAACGCCCACTACGACAATGTCGCTCAGCGTGAACCTCTTCTTGTTCTTGTCGTGAAATACCCGGACAGGCTCGTCCGCCGAGAGCATATTCTCCGGGTCGGTATCGACCTTGATAAGCGGTATCAATGCTCCCAGAAGCAAGGTCGCAACGACCATGATTATGGTCACTGCCTTGTAGTGTCCGATGGAGTATTCTGTAATTCTGTGCTTCAGATTCATATCGCACCCGTTTCCTTAAATGTACCTTCCACTGCCGATAGTTGCAAGCGAGACATATCTGCCTCGGCTACGTTCCCGTCTTTCCGGCGACGTCATGCCCGAATTTGCCGGGAGGGGGCAAAGCCCGCCTGCCGGATTTGAAACCAATCGCCCCCTCCGGGCAGACTTCCATGCAGGTCCCGCACGAAAAGCAGTCCGGGATGACCCGGTCCCGCTTGAGAATCGCCCCCATAACCGTTGACGGGCAGGCCTTTACACATGCCTCACAGGAAACGCACTTGTCGTAGTCCACCTGAACCTTGTAAATGCTGACCTTCTCGGCCAGCCAGCCTATCAGGCCGAACGGACAGAAAAAATGGCACCACGGGCGGTAAATAAAAAGGCTCAGACCCAGAATCAAGCCCACAAACGCCACCCCGGCCATACCTAAGACCTGCGGCTTGAAAATCTTGAACGGATCGATCTGCTCGACAATATCAGTTGACCAGATGAACGCTGCCGCCGTCAGGGCGACAAAGAACAACGCTCGAACAGTATTCGATACGATAAAAGGAACCTTGTATTGCCTCAGCAGGCCCTTCCTGTCCCTGGAATCCCGGTTCAATCTGAAGATTGCATCCTGAAGCGTCCCTAATTGACATCCCCACGAGCATATGAACTTATTCGCCAAAACAACCATCGCGACAAAAACCAGAAAGGCAATCAGCCTGGGCGGGAAAATCACTCCTTTCGCACCCAACAAAACGATCGCATCTTTGACCGTCCCCATCGGGCTCGGGTCGCTGCCCAGGATTACGCCGAAAACTCCCGCCGACGCCAAAAGCAGCCGCTTCCGATTGCCTGCCGTAAT
Organism: Sedimentisphaerales bacterium; assembly: GCA_016932835.1. Taxonomy (GTDB): domain Bacteria; phylum Planctomycetota; class Phycisphaerae; order Sedimentisphaerales; family Anaerobacaceae; genus JAFGCD01. Next base: position 42,263 of record JAFGCD010000113.1, read on the forward strand.
CCGCCCGCGCCTCATCAGGACGAAAATGAGCGCAAGAAACGCCGCCCAGGACAAAAATTTGACCAGGATCTTCACCCAGTTTTTTGAGCCCTGTTCCGCTTGAATCGCGAGAACCTGTTCTGTCTTTTTGAGAAGCTGCTCGACGTCCATCTTAAAGGCGGTAACCGGTTTGAGGCGGTCGGCCTGAGACTCCAGAGCGAAAACCTCTTTCAGAAATCTCGGCTGAAGGTTATTCGCCCTGCCGAACTCAGCAACCGTCATCGTCTCGTTGAACACAAGGGCATTCTCTGTAGAGATGCCTTCCGGCTTGCCGCCCCAGATCCGGGCGCTTATAAACGACAGGCTCGCAACGGCAATGACAAGACTAACAAACTGGAATACTGCTCTCCGCATTACACTATACTCCTTATTCAGAAACCGTCCGGCCTGCGTCTTCGGCTTCTTCGCCGACAACCGTAACTCCATACTCGACAGGGCAAGCCACCGAACCGGAAACCAGACAATATTTTTCCGCCAGTTGTGCTATCTCTTCAATCCTCTCAGCCTGATTATTGTCAACAAGGGATATTTCAGCCCTTACGTCAACCCCCGTGAAGCGAAGGCCGTTCTTGGTCTTCTCGACTTTTCCCTCGGCATTTGCCGAGTACGACAGTATCCCGACCTTCAGCTTTCTCGCAAAATGATAGAACACCAGCATTATACAACTGTTAATGGAGGCAACGAACATTTCCTCCGGATTAAGCGTTAACTCGTTGCCCCCATATACCGCCGGCGGCCCCACTTCAGCTTCCCTTGCGCCGCTCATTGCGGTCATGGCCGGGTTATCTTCGCGCTTCGATACGATATTTGTAAACACTTCCATTTTCCAACCTCACTTCGTTCTCCGGCTCTTCCGGGAAATGAATATTAATCTTTAAGCAATCCCTCGAGTATCTTCTCTTCGTCTTCGGCCACATGGCCGCCCATCACCTCGGCGATATTGCCGCCGAACATCTTGGCCATTAGACCCATATTCATCTTGGATACGTAAATCTTACCGTCGTCGCCTTCCCAGACGCCGAATGTGCAGGGCATCATAGTCGAGATGTGACGATCCGTTGCCAGAACGCTCTGGGCATATTCGGCCTTGCATAATTTGACCAGCTTCACGCGGGGCTTGAATTCCACGCCGTGTTTGGCCATCGATTGATTCATGTCTATCGTGTTGGACACTACCCAGCCGTTGGCCTTTATGCTCGCTTCCAGTGCAGCCACGGTCTCATCGAAGCCAAGTTTGCTCTCTTTGGTGAGAATCATCATCGACGGCATCAATGTCCAGATGATAACGCCGCACAATACAGCGCCAACTGCAAGACCGGCCGAACTACTCAGGATTAGCGCCTTTAGCCCGTAAAGATTAGTGGTTTTGGTTTCTTGGTCATTCATTTTTTGCCGCCTTTCTCTGCTTGGCAATGGTTATAGACGCAGCCAAGAAGTTTTATGACGTTCTTGTTGCGAATGTGGTAGTAAACTTTGGAGCCGTCCCGCCTGGAGCCCAAAACGCCCTTGTCTTTCATCATATTGAGTTGCTGGCTGGTCATCGCCTGCTTCTCTCCGAGGGCCTCTACGATATCCCCGACGCACATCTCGCCCGGCGTGAGCAGCTCGACTATCTGCAGCCGGACCGGGTGCGCAACGGCTTTCAAGACCTCGGCAACGTGTTCTGCAATGTTCGTGTCCATCGTGCAACTCCTTTGCCTATTAGTTTATTACAATATGCTAATATACTGATATGTCCTCGGAAAGTTCGGGGGGAAATGAATATTTTTTTAAGGATACTGCAAAAAGAGGTCTCGCGAGCTTCCGTCTCCCGAACCGCCAAATCGATTCAGCTTTGGATCGTGACTAACTCAAACCTAATCAACTGTTCCGGCTGCAAGTGCAAGGCAAAGTTCCTTGAAAGACTGATAATACTGCGGTTTTTCTTGCAGAAATTCCGGTTTTTGTCATTTTTTATCCTTGACAATTCCAGACTTCCCGGTTAAGTTAGGGCGAAAAGGCAATTTGGTGGAGCCTTGAATCAAAAGGACTTGGTTAAAGACGAGGAATGGATAAAATGAAGGACCTATTCACCACCGGAGAGGCCGCGGAAGTTTGTAAGGTGAGCCAACAGACCATTATCCGCTGCTTCGATTCCGGCAGGCTGGAGGGATTTCGTGTTCCCGGCTCAAAATTCCGCAGGATCCCGCGCCTGAGTCTGATCAAATTCATGAAGGACAACAACATCCCTCTGGATAGTATCGACTCCGGCAAAAGGAAAGTCCTCATTGTCGATGACGACGAGGAGATTGTCGAGATGATGGTCGATATCCTCTCGCGCGACGGCAGGTTTGAAACAAGGACTGCCTCAAGCGGCTACGAGGCGGGGATCATGACCGAGCAGTTTCGACCTGAGGTAATACTGCTCGATTACATGCTGCCCGACATCAACGGCAATGTCGTCTGTCAAACGATAAAGAAAAATCCTGCGTTTGAAGACGTCAGAATCATCATCGTAAGCGGCGTCGCAAGAGAGGACGAAATCGAGCAGCTTTTGCAGTCCGGCGCAGAGGATTTCATAAAGAAGCCCTTCAGCGTTTCGGAACTTCTCGGCAGAGTCTCCGCGGCCTTGCAGATGGTGTAAAAAGAGAAGGCACGGCAGGGGGGCTGGGCTGCGAAGATCCGCGGCGCCGATGCCGTATCCTTTCTGCCTGCGGGTATCCTATGAGCTATGTCAACACTTAACGAGAAGGTCAATACATGCCGGAGACACCGTTCAATTCTTCAGCAGTCGCCCGTCGAGTTGCGCTTGCAGTGAGCCGGCTGGAATCACTTTCGACTTTGCCCTCGGTTAAAGCGCGTGTCTTCTCGAAGTTTCGGCGGTCGCAGTTCTCGCCGTCGATGCTGACCGATATCGTAGAATCCGACCCGGCCCTTATGGCCGGGATGCTCTCGGCGGTTGGTCGCAGCGGCACGATACTGTCGAGTGAGAACTTCGCGATGCGGCAGGCCGTTGAAAAACTGCCGGCTGATGCCGTTCGTGACGTTGCCTTGTCCGTCGCCGTCTTCGGCGACTTTGAGAGCATCGGCGGCGTTTCCAGGAAAGACCTCTGGCTCCACAGCCTTGCCGCGGCATGTTGCGCCGAGAGCATTGCTCGAATTGCATCGGTTCGGGTAAATCCGCATTTGGCCTATTGTGCCGGCCTGCTCCATGACCTGGGCAAACTGGCCCTTCAGGATGCCATGCCTAAGAGCTTCGCCCGGATTGTCGAGCAGGCCGCTTCGGCAGGGGCCTCGACCAGCCTCATAGAGCATCGCAATCTCGACGCCGACCATACAATCTTCGGCAAACACCTGGCCCAGAAATGGCGGCTGCCGGGCGAAATCTCGCTTGCGATATGGCTGCATCACAGCGATACCGCCGCTATCGCTGCGAGTATGCCCCATGCAGAAATAGCCCAGGTCGTGCAGTTAGCCGATTCTGTGGCGCTCCAAAGCGGTATCGGCAAATCCGGAAGCTGCGGCATGACCTCGCCGATCGAGGAAAATGCCCGGTCACTGGGAATCGAGCTATCTCAGCTCGAAGAAATTTCCCGCAATCTGCTCGGTCAGATTGCCGAGAAATCCAACCTTCTCGGCCTGGATTCGACCGATGCCATGGCCGACTACGCCGCTGCCGCGGCTGCGGCGGCGATCCAGTTCGCCGACAGCCGTTCTTCGCTCATCGCCGAAAATCGCCGGCTCCAGGCTTCTTCAACCCATCTGGATTTCGTCACTGATTTTCTTTTGAGCATTGACTCGTCCGCCCCGGTAATCGATATAGCCGAGAGCTTCGCGGCAAAATGGCAGAAGTTTTACCAGACGGGCAGCGTGTGTTTGTATCTGGCCCCATCGACCGAGACGGACGTGGTCGATGCCGTTATCGTCGAAAGCCTGGGGCAAAGCAGGGCGGTTTGCCTGGAGGTTCCGGACGGCGTTTCCGCGGTTCCGAGACGGATAGCCGGCGGCTTCGCGATTCTCGACGCCGGCGAGCATATCGGCCGGCTGCTTGAGCAGTTGGATGTTGACTTCAATCCCGGCGCGACAAGACTTCTGCCTCTGCTTTCGAACGGCGTTGCGGTCGGTGCGATAGCCTTCGAGCTTCACTATCCTGGCGATGCGGCGATGTTCGAGGAGAAGTTCAAGGCATCCTCTTCGATAGCCGGTGCAGTTCTTGGTCTGGCTCTCGCAGGGGCTTGCCGGCAGGGGCTTGCCGAGCGATTTGTCAGTCTTATCTCTTCCCGGTCGCCTGCTCAGCCGGCATCAGCAGAACAAAGCGGTTCGACGACGGCCTGGGCCGAAGCCATCGAAGCCCTGGCCGAGCTGGCCGCCGGCGCCGCCCATGAACTGAACAACCCTCTTGCGATTGTCTCCGGAAGAGCGCAACTGCTCGCCGCCGCCGAGACCGACCTCGAAAAGAAAGAAATCCTCAATCAAATTCAAAGCAGCGCCGGTCGGGCCTCGGCAATTATCGAAGACCTGCTGCGTTACGCCGAACCGCTCGATCCAAGACCGACTCGCACCAATGTCCGCAAAATGATCGATGAGGCCCTGCAGCTGACATCTCGCAAGACGAATGTCGAGCACCTCAACGTCCACGTTGACGCAGCCGAAGACGCGATGGAGGTTTTCGCGGATTCCGCTCAGATCGCCTCTGCCCTTGCCAACATCCTGACCAACTCGGTGGAATCCTACGACGCCGAACTCGGCCCGATAAAGGTCACCGCCCGGGCCGACCGGTCGGGGCGAATGGTTCGACTGCAGGTGGCCGACCTGGGCTGCGGGATGGACGCCCGGGCCGCCGGCAAAGCGACTGCGCCGTTTTATTCCTCGAAGGCCGCGGGTCGGAAGCGCGGAATGGGGCTTGCTTACGCCGCGAGGTTCGCGCAGATCAACGGCGGCGCGTTAGAGATTGAAAGCCGGCCCGCCGTCGGAACCACCGTGACAATCAGCGTTCCTGCCGGCTGACCGCGACCTCACATGCCGGAATACAGTCAATCGTGTTCCCGTGCGAAGCCCCGTAAGCAGTGGGCAAACAAGATTATCGCCCAGCCTTTGCAGTGATTTGGCGAGCACATAAAAGTTGGGCAGCGGTTGTGTGGGCCGCTGCCCTGAGTTTTGAAGGAGGATGGAATAATGTTTCCGTACATTTATACGTGCCGCACGAATATATGTTCGAGTTTTACTCGATTTTGCGGTATTATTTCCGCCGGGCGCCTGGTTGCACTTATATTCGAAAAGCTCCGGGCCGATCGAAAGAGATTGCTTCAATGGCGAAGATAGCGGTTGACATCGTTTTATTGCCGTCCGAGTCGATGATGGACACAGCCATCGAGGCAAACAGGCGGCTCATCGGGCCTGTCAGGGCCGAGATAATCCTGAACAAGGAGACCTGCCTTCCTCACCTTTCTCTTGCCATGGGTTGTCTTGAAGACAGTTGCCTCGACAAGGCCGGCGAGATTCTCAGCCGAATCGCCGGGCGGGGCGTGCCCGGTCGGCTGAAGGTGACCGGTATTTACGTCGGCACAAACTCCGCCGGAGAGAAGGTGTCGGCCTTCGGCATAGAGCCGACCGCGGAGCTTCGGGCCCTTCACGAAGAGGTCATGCTCGGATTCGCCGGCTGCCTGAGCTATGACGTAAAGGCTGATATGCTCCCGGGCCCGGCGCCGAGCGAGTCAACCCTGCGGTGGATAAGGAATTTCCGCACCGAATCGAGCTTCTCCCGCTTCCTTCCTCATATAACGATCGGCTACGGAGAGATTCGCGATTTCCCCTGCCCGGCGGAATTCGCGCCCTCGAAACTCGCCCTCTGCCGGCTCGCAAACCACTGCACATGTGTAAAAGTCCTCGCCTCCGCCAGCCTCTGATCTCCCTGGCCCGCCAGGCTGTTTTGCGTCGCAGCTGTTTGCGGGCGGTAAAACCTCTCACGGCATAGTCGCCGGGCGGGTTTTGTCGGGCGGATAAAAAATTCACTAAAAACCTTTGCAATATCAGGTAAATTCGACTATGTTGACGGCAGGTCGGTCTTGCGAGAAGGCCGAAACCGGATGTTATCCGGGGTAAGGATTATGGAAAATATCGGCTGAGAATGGAAAATGCAGTAGTTTTCAGCTTCTATGTCCTTTTGGGGTGTTTTTTTGTGTGCCAAATGGGGCTCAGACGTTCTTGAGCTTGTGTGATTTTCATTGGAAGAATGCCGAAATCGGTAATGCGCGTAGCGATGCCGGGCCTTTGACCGAATTAAGGAGTCGTTATTGATGGAAATGAAACGCCGCGAATTCTTGGCTAAATCGATCGTAGGCGCCGGCGGCCTGCTGCTGGGGGCAGGGTGTGTCGCCGCCAGGCAGGAATCCTCGATGTATGACCCCGCAGAAATCGTCCCCCTGGGCAGGACAAAAATAAAAGTCTCTCGCGTGGGCCTGGGCACGGGAATGCGGGGCGGCGGTCGGCAGTCGAACCATACGCGAATGGGACAGGAAAAATTCGACGCCCTGGCACTGGGCTGCTACGAAAGAGGTATGAGGCTCTTTGACGTCGCCGACCTTTACGGGACGCATCCCTTCCTCGCCTCGGCACTGAAGAAGATGCCCCGCAAAGATTACGTGGTTACATCGAAAATATGGTGGCGGTCGGGCGGCCTGCCCGAAAAAGAACGGCCCGGCGCCGATGTGGTGATCCCCAGATTCCTGAAAGAGCTCAAGACAGACTACATAGACCTCGTGCTGCTGCACTGCGTGGAGTCCGAGAAATGGCCGACCGAGTTGAGTGATTATATGAATGCCCTGGCCGGGCTCAAAAAGAAAGGCCTCATCCGGGCGCATGGGCTTTCGTGTCACTCTCTCGATGCGCTGCGGACTTCTATTAACGAAGCGTGGGTCGATTCGGTGCATGCACGGATAAACCCATACGCGGCGAAAATGGATGTAAACAGAATAGAAGACGTCCCGAAGGTCGAAGCGGTGCTCAAGGAGCTGCGGGCACGGGGCAAAGCCGTCATCGGAATGAAAGTCCTGGGAGAGGGCGCCTTCCGCGACAGCGATGAGAAGCGTGATGGATCGATAAAATATGCGTTGGAGTCGGGCTGTATGGACGCGATGGTAATCGGCTTCGAAAAACCAAATGAGATTGATGACTTTGCGGCGCGTGTACGCAAAGTGCCGATGACCGGCAAGGCGAGCCGGACACAAATATGCCGACCGGTTCGCGTGGCGTAATATTTAGAAGGAGATTACCGTGAAACTTAATCAGGATTTTACTATGGCGGTCGAAACCGTCGAGTTCCTCAAGAAAAAGAAAACCGATAAATTTATCCAGGCAGGGGAAATTGCAAAGGCCCTCGATTTCTCCGTGGGATATTTGCAGAAGGTTATTCAGACACTCAGTAAGCACGGCCTTGTGGAATGCAAAAGAGGCCGAATCGGAGGAGTCAGGCTCCGGCGAAGGACGATCACATTGCTTGATCTGTGGAACGTAACCTGCGGCGAACTGGATGTTGTTGACCCTGCGGTTCCGTCGCTAAAGAAGCCCTTGAAGGTCTTCTCGGACGCCATGAGCAAGATTGTAGTCTGCAAGAAGAGCTGAAACAGCGGCATTGATAGACGCGATCAGCGACGGCTGAGCCCCGCCGTAAGCTCATGCTAACTCCGAATGTGTGAGTTTCGTGCCCGGGTCTGCCGTGAATGACCAGGCAAGCCCGGCCGTTCGCCAATTTGCTCTATCCCTTTGACTTGCCGCCCATAGAGCCTCCGATATTCGAAGATGACATGGCGGGACGTCTTTATCGCAACTGTAACCTTGACCGCGAAAACGCCTGAGTTTCTGCGGGAAATCTCTCGACTATTGCGACGGTAGATATACCATTATGGGAGTGAGAAACCTTAGACTTGATTAGGCGAGTGCGCGAATCTGTCTCTTGGGCGGTTGCATTGCTCGAATCCTGTCGGCGGCTCGATTCGGATGTTTTTGCGCGAAATTTCTGGATAAACGCCTGCGAATGTATAGAATTGTGCGTGTCTGCGTCGAAGACGCTTGAGTTCACAAAAGAATATGTGGCTATTCTTCTTGGGTATGTATAGAATCGGCGGTTGTGCTGCCGGGCTTCGGTCGCGATAAAAAAATCGTATTTGAAAGGACAAACAAATGAAAGCTGTGAGAAATGTCACTCTCCTGTCCCTGTTGATTATGTGCTCATTGACCTTTCTTGGGTGCGGCGAGGAAAAACAGGCCGCTTCACCAACGGGCGCCGGTGTAAGCGAGAGCAAGCCAATCAGCGAAGTCAAAGCCGAAGCTGAGAAAATGGATGCCGCGCAGCTTAGAGCTATTGCTCTGAAGTACAAGGCCGTCATAGATGCCAAGGCCGCCGAGATGGACAAGCTTGCCAAGGACATTATGAAGAGCCTCGGCGCCGAAGACGTGAGTGAGAAGACAAAAGAACTGAATGCAAGAAGAATGGCCGAGCTTGGCAAGTCCGGCGAGGCCCTTGGTGCCAGGCTTGCCGTTTATCTCGAAAAACTGAAAGAAAAGGGCGGAGATTTATCCGGCCTCGACATATAAACTGATAATACTGATTCCTATTCCTTGTTCTTGCGTTGGCCTCGATCAATGCCGACACCGTCGGCATGTTGTTGTCCTGACCTGAAACGTGCCCACAGTTAATAACAGCCTGTGGGCACGTGTACATCCCTTCTCTTTTCCTGCCTGCAGAACCGTCGAGTTCTCTTAACCAATCTTTCGTTATGAGTCCGAAAAACCGGATTTGCCCGCCCCTTCAACGAGCCGCATAGTCTAATTGAACGCCAGGTTCAAAATCCGCTGCAATCGCGGTAAAACTGATAAACGGTTGTTTATAGGGCTACCAATAGCACCCTCCCGAATCGCGTATTTACACCTAAAGACCTGCTGTAGTTGAGCCGAATTTACGACCATAAAGCTATTGCAAAGCCCAGTATACCTTCACGTGGGAAGCCTTAACAGATGATTGATAGCGAGCAGCGACATAGAAGATTGCGCCGGCTTACAAAGCAATTAAACAGAGAACGCAAGCAGCAAGCCAAGAAAATAGACATACTCTGTAATGATGTCATTACGGCTCACAGGGATTTCATCAGGAAACTGAATGTAATCAGCTTCACCGCCGCTTTCTACGAAACCATCATCGGAGCAATCGATTTGAATAGCCTGCTCTACAGCACCATTGGACTCATCAAAGAAGAAATAAGCGATGCGAACATAACCTTCTTCCTGAAACAGGCTGAGAATTTTGAACTGCATATATTTGAAAGCGCCAAGCCCGTTACGCTTGGCAAGCAGCACCTGGAAAACTGCTTCAATCCCGAACTGATGGACAGTATCTGCAGTTCAAACAGGATATGCACCCTCGATGATATGCTTGGTATGGGGTTCCAGGGCAATCCAACTGGACTGAACAGAATCTCCGCTGTAACAGTTCCCCTGGGCCGCACAGGCTTTGTACTCATTTATCGTTCATCTATGGCCCCGATCACTGCCGATGAACTGAGCAATATCTCTGCTGTGGCGTCGGGCCTTTCCAAGGCGATACAATCCTGCCGAGAGCTTCTGCACCCGGCTGAATAACCATCTTTTTGGCTTGTCTGTTCTCAATAGAGCTGTTGCCACAATTGTTGCTCATTGGCAACGGCCGAATGTAGAATTGAAATTCCGGGCCAAATTCTCTTGCAATAGTCCGGCGACCTGATAGACTTTGGGCCGATACAGCCGAACTGAACGTTCTAACGGGCAGGTAGCTCAGTTGGTAGAGCAACGGACTGAAAATCCGTGTGTCGGCGGTTCAAATCCGCCCCTGCCCATTTCTCTAAGTTGAAGGCTGTCAAGCACTTACGCTTGGCAGCCTTTTCGTCATGTCACCCCAAAACGCCAAAAAGTGTCAATTTGGTGTCAATCGTCCTCGGTCCTGGCCAGGATACTATTCAGAAATTCACCTGCTGCAGCAAAGTCTTCAGGCCGCACAGCGAGATAGTATTTCCTCGTTGTAGCTATGTTGGAATGCCCTGCAAGTGTCTGAACCACCTGAATTGGCGACCTTTGAGCCCAATTGGTAATGGCTGACCTTCTGAAATCGTGCAAGGTACACTCCGCCACGTTTGCTCTGCGGCGAATTACGTTGAAATCCCTGGTCAGATTATTCACCACTGCCGATCTAGGATTCCATTCGCCAATTTTTCGCCGTTCCTTTATACGCTCAAGACGCTCAGGTGAAACGAGGACATAGGGATGGCCCTCTGGGGCTTCAGCTTGAATATTGACCAGAAGCTGAGAGCTTTCATCGGACATCGGCACAATCCGATTCCTCCGATTCTTGGGCTCCCATTCGAGGATATCCTCAGCGTCCTTCTTAGCACTGACTTTGATTCGCTGGTTCTCGAAGTCAATATCTGCCCAGGTCAAATGCAGTATCTCATTGTGTCTCAGACCACTGCCATATGCCAGTGAAAACAGGGCACGCCACCAGATGTTCTCCGCCACTTCCCCCAACCTGTGGTATTCTTCGACTGTAACGTAGCGTATTTCGCTCTCAGTTATCTTCCGCTCCTTGATCTTGGCAAATGGATTCTGGCCTTCAGCCAAATATCCCCTCGGCTCTATCGCCAAGTTGAAGATACGCTTCAACGTGCGTATGTCTTTGTTTACTGTGGCAACGCTCGGCACAGTCGACAGGCGGTGGGCAATGAAAGCCTCGGCATGTCTTGGCTTAGTTTTGGACAAAAGAAACTTGCTGCCTATAAACTTCTCAAAGAACCTCAGGGCTCGCACATGGTCTCTCAAGGTCGCATATGCGACTTGGCCCTTCATGACTTCCTCGTGTTCCACAATGAACTCGTGGATCGTCACTTTTCTGGGCCTATCTGCCCTGCCTAAATTGACTCGGGCCTGCAATTCTAACGCGTGTCTTTCAGCCTCCTTTCGTGTATGAAAGACTTTGCCATACTTCTTGTTGTTGGTGCCGCACCATCGTACAATCCAGCGATGACGTCGCTTCTTCGGCCACTCCGACCTTGGAATAGGCTTGCCATTTCTCTCTGGCACAGGCCCCAACCACTTTCGGTAAATACCAACTTTCTCTACTGCCATTGGTAACCTCCTTTCCGTTTAGGAACAGTGGTTACCAGTAGCGACTGACAGATCTGCATTTTATTAGATACAAGCCGGGGAGCGCAAGTATTATTTTCGAGAATAATCCAATTCATCAAGAATCCTCATTGTTCTGTCTTGTTTCCCAGAAAACTTTCAAGTTCTTTCCTGAGATACCATACTCGCCTGGCATATTTGGTGGCCTTCAAATCACCTCGATCACGCCAGTAATCCAAGGTCCTGCAGGCACTCGTGGGGTCATGCCCAGTCTCATCTAATCGTAAGAACAATGCAGCTTCTACGGGCGTCATCAACTCAGGAAACCTCTCGGGTCTCTGCGGCCATTCCTTACTCTCAGGATTTGAACGTGGTTTTCTCATGTGCTTCTCAGTCTACATTCCATCAAACGAGGTTTGAATGCGTCTGCAACAAGGCTATTCCTGTATTCACACATCTTAGTACAAAGGTTCTATGGTTAGTGGTTTTCCACGTTCCTTGAGTTGTCTGAATTTGACTACAGAGGCCTTCTTGAGTTCTTCAACGATGCGTCCCAGCTTACGGCGGCTCGTAATGCCAAGAGTCTCGGCAATCGAACTTAATCTTGCCGGCTGGCCCGTCTTGTGAGCATGTTCGCGGACTAGGTCAAGCACGGCCTGTGCCTCGTGAGACAAGACCCTCCGCATTTCACCAGCCGAGCCGACAAGTCTCTCCACCTCTTTGTCGTTCGGCTCCCAGACCTTTGATAGAGGCGGCCTGACTCGAATCCTGGCAGTTCCCCATCCCGGATTGCATACGAACGCTTCTCCAGGGCTTAGATTGATGATGGCCTTTCCATCATCCAGATAGTCCGCCGCATACTCTATCTCACGGTCGTTGTTGCGCATGAACACTCGCGTAGATACCTGTTGGAGTGGGGATCAGACCGACTTGCGATCGATCCAGGAGTCGGTTTTGTGCGGAACCTTCACAGTTACGGTTTTCGTGTCCAAGACCTAGACGCTGTAGTGATCACTCATCAACACATCGACCATGCTGATGATACTGAGGCGATTCTGTCAATTCTTAAGACCTGTGTAAAGGAGAAGCTCACAGATAAGCGTTTGCCAAAGTTCCTTCTGACGAAGTCTGGAGTGGAGCGGTGGGAGAAGATGATTGTGAGTGCGCTCGACCTCCAGAGCTCCAAGCCGTATATTGAAGAGCTATCTCCAGAAGTAGATAGGTCCCATTCAGTTCATGTTGGTGGCATAGAGGTATTTCCGGTTCCTCTTCATGGGCACCTTGACGCCATTGATGAAGCCCCTGAGCTGAACGAGAACGGCGAACCAGTACCAAAAGGTGGTCGATCACCGACTGGATGCGGTCTTATTCTGAAGCTATTTGATGGTGACAATGGGCGGTGTATTGTGGGCATAACCTCTGACACCGGCTACCTCTCAAACAACCACGCTGTCGGTAGGCCTACTGTACGCGCTTCCGATTACTACAAAGACTGCGATGTTGTCGTTCTCCACATCAGTATGGTGGATGATTGTGATGAACGTAGCGAACTGGAGCGGGAGAAAGACAAGTATGTCGCATATCCTTGTGACTGGGCAGAATCCCTCGGATATTCTGGTTTACTGTATAAGAAACATTTGGGCTTCTGGGGAGCAGTCTTCTTCATCCGGGATCTGTTGGTTGAGTCCGCCCGGTCGGATCGGACTTTTGTACTCTCCGAATTCGGGGAAGAAATGCTGAAGAATCGAGTTCCGGTTTTGAATGAGATATGCCGTCTGATCGAGTCTCTCGGTAGTTCTGGGAAAGAACAGGCCAAACGGATCTATCTTGGGGACGTGGGCACCCAAGTACGACTTCCCGATGGGAGCATTGGCTGCAACTTTGGCTTCAATAGGTGCCAGAACGATGCTGACCGGTTTCTGGAATTCGATGCTAGCTCGGCAGATTTGTCCATTCCGCACCGAGGATGGAACGACCGCGCCCTCGCTTACTTCTGCCGTGAACACGATTATCTCATTGGTAATCCGCATGCCCTCAATCCTACTATTTGGGGTTACTTCGGGCGTCCGGTCATCAACGATGAGTTGCGGGAGGCAAGATTCAGGAGTACTGGTGAAGTGCATAAGTGCATTGGGAACTATTGGCTTTGAGCCCGAAAGGGAGCCTCTGTGCTTGTTAAGCACCAATAGGGCCGTGTCGGATGGCGAAATACGCCAAAGTGAAGCCCTCTGAGGCAACTTCATCTGTATGGATTTAACTGGATTCAGAGACCACCTCCCAGTTGGCGTAACTTGAGTTGATTATGGGAGGAAGACATATCGTGTGAACCGAACCACGCGTACCAACGTTGCACCTTTGGTGCTACTCTGATTCTGCGCTGGTCTACCATCAGTTTCATAAGTCTTCAATTTGCAATCATTAATCATTTAGCGACAAATACTTACAAAGGGAAGCTCAGGCTTAGGAATTCGGCGCTCAGGGCAACCTGAGATCCAAGAGCGGTGGAGGTAGTGTCGGAATAGACCTGCGGACAATCAATCCGTTGGTCGTAAGTCCAGATTACAGCCCGCGGATTTGAAGCTCGCTGGTTAATACTCTGGCCGCCTACGATTACTCTTCCTACCTTCTTCGATGCTGCCGCATGACGCTCTTAAGCTTTTGCGCGCAGCAAACAGCACTAAAGAAGGAACTGGTAGGGGGTAGTAATATGGGCAGGCCGACAAGGATTTCGACCGTGATATCACTTTCCATAGTCTGTGACTCTGCAAAGCGTAAGCTTATACAAATCATGGAATATCTTCGTTACACCCGAGACTATCACAAAGAATTCTAATCGTCCCAGAAACATACCCATGATCTCTGTCCAAAGGACAACAGGTGAAGCCTTCTGGCCGGTCACGCCTACAGACAAGCCCACTGTTCCTAACGCGGAGGCGAACTCAAATAACGAATCTTCGATGCTGATCCCGGTAGCAGCGATGACAAGGCTTCCCAAGA
>JAFGCD010000010.1 GCA_016932835.1 Sedimentisphaerales bacterium
CTTTGAAGATTTCCCAAACTTCGTATTAGCAAGTACTTGCGTAAAAAAATAGTGAGAATTGGAGTAGACTTTTAACATAGGAGATAGTCCAATGAGAAGGCCCGTAATATCCGACCGGATGTTCTCAATGCTCTTGCTGTTGATTGTACTGACCACGACGATTGCTTTTGACATTATAATGCTTGTTGCTGTCGCCAAAGCCCAGGCAGACGCGCCCGCTGCGGAAATATCCTCCCCGGTTTCAAATTTCGCCGTTCATCCTCCCACCGAGCGCCCGCCACACTTGGAATGTCACGGTGGCCAGATTCCGGCCCCGTAGCTCCCCGACAGGCCTCACAGCTCGGACATGGATTTCTCGGTGAATTTGATAATCTCGTTCATCATCAGCACCGATTCGTATGGGAACTTGCCGACCGCCGTTTCGCCGGAGAGCATCACGAAATTCGTTCCGTCGATAATCGCGTTGGCGACATCCGTAACCTCGGCGCGTGTCGGCCTACTGTGTTCGGTCATATGTTCCAGCATCTGCGTGGCCGTGATCACGAGCTTCTTCGCGGCGTTGCACTTCTTTATGATTCGCTTCTGAATAATCGGAACCTCATGGATGGGAACGGCGACCCCCATGTCGCCGCGCGCTATCATGATGCCGTCGGAGACGTCGATTATCTCATCGATATTGGCGATGGCTTCTCTGCTCTCTACCTTGGCAATAATTCTGCAGCCAATCAGCCTGGGCCTGATCAATGCCGCCGCTTGGCGCACATCATCCGCATCTCGCACGAATGACAGCGCAATGTAGTCAACTCCATGCTTGACCCCAAACTCGATATCGCGTTTATCTTTCTCCGTTATTCTATCGAATTCCAGTGCCGCCCCCGGCATATTCACGCCTTTTCTTTCCTTTAGAAGCCCGCCTTCGACGACTTCAGCCTTAATACTGTTGTCACTGCTGCCCTTTACGCGCAGAATGATGTTGCCGTCGTCGATGTATATAAGCTGTCTCGGCTGAATCCGATTCAAATCACCTTCATAGTCAAACGGTATTGTCCTGGGCCCCTCGCTGTGAGGATCGTTGGTGAGCCATACAATCGTCCTGTTCTTAAGCAGCCTGGTGTTGCTCCCGGCGAAGCGTCCTATTCGGATTCGAAAACCCTCGAGGTCCTGCATTATGCGAATCCGCCGCCGATATTTTTCGTTAAGAAGCCTGACAAGCTTCAATAATGCCAGGTGCTTGTCGTAGCTGCCGTGCGAGAAATTCAGCCGAACGACATCCAGGCCCGCTGTGAGCATTTTTCGCAGTACGCTGTAATCTCCGCTGGCCGGACCTAACGTTGCAATGATTTTAGTCTTTGGCATCTTCCTGAATTCCAATAATAGTCGGGTTTCCCGTGCTTATCATGACAGGAGAATACTATCTGATCTTAGTTGTCAAGCAGCAATTCCGGTCTTTCTTTTTGCAGCCATTCGGGCAGTTGCTCCCGCGTTACTTTCTCCCACAATCCCTTCTTCTGCCCCCGCGCGGCCGACTCCAACTGTTTGTATCTGTTGTAATGGCCGTGGCGAAATCGCAGGTCGGCGTAAGCATACCCCTCGGCCAAGAGCAATTCGTTCAGGAATCTCTTGTCCGGCAGTTGGATGTAAGCGAGTAGCCTTCCGTAATAACCCCGCGTGCGATTGTCCTCGTCCAGATAAACCCACACGTTTTTATTCAGAGCACTTTGTCTGGCAAACTCGGCAGCCTCTTCGCCGAAATACATCCTGCCTGTCTTGGGGCTTTTCGTTTCGGGTGTATCCAAGCCCCAAAGCCTTACACGCGTATGCTCGTATTCGCCGTCGGGGATATCAATATCAAGGGTGTCGCCGTCAACTACATTGACGACAGTGAAGGCCCTTCCGTGGTATTTTCGCAAGTCAAGGGTTCGCGACTGTTCTTCGGAACCACCCGGATGCTTCCGCCGCCGGTACAGGCATTCACGATCGAGCCAGACGAGTACGATTCCCAGACCAACGCAAACGGCAATTATAGCCGCTCGCCGACGCCGGCTCATCGCATAATGCTCTTTACGGGTTTGGCCCAATGGCATTCTGTCTTAGCATCTGCCCCGGTCATGGGGCTGTTTATCCAGGTCAAACGCCAGGCAGACAGCTTTGAGTGCTTTCTCCGCCTGGTCTTCGTCCACTGCGCAACTGATTCGTATCTCGCTGGTAGTAATAGAGTCAATATTCACCTTTGCATTGGCCAGAGCCCCGAACATCTTTTCGGCGACACCGTAATGACTTCGCATTCCGACGCCAATAACCGAAACCTCGGCGATATCTTCCCGAATGAAGACCTCATCGAAATTGACCTCGCTCTTAATCTCTTCGACGGCGACCTTTGCCGCATCCAGGTCAGAGATCAGAATCATGAACGACAGGTTCGCCTTCTCTTTACTGATCTCAGTCTGAATGATGTCGTTGACGACTACTTTAGCCTTCGCAAGATGAGCGAAAACCTTCGCCGCATTGCCCGGAACGTTATCGACCCCAATCAGGCTTATCTTCGCCATGTCTCTTTGAATCGTTGCGCCGGAGACCGAAACGCCTTCCATATCTGACTCCTCTGCTGTAATTAGTGTCCCCTCGTTGTCATTCCCGCTGTTTCGCACGTGAATATTGACGTTATACCGCATTCCAAAACCGACCGCCCGAATATGCATAACGCCGGCGCCCAGGCTGGCCATCTCAAGCATTTCTTCATAGCTTATCCGGTCCAGCTTCACCGCTTCCTTGAATATGCGCGGGTCAGTCGTGTAAATACCATCGACATCGGTGTATATCTCGCACTTCTCGGCGCCGGTCGCCGCAGCCAGGGCCACCGCCGTCGTGTCCGAGCCGCCCCTGCCCAGTGTCGTCACATTGTCATCCTCGTCTATCCCCTGAAAGCCGGCCACAATAACGATTCTGCCCTTGTTCAAATGCTTGTGGATGCGCTCGGCATCCATACTCAATATCAATGCCTTCGAGAATACTCCGTCGGTCATCATGCGGATCTGGGCGCCCGTCAGGCTGATAGCCTTGTATCCTTTTGCTTCGAGGGCCATAGCTATCAGACTGACCGTTTGCTGTTCGCCGGTGCTGATTAACTGGTCCATCTCACGTTTAGGCGGATTCGGGTTCAGTTCGAGGGCGTCGGCAATAAGCTGGTCGGTCTGCTTGCCGCGTGCCGAAGCCACCACGACCACGCCGTAACCCTCCTCGTACGCGGCGATGGCTCGGTCGGCAGCCCTGCGAATCTTCGCTGCATCAGCGACACTCGTGCCTCCGAATTTCTGGACTATTATTGCCATACTGGTTGTCCTTGTCGATAAAACTAAAAACAATTAGTTTATCAAATCCGCGATGTCCGGTCAAGCCCTAACTTCTCAGAAAGTACTCCATCAACTCGAACCCGTTTTCTATTCTGAAGCCGGACTTAGCCGCGTTGGCCTCGCTGAACGTAGTATTGAGGATTCCCTTTACGTCGGTTCCCGCCATCGCAAACGGCACCGGTTCCCCGGAATGGGCCCCCGTTGCCACCGGGGTAGGGTGGTCCGGCATGACCAGTATCCGCCATTTGTCCCGCCCCTCGAGGGCTTCGAGTACAGGCCCGACAATATGCTTATCGACCTGCTCTATCGCCTCTTTTTTTGCCTGGGCGTTGCCGCCGTGCGACGCTTCGTCCGGGGCTTCGATATGAACGAATACGATATCGTATTTCTGCAGAGCTTCGACCGCCGCACTGCCTTTGCCCCGGTAGTTCGTATCGGTAAAGCCGGTCGCTCCGGGAACGCTGATCAGGTCGAAGCCGATCAGCTTCGCGAGCCCCTTGACTAAATCCACAGCCGTTATGGCAGCCCCTTTTAAGCCAAATCGCTTCTCGAACCGTTCCATTTGCGCCCGCTTACCCTGGCCCCAAAGCCATATCGAGCTTACCTGGTTTTCACCTAAGTCGCTTCTGACCTTATTAATATCGTGGTCTGCAAAGAGCTGTTGCGACCGGGCCATCAGATCGATAAGAACATCGGCCCCTTTCCCTCGGGGCAGGAGCTTCTCGACGGCTGTGCCGATATGATCGTGAGGCGGATTAGTCTGTACATCAAAATCACGCCCCTTAAAGACAAGCAAATGCCTGTAGCTGACGCCGGTGTAGAAACGCATCTGGTCGCTGCCAAGCTCCTCGTCGAGTTCCTTTATGAGCGTGCCGGCCTCCTCGGTCGAGATATGCCCGGCGCTGTGGTCCTCCATCTTGCCGTCGGCAATCGTAATCAGGTTGCACCTGAATACCCAGTCATCGAGCGACAGCTTGATGTTCCTCGCCACGGCCTCAATCGGCGCCCGCCCCGAATAGTAGCGCCGGGGGTCGTATCCGAGCAGGCTCATCTGCGCCACATCGCTGCCCGGCTCCATGCCTTCGGGAACCGTTCGAGCCAGTCCCTGTCTGCCCTCGGAACTGATTCTATCCATGTTCGGCGTCTCGGCGGCCTCAAGGGCCGTTTGCCCCTTGAATTCATCGAGAGGCACATCGGCAGCGCCGTCGGGTACTATTATTGCGTACTTCATCATCGATCTTTAACCCACTTGGCGAGCGCCCAATTACTCCGGTAACGAAGCGACTCGCTCTAATCCTTGTCTTCCGGAATATTAACAATCCTGATACAAACAGGCGCACCGCTGAATATGGCTTCCTTTTCGAGATCGTTCAATGCAGCCGTCATATTTCTCTGCTGCGTTATATGAGTTGTGATCACAACCGGGACGGTGCCGTCGGGCCCTCGTCCTTCGTGCTGCAGCGCTCCGGAAATACTGATCCCATGCTCGCCGAGTATCCTGCCGTAGCTTGCTACGACTCCGGGCTCATCCTTAGCCATAACACGAATGTAGAACCGGCTCTCAATATCGTCAATCCCCGCTATTAAAGGCTTAACCTCACTTCTTGGTTTGAGCTTGAGATGCTTGAATGACGTCCCTGAATTGCCGAGCGCAACGTCTATGATATCGGAGACGACGGCACTGGCGGTCGGCATCATACCGGCTCCACGTCCGTAGAAGAGGATTTGTCCCACTGCGCTGCCGAACAGGCTTATCGCATTAAACGGCCCGTCAACACGAGCGAGCGCGCTGTCTTTCGCGATAAACGATGGGTGCACCCGCAATGAGACCCTGTTTTCATCGAGCACCTGTCCTATAGCCAGCAGTTTAAGGCAATAACCCATTTCGCCGCCGTAACGAATATCGTCTTTTGAGATCGACTCGATGCCTTCGACATAAATATCATCGAGCGAAATCTCATATCCCAGCGCAATCGACGCGAGAATTGCAAGCTTATGGGCGCTGTCCGAGCCGTTGATATCGAGCGTCGGGTCGGCCTCGGCATAGCCCTTCTCCTGTGCCTCGGCCAGAGCAACCGCAAAATCCTCGTTCCTCGCCGTCATATTCGACAAAATGTAGTTGCATGTCCCGTTGACGATGCCATACAGTCCCGTGATGCGGTTTGCGGTGAGGCTGCTTCGAATTGCCGAGACGATAGGTATTCCGCCGGCACAGCTCGCCTCGAATGCTATGCAGCGTTCATTCTCGCGTGCGGCTCTGTAGAGCTCGTTGCCGTACTCGGCAACCAATGCCTTGTTCGCCGTCACGATATCCTTGCCTGCAGCGAGCATTTTCAACTGCAAATCCCTGGCAAAATCCGTCCCACCCACGGCCTCGACGCAGATACTGATGCTCTGGTCGCCAAGCAGTCTGTCGATGTCCTTTGTCAGGACACCTTCCGGCAGGTTCACGGGACGCTTGGATTCCGTATCGACATCCACTACGCACGCAAGTTCCAGGCGAATGCCTGTCTTCGCTGCGATTCGGTCGCCGTCCTCCAGTATCAGCTTCGCCACGCCGCTGCCGACGGTGCCAAGACCAACAAGCCCGATTCTTACCGTTTTCTCACACATATGGACATTCCTCACGAGAGTTCAAAGCCGTCTCGGAAACAAAAACGCCGTAATTTACCAGCTAACAACAGTTCGGTCAATCGCCAATCGGCTCACGACAGTAGAATAATCGATACATTCTCGCTCGCCCGTGCAGTTATCTCGCCGATACAAGGAATATCGACCGTATTGGCGGCAACAAGAGGCGCACTCGCGTCACATCAGACCCTGAATCGCTCAAATATTCGGTCTCGACCCCGCGAATCTCGCCCGTATGCGGATCCCACAACTGAAGTCCCATTCGTCCCCTCAGCCGAATCCAACTGTCAACCGGCGTATCCGACGAGTTCGCCAGGAAGTAGAAGTGGCGTCCGTCGAGCACTTTATGAATGTACGACAGATTTCCCCCCGGCGCCTCCGGCTCGCTCTCGAATTCGACGTCATAAACTCCCATTGCATCGTCCAGCATCACCTTGAGAGTCGCAGCATCGCACTTCGGGGCAAAGTAGGCTCTGCCGCCCTTGGGGTTAACACCGCGGCGGTAGGGGGGCTTATCGCCGGCCGATTCGCCTTCGAACATCTCGGCCACTATGGCCTTGACCTCGGCGTTCTTGCCGAACTCTGCCGAACAGCAGGGCAGTTTTGTCGTCGCAATAACCTTGCCGCCGATTTCGTAGAACTCCCTGATACGCTGAAGATTACTCAGGCTTATCGTACTGCCGCCGGGAATGATCAAAACCTTATAGCATTCGTGATTATTCGTATTGTTCAGTCGGATTTCCGCGCCCTCAACACTGCAACGCTCATCCAGCACTTCCGGGTGCAGGAAAGTAAAATCACGCCTGATACTCAAGGCGAGCATCTCGCCGATATCCATGTAGTCGGCCTCCGGAGGTATGACCCCGCCTTCGTAAGGCTTGCCCACCCCGAAGTAATAGCCTGCCTGCAGGGCTGCTATCGGGTAGAGCACCGCGATATCCGCGACATGTCTGCCGTGTTGGAGTATCATCTGGAGCCTCGCCACATATTGATTGTAGCGCGGCAGCTCACGCCCATAAACATCGCTGCGATACGACAATTCCGGCTCAAAAATGACCTTCTCCGTGTCATACCAGACCGCGTGCGGCACCATGAAGTTGATCCCCTTGGCAAACTGATCCATCGCTTCCTTGTACAGGTTCTCAGTCGGCATCTTCGAAATCCCCCCGTAACACTCTGTCACTACAAGCCGCTTATCGTAGTTGTAAGCCGCCGAACTGACCACCTTGTAAGCCCTTGATCCCCGACCATATTGAAAAACCTGGTCTATCGCCGGGATGTCCTGATATTTGAAGCATTTGATCAAATCGCCGCAAAGCCCCACGGGGTTAACGATTTCCTCCTGGTCCTGGTGCCCGGTCAACTCTATCTTGTGCTCGCGGCACCAGTCGTTTAGGACCTTCGGGAATCCCTCGGCATACAATTCCGCCCTGAAACCTAATAGGGCGTTTCTCGCCGCCGCCGTGTCGTCGCCGATGTCGTACCATAGCGCTGGATAGTATTCCGCGGGACTGTAGCCGTATTTTCGCCGGAACCTGCCGTTGAAAGCCGGCGTCCAGGCCCTGCCGCCCTGGACCCAGTGAAATGTCGGCTCATCGAAGAATGCACTGTCGATAGTCCGCCCGAAATGCTCACCGAAAGTCTCGTGGTACTTCTGGTACGTCAGCATTATAAATTTCTCAACGGCCTTTGGATCGAGGTAGTCAACCAGGCCCCTGGCCCCATCGACAACGCAGGTAAATATCATTACCTTCCACTTTCCCTGCGGAACATCCCACAGGAGCTTGCCGTTCTTGACCTGTGCTGTCAGATCTATCCTCTCCATGCTGTCCAGCCGCATCCCCACCGCTGCCATCAGTTCGCCGGCCGGTATGGACCTGGCAATCTTACCCGGACCGTCAATATCGACGGCATCCATATCCAGCCGCTTGCTCAATGCGTCGGGATAGACCTCCGCCAACTGGCCCCCCGCCGAGCCGCTCGGAAACCAGTACTCATCATAAAGGCACATCTTCAGCCCAAGCTCAGACGCCTTGTCAACGGCGTGTTTGTAATGGTTGAGAAACTCGGCTGTCATGAAACCGGGAGACATATGCTGTGCCGGGAGAATACCGAAGCCATAATAACCGCTGCGTTTGCACCCCGCCATTATGGCGTCCGTCTGTGCGGTATCAAGTTTGCCGTTCCAGAACCATAAGGGCCTGGTCGCATATTCCAACGGCGGATTAGCGAATCTGCGCTCCAAATCACCCATCCCGCTCGCCTCCGAAGACGGCGCCGGCACAGCCGTACTTTTGCAGCAGCAAAGCCACGCCGCAACTGCCATAAGTCCCCAAATCGACAAATTCTTCACGACATCTTCTCCGGAAACATCTGAACCGACCATGTGATTTTCGTGGAATTATCCTACCATAACGCTCGAAAGCTGTATATAATCCGGTTCCTGTAATTGGAAACTGGCTTTTCTCGACCATTGAAGGAGACGAACATGAGACGTGTGATATTGCTTGTTGTTGTCGTATGCGTCGCTGTTACGGCGGGCTGCAAGGAGGAATCGATCGTGCCTACAATAACATTTGCCGATGACCTGGCGTTTCTGAAGGAGCATGCCGAGGTGGTTCTTCTCTCGGATTCCACCGGTGACAGCCAACTTGCCCTCATAACCGACATGCAGGGGCGCATCATGACGAGCACTGCCGCCGGTCCTGCCGGTCAGAGCTTCGGCTGGATTAACCGCGAGCTGATCGCCTCCGGGCAAGTCCAGGAGCACATAAATGTCTTCGGCGGCGAAGACCGGTTCTGGCTCGGCCCCGAGGGCGGGCAATTCTCGATTTTCTTCAAAAAGGATGACCCGTTTGACCTCGAACACTGGTTCACGCCGGCCCCCATCGATACCGAACCTTTCGAACTCGTATCGACTGCCAAGAACACCGCTGTATTCAAGAAGGATATGCAGTTGGAGAATTATTCCGAAACGGTCTTCGACCTGCGTGTGGATCGTGTGGTAAAAGTCCTCGAAAAGGACCAGGCCGTTAAGGAACTGGGCATTACGCCCGACAAGAAGGTCAAGCTGGTGGCCTTTGAATCCAATAACAAAATCACCAATACGGGTCAGCAGGCCTGGGAGAAGGATACGGGTCTGCTCTCTATCTGGATTCTCGGGATGTTCAATCCGTCGCCTGAAACGACGATCGTGGTGCCTTACAACGACGGCCCTGTGCCGCTGTTTGGACCGATTGTGAACGATGAGTATTTCGGTAAAGTCCCGGCCGAAAGACTGGTGCTCAAGGATAAGGCGATATTCTTCAGCGGCGACGGCCAATATCGCAGCAAGATAGGCCTTACGCCGGTTCGTGCCAAGGCGGTCTGCGGCAGTTATGATGCCGTCAGCAAGGTGCTGACTATCGTCCGGTACAACAGGCCGAAAGAAGTCCGAACCAGGGAATATGTTAATTCGATGTGGGAAATCCAGGATAAGCCTTACGCCGGCGATGCCGTCAATTCATACAACGACGGCCCCTCGGAGCCCGGCGCAAAGCCGCTCGGACCTTTCTACGAACTGGAGACATCTTCTCCTGCGGCGGCGCTGAAGCCCGGCGAATCGCTCACCCATATTCATCAGACTTTCCATCTGCAAGGCAACGACAAGGTCCTTGATCCGATAGCAAAGGCGCTGCTCGGAGTAACGATAGCAGAAATAAAGGCGGCTTTGAAGTAATACCGGAAAAGGTTGCACGCTGTTTTTTTTGTTGCCATGGGGTCTGCAAACGACTCGCTATAGTATGGATGCGCCGGTCCGCATGGAAGCTGAATGAACCAGAGACAACTCTACTCTGTCACACTTCTCGCTGTGTGTATCCTTTTGCCGGGATGCAGGGACGACAAGGCTGCGTTCGTCACGATAGGCACCGGTGGCGCCACAGGCATCTACTATCCCACCGGCGTTGCGATCAGTCGAATGATCAACAGAAAATTCGACAGGTACGCTGTGAAGGCGACCGTGGAATCGACAAGCGGCTCGGTATTTAATGTCAATGCCGTACTCAACGGCGATATCGTCTTCGGCATCGTCCAGTCCGACAGGCAGTTCCAGGCATACAACGGCTTGGCCGAGTGGAAAAAACCGGGGCCGCAAACCGAGCTTCGCTCGGTGTTCTCCATCCACCCCGAGTCGATAACTCTCGTTGCTTCACAGAACAGCGGCGTCACCGGAATCGAAGATTTGAAGGGCAAGAGAGTGAACCTCGGAAATCCGGGGTCGGGGCAACTGCAGAATTCAAGAGACATTCTAACCGCCGCCGGGCTAACCGAAGACGACCTCTCAGCCGAATACGTCAAGGCAATCGAAGCGCCGAGCTTGCTGCAGGATGGAAGACTCGATGCATTCTTCTACACAGTAGGCCATCCCAACAGTAATATCAAGGAAGCAGCCTCAGGCAGAATCAAAGTCCGCATCGTCCCGATAATCGGCAGGGGGGTCGATAAACTTCTCGAAAGCCGCTCCTACTATGCAGAATCCACCATACCGCACGCCTTCTATCGTTACGCCCTGAACCCCGATGACGTCCGCAGTATCGGTGTCAAGGCAACGTTTGTTACTTCAAGCAGGGTGTCGGAAGATGTTGTTTACGCCCTCACCAGGGAGGTGTTTGAGAACTTCGAAGACTTCAAATCCCTCCACGAGGCCTATAAGCTCCTGACGAAGGCCGATATGCTCAAGGGGCTCTCGGCCCCGATTCACAAAGGCGCAATGAAATACTACATCGAAGCGGGCCTCGACAAATACATTGACCCTAAGCTCATAGTTGATTGAATGTCATCTACCGGCGACCACAAATCCCACAGACCCACAGTAGCCGTTGTTGCGATAGGTTGGGCGCTCTTTCAACTCTCATTGCCCCGCTTTATTATCCTCGACAGCACTACAATACGAGCTGTTCATCTGGCCTTCGCCATGACCCTCGTCTTCCTCACGATCCCCGCGGGAGGCCGCAAATACAGGCAAGGCAGCCCTGAAACCGGCATCCTCCCTTCAAACTGTGTTTTCGCCGTGGTTGCATGCCTTTGCGTTTCGTATTTTGTCATCGATTGGACCGGCATTCTGATGCGGGCCGCCAATCCTCTGCCGCGCGATATCGTAATCGGTGTAATACTTATACTGCTTTTACTTGAGGCCTCTCGCCGCGCTATCGGCCCGGCGTTGCCGATTATCGCTATCGTCTTCACGCTCTACGCTTTTTTCGGCTCACATCTGCCGCTGGCTGTCGCATTTCGAGGGGTATCACTGCGAAGATACCTCAGCCAGATTGTCCTGTCCACCGAAGGAATCTTCGGCATCCCTCTTCGCGTCTCGGCCAATACCGTCTTCTTGTTTGTGCTGTTCGGCTCAATGCTCGAGAAGGCGGGAGCCGGACGATTCTTCAACAATCTTGCAATCTCGCTGCTCGGACGATTCAAAGGCGGCGCCGCAAAGGCGGCCGTGGTCTCCAGCGGCCTTACCGGTCTTGTGTCGGGTTCGAGCATTGCCAACGTCGTTACGACAGGAACCTTTACTATTCCCCTTATGAAAAAGGTCGGCTACCCTGCGAAGATCGCCGCCGCTACAGAGGTCGCAGCAAGCACCAACGGCCAGCTCATGCCCCCGATAATGGGCGCAGCGGCGTTCATCATCGCAGAGTACCTCGGCATGGACTACCGTGACGTCATCAAGGCCGCCGCAATTCCTGCTTTGGTGTCTTATTTCGCACTTTTCTACATCGCTCATATAGAAGCATCCAAACTTGGGATGAAGGCATTGCCTAAAGCGGATATCCCTGAAGTCCTGCCCATATTGAAGAACGGATTCCATTACCTCCTTCCGTTGCTGGTCCTGATTTACGAACTGATAATAGCACGCCACTCCCCGAATCTTGCCGCCTTCAACGCTATAGTCGTGCTGGTAATCGTCGAGTTGACGCGCTGTATAATTCAGGCGGCAAGAGGCAAAGACTCCATTGGCAATGGCCTTATCACAACGATCGCCACAATTACCCGCGGCCTGATAGCAGGCTCCAAGAATATGCTCTCGGTGGCGCTGGCAACCGCTACCGCGGGGATCATTGTCGGGGTCGTCTTCATGGGTATCAGCAGTATGCTCGTGGATATCGTCGCAGGCCTTTCGTTCGGTTCAGTCATTCCGCTGCTGCTGATAACCGCCGTTGCCAGTCTGATACTCGGAATGGGACTGCCAACCACCGCGACGTACATAGTCATGGCCTCGATAACCGTGCCGCTAATCGCCACTTTAAGCTCGACAGGCGCCGTCCTGATTCCTGCCATAGCCGCCCATCTGTTTTGTTTTTATTTCGGCATCCTCGCCGATGATACCCCGCCTGTGGGCCTGGCAGCTTACACCGCAGCGGCAATAGCTAAGTCAGACCCCATCCAGACCGGAATCCAGGGCTTCATTTACGACCTGCGCACAGCAGTCATTCCTTTCATGTTCATCTTCAATGCCGAGCTTGTTCTGCTCCGAATCGGCCCCGACCTCGAATTCCATCAAATCAACAGTTGGTCCCAGGCGATGCTCATCTTCACAATGGCTGTGATCGGGGCCTTCGCCTTCACTAACGCTGTTCAGGGATGGTTCATCATGAAGAACAAATGGTATGAAATCCCCCTCTTTCTGATCGCCTCGCTGATCCTCTTCTACCCGGCGATCATAACGAAAACCTTTCATCTCGATTATGCCCTGCGCTACTATTGCTACCCCATCGGCCTGGCCTTCTACGCCGCAGCTTATGTCATGCAAAGAATCCGACTCTGATGGCGCCCCATTGAAGTAGATATGCTCCGGGCTTAACGGTGACTATTCGATGGGTTGAACAAGTCACTCATTTCAAATTCTCTTAACAAACGCCGCCGTGTATGGTATGCTGACGCCAAACGTAGTGAGATAAGAAGATGTTAATCTTGGTTTATTGTCAACTATTGCTGTGCTATGAAGAATCAAACAGAACAATTGTTTATTGCCGTACTTTTGAGTATTTTCTTTGCCGTTGGCGCACAGGCCGACCTCGCAAAGCGAATAGACGCCATCCTCGCCCGTCCGGCCAATCTCAAGGTCCATTTCTCCATCCATGTCATAAAGGCGGCCACGGCCGGGACCGTGTACCAGAACCGGGCGGGAGAACTAATGATACCGGCTTCGAATATGAAGCTCGTCACAACCGCTGCCGCGCTGCACTACCTCGGCTCCGACTTCGAATATAAGACCAGGGTAGGCCTTTGCGGCGATACGCTCGTAGTGATTGGATCCGGCGACCCGTTGCTTGGTGATCCGATCATAGACGCAAAATACAACCGCAAAACCGGTTGGATATTCGAGGATATCGTCAGGGTGCTCAAACGAAAGGGAATCTCCCTTGTCAGGGATATTGTCGTGGATACCAGTGTCTTTGACGATCAGAGAGTCCATCCGAACTGGCCTGTCGACCAACTGAACCGCTGGTATGCCGCCGAGGTCAGTGGGCTAAACTACAACGATAATTGCGTCAACATAATCGCAAGCAACGCGGCGGGGCGAATCACCATCCTCGTCGAGCCGCAAACCGCTTTTCTGAACATAATCAATAATATCACGCCCGTCTCAAAAGGCGGCAGTGCAATCGGGGCCTACCGCAACCGCCATCCCAACAAGATCACTCTGAAAGGCAAATGCCAAACCCAGGCCACTATTTCCGATCTGGCAATCGAAAGGCCCGCAGCCTTCTTCGGATTCATGCTTGCCGAAAACCTCGCACGTGCCGGCATAAAACCGCAAGGCCGGGTCGTTGAAAAAAACATTGCGGAAGACTGCGATTTCAAATTGCTTGCCGAATATACCACACCTATTTCCGATTGTCTGGAACGCTCCAATAAACGAAGCCTTGGACTCGTTGCGGAGGCCCTGATGAAGACAATCGCCGCGCACAGCACCCAAGACAAGAAAAACGGCGGCTGGAAAACCGGACAGGAGCTTGTCGGTAAATATTTATCGGATATAGGGGTAGATAAAAGCCAATTCTTCATCGACGACGGCAGCGGACTCAGCCGAGTCAACGAACTGACCGCTTCGGCGATAACTAAAGTGCTGATAAACCTTTACAGATCTGAAAAATGGAATATGTACAGGGAGTCTCTTGCGGTAGGGGGGGTGGACGGCACCATCGCAGACCATTTCTATCGCTCGGAATACAAGGGCAGAATACTCGGCAAAACGGGGTATATAGACGGCGTCAGGGCGCTGTCCGGCATATGTACGACAAAGAAGGGCGATTTCATCTTCTCGATACTTGCCAACGACGCCAACGGCCTGACTCGGCTGGCGATCAACGATATCGCAAAGGCCATAATAGACGATGTCGAATCCGATTTGCCTCGGAAGGCGCCCGCAACCTGGTATCCGGAGCGGAATTAGCAAACGCTGAAAAAAAGTGCGGGGCGGAATATTCACTATAGCTCTGTTCAGGGCCGTGAATACAATACGGTTCCGTCTGATAGCGTATCCATCCGCCAATCGACGGGTACTGTTTCTCTCAACGGCTTTTCCAGAAAAGCCATATGTCGCGTCTCCATCCCTAAAAGCACCGCAGATGCTGGCGAAGCCTCCAGCATTCGCTTCAAACCATCCGCGCCGACGGTGTGAGTAACGGCTCGTTCTTCTGCGGTAAGCCAGTCTCCGATTCTGTATATAATCGCCCCGGCTGATAGTTCCCTGTATATTTCGCAACCACCCTCCAGGGCACGCAGGGGGGCCAACGTCAGCACTTTTTTCGGTTCTTTGACCTTCTCGCTCAGTTTCTGCGAAACCTCATGTTCTGCAATCGGCGTCCAAAGCTCCGGAGCAGTTGCCAGAGGGACCCGCTTGAATACGACAGGATTAGCTAACAACGCCGTGAACACGCCGATTGCAGTCACAGCACACGCCGCCGTGTAATGCCTGCCGACCGATGTACCCTCGCCAAGCTTCCGCAGATAAAATAGCGGATATGCGAGACCGATTACCAGAAAAGGTACCGGCATCGCAAGATACTGCCGCCACATGGTTGGAGGAATCCACGCAATCATAAAAAACACCATTGCCAGCAGGGCCGCCAGCAGCAAATTTCTACCCCGCGATATTACCAGCCTCTTACGCAGTAATAGCATCGAGACACCAAGATAGATTGCGATTCCAATCAATGCTAAGTAGCCCGGCCTTGTCAGACAGGCAAATGTCAACTCGAACTTGTTAAACACCATGCCGAGCTTCGCAAGCCACTCGCCGTACAGCATAGGGATCTTGACAATATTCAGATAGAATGCCCGCGGAGCCTGGACAATCACCCACACAGGCCAAATCAGCACGAGCCCAGCCGCACACACCAAAGGCGCCGCCCGCTTGTATCTTTCTCGAATTGATACAGCAGGCTGGCTCAGCAGCATTGCAACGAAAACTAACGCCGCCAGCCCCGTTGTAATCCGCATGCAGCTCGCAAATGTAAGCAGCACCCCGATAGCGCCGATTCGCTGCCACGGCAATCGTCCCTTGAAATCTATTGACAAATACAACCGGAACGATGCCGCCACGCACAAGATAACAACATCGTGGTTCCACGCATATCCATTCGCGTAGTCAACCAGCGGATTGAATACGTACAGCACTGCCCCCGCCAGGCCCAGCAGCATTCCCGATATCCTGAACTCGCCGAAAATACGCCGATATATCCCAAGAATACACAGGACAACGAGAATATCACAGACTACCGACACCATCCTGCCAGCCAGCAGATAGCAGCTTGTCCCAGTCATACGGTACACCGCTGAATATAGAAGCGGGTGGTAGGGCAGTTGTGCCGCATAGGAAAAATCCCGGTAGATCATCTCGCCATGGCTCATCAGCACGCCGGCGGTGCAGTACATCTGTTCGTCACGCCCGACCGGCTTGCTCATGCTGCCGGCCAGAATCGCCAGAGACAGAAAAATCACCGCCACGACCCAAACGACAGCAGTAAAACCCGCTAATCTATTCTTGGCAGTCGGCATATGACACTTGCCCGGAAAACTCAGCACTTTCCCTGTTACCACTCGACTAATTCACCCAGCAACTCTTCTGCAAGGTCTTTCATCGTCACGATCCCGATGGGGCGACCTGCCGCTCCTCGCCCGGAACGTGTCACCAATACAATCTTGTGTCCTTTCGTTTGCATGGCGGCTATCGCATCGGTCACCGCCATATCACCGGGGAGTTGCCGGATCGGCTTGATATACTTTCGCAGGTCCTCGAAATCCTCCGGCAGGCTGAGTACCTCGTAAATATTAATGAATCCAACTACATCCTCAGCATGGCCGTCATACACACACAGCCGGGTAAAAGCACACTTCTTCAAAACCTCCAGCAGCGCCTGACGATCCGAATTCAGATTAACCGCCTGCACCAGATGCATCGGAATCATAACCGACCGTATCCGAAGACTCGGAATCCCGACAATCCTGTCGATAATCTCTTTCTGCACCGAACTCAATACGCCTTCCTCGTGTGTGTCCTGGAGAATAGCACGCACCCTGTGCCGCTGGGACGAGGTTATCACTGATTGAGACGATGACTTCAGGCCGACAATGTGCGAAAACACACTCGAAATAAATCGAAGAACAGGCACGGCGCCGCACCAGGTAAAAGCCTTGTGAAAAACGAGCAAAACCGGCGCCGAATACGGCATGAGAACATCAGCACGATAGAAAAAGATATTCTTGGGAATCAACTCCGAGAAAACAAACAGCACCGGAACCGCCACAGCCGTTGCCATCGCCTCGGCCGAATCAGGCCCGACTTGTGTAAAGAATATGTAGGTAATTGTGCTCGTCGCCAGATAATGCGCAAGATTAGTCCCTATCAGCATCGAAAGAAGAAGCCCCGTACTATCCCCCATGACCTTTCCGAGAACGACATACAGGAATCGCTTCTTGCCTACACCAAGGCGCAGCCGCACGCGGCTCATCTGGTACATACCGGTTTCGCTGCCTGCGAACAGACCCGAAAGCATAGTGAAAAATAAAAAACCGCCAATTAGTAAAACGCTACCGTCCACCTGTGCCCATTCGCTCCAGTTTCAATATGAGGCTCACGATGCGATGCTTTTTGATCTTCTCAACGGTGAAATCGAGGTTCTTCAGTCTGGCGACATCGCCGTTCTTGGGCATCTTGCCCAACAACACCGTAACCAGCCCGCCCACTGTGCATATACGCGTCTCGGTTACATCGATCCCGAATGCTTCGGCCCAGTCGTGAATCGCAAGGCTCCCCGCCAGCCGATATTCAAAAGGCCCGACCTGTTCAATCGACTCGGCCTCGTCATCGGCTTCTATCTGCCCGAAAAGCTCCTCGGCAATATCCTCCAGGCGGACTAAACCGGCAATCCCGCCGTATTCATCCACAACTACGGCAGTATCGCTCTGACTCCGCCGGAAAAATTCCAACAGTGATTCCACCGTCTTCTGCTCCGGCACAAAATGCACATCCTCGATCAACTCCTTGATTTCGGTCTCAGGTTCGGCAAGAAGCCGCCGGAAATATACCATCCCGAGAATATTATCGATGCTCTCAGAGTACACGGGCATCTTCGTCAGGCCGTTGGCCAAAAGCACTTCTTTGATTCGTTCGCGGGATTCCTCCACCGAGCACGCAACCATATCGACGCGTGGACGCATTACATGACGAACCTTCAGAAACCCCAACTCAACGACCTCGGTCAGGAGCTTGTTCTCGTCGGACGTGATCAGCCCCTGCCTTCGGGTGGTCTCGATCAAAGACCGAAATTCCTTGGCCGTCAGCGACCGAGGCGCCCTCGAAGGCCCGAGAAGAACCCGAAGAGCCGGCTCCAGAATAGCCGCCTTGAACACGAATTGTAGAGGGCCGAAAACCTTCAGCCATATATATGCCGGCCCGACTGCGATTATACTCATATTGCGCGAGCCTGCATAAGCAAGTGATTTCGGGAGTATCTCCCCGGCAAGCACCAGAACAATGAAGCTCAAAAACGCCGCTGCCCCCGCCGCAATCAGTCCGGCCTCCTCCTTAATCCGCATCGTCACAACGCTCGAAACGGAGAAATACAAAACATTTACCGCCATATTCCCGAAAAGAAGGCTGTTCAGCAGATGTCCGGGCTTTTCCAGAATCGCAGCAACTAACCTCTGCAGGGCGTGTCGCGATTCACGTAACAGTCTTGTCTGTCTGTTGGAAAGATTGAAAAAAGCTGTTTCAGAACCCGAAAAAAATCCGGAGCATACCATCAGCACACACATCAAAATAATATGCCCGAGATTTTGATAAATCAGTCGCACGATCAACTATATACTGCTCAAGATTGAAAATCCCGTTTGTTCGCGGCCAAGTGGCTTTACAATAATAATTTATGATCCCACTCGCGGGAATTTACTGCCCTGAAGGCTATACCTGACTATGATCTGGGCAGGGCGATCTTGAACGTGCTTCCCTCACCGGGCTTCGACTCAACAGAGATCGTCCCGTTGTGTGCCTGCATAACCCTCCTGCAAAACGCCAGCCCGAGCCCGGCGCCCAGACGTCCGGACGGCAGCTTGCCGTCTTTCTTCGTCGTGAAGAACGGCTCGAATATCTCTTGCAGGTTCGAAGCTTCGATTCCCGCTCCGGTATCGGCAACCGTTATCTCAACCGCATCGGTTCTCTCCTTCGCCCCGATATACAAGGTTCCGCCCCGGCTCAGCATCGCTTCGCGGGCATTGAGCAGAAGGTTCATCAACACCTGCTGCAACTGCACGGGAACCGCCCAAACTTCCACATCCTCGGCAACGGCAACGTTGACCCTTATCCCGTCTTTTTCAAAATCGCGGGCGAGGCACCCGAAAACATCGTCGAGCAAGCCCCTCAAGCCGCAACGCACCTTTTCCTGCTTCTGACCATTGGCCAGAGCCATCATACTCTCCACAATTTTACCTGCACGCTCGCAATTCTTAACCGCCTTGCCGAGCGCCTTCTTGCCCAATTCAACATCATCCGGATTCGCCAGCGCCAAACCCGCATAAGTCCCGATTGGAGCCAGAAGATTGTTGATCTCGTGAGCTATCATATAGCTGGCCGCACCCATATTGGCAAGGTGCTGCAGTTCGTTGATCTCCGTTGCCAAAGCGGCATTCTCCTGACGCCGTTTCTCGACATCCCTGTACAAACTGAGCCGTTTTTCAGTAAAACTTGCCAATTCTGCGCTCCTGCTATACAATCATCCGTGATTTTGAGTCTTGAGTCTGTGGTCTTATGCTTTATATCGACTGTTGATACGCTTTTTCTTGAGCAATGTCGTAGGCGGCAGAGACAGCAAGACTGCGGCATAAGGCATCCGAAATACGATGTGCGAAAGATGAATGAGCAAAGGATTCTCGAAGAATTATTGACGTTATTGGATGCCAACGGCGTCGCAATACGCAACGAAGCACTCGGCGGCAGCGGCGGGGGGCTGTGCACCGTAAAGGGCCGCTCCATATTCTTCCTCGACACCCAGGCGCAATCATCCGACGTCGCAGCACTCTGCGCAGAAGCCATCGCAAAGGTAGTGGACATCGAAAGCATCTACATACGTCCCGAAGTCAGGCAGTTCATCGAAAATCGTAACAGGCAGGCTGCTCTTTAGGTCCCGATTCGAATGAGAAGACTCTACCTGTTAGCACTGATAGCGATAGCGGCAGGCCGGCTCAATGGCTCGCCGGCGTCTGATTTTGCGACAATCGCAGGAGAGAACTCAATTGGAATGAAACTCGCACGACTCGGCCCGAACTCATTTCTCATGGGTCAGGCCGAAGGCGGTGACTGGGATGAGAAGCCCGCCCATAATGTCACCATCTCAAGAGGTTTCTTCATCTCGACCACCGAAGTCACCAACGCCCAATATGAGCTCTTCGATCCCGACCATAAGAAACTGCGAGGTAAATTCGGCTTCTCAAAAGACGACGACGAAGCCGTGGTGTTCGTAACCTGGCATGACGCCGTCGCTTTCTGCAACTGGTTCTCCGAGAAGGAAGGAAGGACCTATCGCCTGCCTACCGAGGCCGAGTGGGAATACGCCTGCCGAGCTGGCACAACAACGCCATACAGTGCAGGCGACCGACTGCCCAAAGAATACCACAAGAACCAGAAGATCAACTGGGACCCAACTCCGGTCTCGCTGAAAGTAGCGGCGACGCCGCCGAATCCATGGGGCCTTTACGATATGCACGGCAACGTCGAGGAATGGTGCGCCGATTGGTACGGCCCATACGGTCCCTCCGACCAGACCAACCCGGCAGGGCCTTCAACCGGCGATTTCCGCGTCCTTCGCGGCGGCGCACACGGAATGAGAGTCGAGTACCTCCGCTCGGCCAATCGTTCCGGAACACTCCCTCAAGACAAGTCATGGTTCATCGGATTCCGCGTCGTTCAGGCCGATTATCCCGATACACAGCCGTCGCCGCCAGCACAGGAACCGCTCAACCGCCGCAACATCAGGCAAGCGGTCCCCAAAGAACTCGCCGGCGGGTCTGACCCGAAAATACCGTACTTCCGAGGCCCGATTCAATATGTTAAGCTCCCACAGCGTTCCGAAGGCCCGATGTACTCCAGGCACAATCACGACCCGGCCCTTATAGATTGCCCCAACGGCGACATGCTTGCTATATGGTATTCCTGCTGCACCGAAGCAGGCAGAGAGCTTGCAATACTCGCCAGCAGGCTGCGATACGGCTCCGATTCCTGGGACCCGGCATCGATTTTCTGGGATGCTCCCGACCGCAACGACCACGCGCCGGCCCTATACTACGACGGCCGCAAAACAATTTACCATATCAACGGCCTCTCCGCAGGAGCAACTTGGGGCTCGATGGCACTGGTAATGCGAACTTCAACCGATAGTGGTGCAACCTGGTCGCACGCGGCAATAATCGCTCCGGAACATACATACCGTCACCAGCCTGTCCAATCCGTCTTCCAGTCTTATGAGGGCTTCATAATCTTGCCATGCGACGCCGTACCGGGCGGAACAGGAGGAACCGCAGTACACATCAGCCGAGACAACGGCAAAACATGGTACGACCCGGGTCAAGCCCGTCGGGCCCCGGAGTTCAAAAAGGGCGAAAAAGGCGAATGGATAGCGGGAATACATGCGGCAGTCGTCCAACTCAGAGACGGCAGCCTCATGGCCCTCGGACGAGGTGACAATATCCAAGGCCAAATGCCGATGAGCATCTCCGACGACATGGGAAGAACCTGGAAATACTCGCCGAGTCCCTTTCCCCCGATAAGCTCCGGCCAGAGACTCATACTTCGACGCCTTAACCAGGGCCCTATTTTGCTTGTCAGCTTCACCGACAGGAGAAAGGGCTGGACCATATCCCAATTCGATAAACGGCATGTTTTTGGAATGTTTGCCGCGCTGTCGTTCGACGAAGGAAAAACCTGGCCTGTCAAGCGACTGATTACGCCCGGAGGACCACGCAAAGAAGTGGACGGAGGAGGCAACACCGGACGCTTCAATATAGACGATACCCATGCCGAACCAGCCGGATACCTCGCCGCCACTCAAACGCCCGACAATCTGATCCACCTGATAACCAGCAAACAGCACTACGCATTCAACCTCGCCTGGCTGACCGAACACGCCCAATCCGATTATAAGGCCGATGCCAACGTCCCCGGCGTCGTCATTGACCACAGCCCCGCTGAATCCCGCCGTTATATCGGTTCGCCCGCAATCGCGATCCTCCCGAACGGCAGTTACGTTGCCTCTCACGACTTCTTCGGCCCCGGGAGCAAAAATAATCGCTCAGCCGTCTTCCGCTCGGAAGATAAAGGCCGCACATGGAAAAAGCTAACCGAGTTGACCGGCCAATGGTGGTCCTCTCTCTTTGTCCACAACGGTTCACTCTACATCATCGGCACGACCACAGAATACGGCAAAGCCGTAATCCGCCGCTCGGACGACAATGGCCAAACATGGACCGACCCGAAAGACGCTCGTACCGGCCTGCTGTTCGCGGAAGGGCAGTACCACTGCGCCCCGGTTCCCCTCGTAGTTCATAAAGGCAGAATATTCAGGGCTATGGAAGACCGAAACCCGCCAAGGGACTGGGGAGTAAACTTTCGCAGCTTTGTGATTTCGGCGCCGGTGGAAGCAGACCTACTCAACGCCGAGAGCTGGACCGCAACCAACCGCCTTCGCTTTGATCAGGCTTGGCCAGGCAGGGCATGGCTCGAAGGCAATATCGTTGTAACACCACAGGGCGGCCTCGTAAACATCCTCCGCGTACAGAGACAGGACGAAGAAACCGCCGCCGTCGTCCGAATATCACAGGACGGCAAGACTGCGTCTTTCGACCCGGAAAAGGATTTCATCCATTTCTACGGCGGAACAAACAAGTTCACGATACGTTTCGATCCCACGACCGGGCTTTATTGGTCAATCGTCAATAAGCAGAAAGACCCGCCTGCCTATCGCAACAACTTAACCCTCGTGACCTCATCAGATTTGACGAATTGGATAGTCCGGTCGGTAATAATGCACCACCCCGACAGCAC
This sequence comes from Sedimentisphaerales bacterium, assembly GCA_016932835.1. GTDB lineage: Bacteria > Planctomycetota > Phycisphaerae > Sedimentisphaerales > Anaerobacaceae > JAFGCD01. Next base: position 22,561 of record JAFGCD010000010.1, read on the forward strand.
CACCCATGCCTTCCAGTACATAGACTGGCTCTTTGACGGCGAAGACATCATAGCAGTCTCGCGCACAGCCTTCGACGACGCCCTCGGCGGCGCCCACAGGGCGCATGACGCAAATTACATGACGTTCCACCGAATCGAGAACTTCCGCAGGTTTGTTGGCAGTAAGGAGTAACCGATAATGACACGCAGGTCCATCTTTGTCGTTCTGGTCATATTCATAGCGGGCTGTGCCGAGCCCAAGAATTCCGTATGGTATAATCCGCAAAAAAACGTAGAGCAGGCCGAGAAGGATATGAAGCAATGCTACCTCGACGCATTCATCGCAAAACAGGAGATAGAGGCTCCTCACGGACGTACCGAACAAGAGAACGACCCTCGAAAACTTATCGAATCGCTTGCCGCTGACTGCATGAAAGAGGCCGGTTATCACCGTCAGGCGCCGGACAAACTGTCTCCGGAAGTAAACATTAAGAGCGGTGTCGCGCATACAATGCCTTATTCGATAGCGGGAAAACAGGCCGACAATACCGCAAATCCGACGGAGTAGAAAAAATGGCAAAACCAAGAATAGCCGTTATGGTCGATGAAATGTATCAGGTCCTCGAAGTCTGGTATCCGTATTATCGACTCAAAGAAGCAGGTTTCGACGTTAATTTCGTTGCCGCCGAGGCAAATAAGCAATATCATTCGAAGGAAGGCTATCCCTGCCTCTCCGATACCGCTGCGGGTCGGGCAAACGCCGCCGATTATGACTGTATGGTCGTGCCGGGAGGTTTCGCCCCTGACTTCATGCGAAGAAGTCAAGAGGTTATAAAGTTCGCAAGAGATCTTGTGGATGCGGGAAAAGTAATAGCCGCCATCTGTCACGGCGGATGGCTCTTGTGCAGCACCAACGCTTACAAAGGAAAGAAGGCAACCTGTTTTATGGCGATCAAGGACGACATAACAAACGCCGGCGCCGAGTATGTCGATGCCGAATGCGTCGTTGACGGCAACTTGATAACGTCACGAATGCCGGACGATTTACCCGCTTTTTGCACTGCTGTTATCGATGCCTTAAAAATACCGGAGTGACACTAATGACCAAATCTAAGACACAGCAAGAGCCCGAAAAAACGCCCGCCATTCTCGTCGTGGATGATAATCCGCAGAATCTCGAACTCCTGCAGGCATATCTCGAAGACACCGATTGCCGAACCGTTCCCGCCCAGGACGGTCTCCAGGCCCTCGAAATCATCGCAGAGGACCCGCCCGATCTCATACTCCTCGATATAATGATGCCCAAAATGAGCGGATTCGAGGTCTGCAGAAGACTGAAGAATAACCCCGCAACCGCGGATATACCAATAATAATGGTAACGGCTTTGACCGAGTTCGGTGACATCGAGAGAGGAATCGATTCCGGCACAGACGATTTTCTCAGCAAGCCCGTCAACAAACTCGAATTGCTGACCCGTGTTAAGACAATGCTCAAGCTCAAACACCTCTCGGACCGCCTCGAAAGAACCCTCGCATACCTCAGCGAAATAGAGAAGCAGGCCAACGCGGCAAAATCGGACAAGCAGGAATAAACTTTTACAGTCTGAAGACCCCTGAGTCTGCCGCGTAGCCGGAAAATCTAAAGATAACAACACCGGCTCACCGGGGCAGGGGGGCAACACCCGATAACCGCCTTCTAAAACCCCGACAATCCCTACAGCCTACACAACCCCGCATCACACCCCGAAAAATACACGCCCCTGCGGTCTAATTGGTCCCATTGCGATTAACACGTTCGTATAGATTGTCGATATTCTGCGTATTGGCACGAGCGGAGCGAATTACAGCCCGCAGCCACCGAAGCTGCCGACAACTATTGACTAAAGAACCGTGCATAAGAGGGTGTATGAGCAGTTTATTGGAAATTCTCGGCAGGGCGATTGTAATCGACGTCGCCGATCTGATATGGCACTGGCTAAACGCCGTAAGGCTGCCGAAGGACCTTAGTGACACCGCCGGACACGACGACCTAAAAGGAATAATCGATCTGATGGCGGCCTTGAAACTCGATACCGCAAGAGAGCAGCTCAGGCTCTATCTGTTCGAAAACCCTGCATGCATAAGGGGTCGAATGGCCGCCGCCGCAATATGCCTTCGCGACAATCAAATTCAACAGGCTATCGATGAACTAAACTCCGTGTACATGCGGCAGCCTAATAACACGATGGCGCTTTATGCCCTCGGACACTGCTATGAAAGGCTCGGCAAAGAGGCCCAGGCCGTTGAGTTTTACCAGGATTGCCTTAAATTCAAAAACTACCTTCAGTTACCGGCCCAACGCCTCGCTGCAATATATTTCAAGAACAACCGACTCGGCAAGACAATCCAACAGTACGAATTGCTCAAGGCCGAGTATCCCGACGACATAAAGGCAATGGTCACGCTGGGCCAGCTATACATTGCCGCAGGCAGATTCGCCGACGCCGCCGGCATCTTCAACATCGCAATCCTCATACACCCCGACAATTTCCAGAGTAACGATGAACCGGAGATAGACATGCTCGTTCACGATGGCCGGTTCGACGATGCCCTTGAATTGCTCGAAGATATGGCACAAACCCAGCCGCACAGGGCGGACCTGCTCGCAAAAAGGGCCGACCTGCTGGCAATGTTCGGGGAAACGACAGATGCCATCGCCCAATATGAAGAAGTCCTAAGGCTCTGCCCCGATTTCCTCGAAGCCACTATAAAACTCGGCACGCTCTACCTGCAAACAGGCCGCGATGAGCATGCCGCCCACCTGTTCAACAGGGCTGTCGAGATAAACGATTCGATAGTCGATGCCTACATCGGCCTTGCAACCGCCCACAAACTGGCCGCTGCCAACACCGAAGCACTAACGACACTCTCCCTCGCCGGCGCCATCCAGCCGAACAGTTCGATACTATTCGCCGAACTCGCAATACTCCACTTCAAAGCTCATACAACGCCCGAAAATCCCTTTGATGAGCCGGTAGAACAGGCGGACCTCATACATCACGTAATCGCCGCCCACCAAAAACTCATCGCAGAACATCCCTGCAATCCCGATCCCTGTTATCGCCTCGGCGTGCTGCAAATGGGCCTTGCGCGATACCCGGAGGCAATCTCCGCATTCGAACATGTTTTGAATATGAATCCCCTTTATGCAAGAGCACGCACAAAACTCGCTGTATGTCTTTTTGAAACGAATAAAGCCCAACAAGCACTCGCACACCTCGCGGCGCCGGAAAACCTCGACCAGGCCACGCTCAGTCTTCACTACAAGACTGCCTTGCTCTACTGCAATCGCCTCAAATTCGCCTCAACCCTCATGAATCTTCAACGTCGCATGGAAGAAAACTACGCATACCCGGCTGCAGCGGACAATATCTCAATCGTTCTTCAGAATCTCGGTATAGTGGATAGGGCAGCCGCAACCTGGGACAGCCTCGCACAAATGGCGAATAACGGAGGCATCGACGACACACCCTACGAATCGGCTTTCTGAACCCCCAAAGCCCCAAAACCATAATTAGCCTGACCTGAACCGAAAAAGCCCAATGAAACATAACATATCTTATGGGACGTTAAAAGTGGTCCGGTCTCAGGGGCTATCGATAGACAACTCTCGTTCTTAACGGATGATTTGCTCCTCGCAACTACGCAGCGCAACGCACTTGCCGAGTACTTCGTAGCAAATGATCGCCCTTCTCAGGTCCTCGCCGCTGGAGAAATCGGGCAGCAGATCGGTAAGTATATCCTCTTGCGGTTCCGGTGTGGATCGGTGAACAGCCTTGCTATCGGTTGTCGTCGCCGGTTTCGGCGGCTCCTTCGCCTCAGGTTCGACCATAATCGGCCGCTGTACATGCGGTCTGTCGGTCTGCATGCCCTGATGGGTCTGCAGAATCTCTTTTTTTATCTCAGCTACGAATGCACTTAGGGTGCTGCCGGGCCGAATAATGGACCGTGGCTGACCACGCCGAACCGCCTCACGGGCGGCGCCGGGCGCTATAGGCTGGGTGGCTTGCGGCCGGCGAGGTGGAATAGGGCCCGATTCCGCCTCGGACTCCTCCACATCCTGTCTCCGCTTTCGCGTTTTTACAAGGGCACTAAGCCCGCTAAAAGCGAGAACCACAACGAAAACCAGCAGTTGCATCCAGCCCCCGTCGTCCGACCTCAGCAGTACCACGCTAAAAACAGTGTCAACCCAAAGTTCGCTCATTATTCCTTCTTCTTCGGTTTTGCTATCGAATCACGCATCGAGGTATCGGCCATGACATTCTTCATCCGGTAATAATCCATAACACCGAGGTTGCCTTTCTTAAACGCCTCAGCCATCGCCAGCGGCACCTTCGACTCGTTTTCAACTACGAGCGCACGCATCTCCTGCTCGCGAGCCACCGCCATCGCGCGCCGTTTCTCAGCCTCTGCCTTCGCCCTTTCCAAATCGGCATAGGCCTGGTCCTTCTGAAGTTTAGCGCCAACATTCTCACCTACATCGACATCCGCAATATCAATCGAGAGAATCTCAAACGCCGTCCCTGCATCCAGACCCTTCGACAGAACGGCTTTCGAGATACTGTCAGGATTCTCCAGAACGGCCTTATACGTCATCGCGCTGCCGATTGTCGTAACAATGCCTTCGCCGACGCGGGCGATAACGGTCTCCTGGGTCGCCCCGCCGATTAGCCGCTCGATATTCGCCCGGACCGTAACCCGCGCCTTGGCCTTCATCTGGATCCCGTCCTGAGCAACCGCATCGATCGTGTCTTTGCCCTTGGACGGGTCCGGGCAGTCGATAACCTTCGGGTGAACGCTCATCTGCACCGCTTCGAGAATGTCACGGCCCGCAAGATCGATCGCCGTCGCCGTCTGAAGCGAAAGATCAATACTCGCCCGGTTTGCTGCTATCAGAGCGCGGACTACATTAGGAACCCGTCCGCCGGCTAAATAGTGGCTTTCCAGATCCTTCGTCGTAAGTCTCAATCCCGCCTGGATCGCCGTGATCTTGCTCCGCACTATATCCCTGTAACGCACGCCCCGAATCCACATCCCTATTAGCTCTTTGAATTTGACATCCGCGTCGCAAAGCCTCGCCTGCCACCACAGCATGAAGAACTTGGCGAATAAGAAAGACATTGCAAGTATCGCAATGCCTGCGACAATGCCCAGAGCCCACCAGACACCCACAGGAATCACTGCTATGCCCGTAATTCTCATCATTGAAGTACTCATCGTTACCCTTTCCCTAACTTTCTTCTATTGTTCTAACCGTTACTTGCGTACTCTCAACTCCGATAACTGTAATCTTCTTACCTTTCTCAACATACCCGCTCTCGGCCACACATTCAACTCTTTGCCCCGAAAAATCGCACATTCCTACCGGACGCAGCGGAGTCAATACTATGCCCGTAGCCCCCGGAAGTTTCTTCAATTCCCCAATGTCCGGCACCGCATCGCCCTGCTTACGCTCAGGGGGAGACAGAATCACCCCTTTGCCGAATCGCGTCTTCGGGAAAACTTTGTAAGCTATTACAAGCACGGAGGGTATCATTATGATCGCAACGACAATGCCCGCTATGCAAATCGTGGAACCGTGCTGATAGAATATATAAACGCCGCCGAACAGGCACGCGAACGCGCAAATGCTTATCACGCCTCCGCTTGGCACAAAAACCTCCGTTATCAGCAAAACTGCACAAGCAAGATAAAGGAAAATCGCAAACAGAATCCAGCCCATAGATTTACTCCTCGTTCAAACCTCACGCCTATTCTGATTCTCATCCACCGCCCTGACAACCACACGGTTGCCGTGAATAGCGGTTATCTCAACCGTCGTGCCCTTCTCAAGGAACTCCGCCTTTGTCACCACATCGACTATCGCCCCGCTGAACTGCGCCTTGCCCGCAGGCCGAAGCGAAGAGACGACCTCTCCCCGCTCCCCGATTTGGACGCCCCTGTTCTTGCCCCCCGCCGGCGCCGTCATGCTCACGCCGATGCCGGCTCCGCCCGTCGAAGCCCTCGGCACGAGTATGAGACCGCGCAAAAACGGTATCTTCGGCAAATAACGTGCAACAAGCCACGCCACGACAACGAATCCCCCGAACCCGGCCAACAATCCGACGACGCCGTCTGCAAATACACCCCACTCGACTTCGGTCTCAGGCCACGGAACCTCGCCGGGCGGATTCTTGACCAGCATGCCGAAAATCCCGCCTAATATACAGAATATGCCCAGAAAACCGGCGATACCGAAACCAGGCAGCACGAAAAACTCAATCAAAAGAAGCACGGTACCTGTGACCAGCATCAGCACCTCGACCCAATTCGCCAGGTCAACCATATACTTGCTGCCAACGATGATAACGACGCAGATAACGGCAACAAGGCCCGGCAGACCGACTCCGGGACTGCTCAATTCCAGATAAACCCCCAGCATAGCAAGCATAACCAGAACCGCCATTATTGCGGGCGAATTGATCCACCGCACCAGTTCTTCCGACCAGTTCGTCTCTAATACCGCCGGCTCGCCGGCAAACGTCACTCCATCGCGCTTGCCCAGAAAATCAAGCACCCCGTTCAGGTCGTCAACCTTTGCCCGTGCTATGCCGTATTCCACCGCATCTGAGGCCGTCAGAGTCAGAAGCTTGTCGCTCTCGACGACCAAGGTCTTGTTTGCCAGGTCGTATTCGTTCGGATCCATCTCCTCGATTCGGACACCCTCAACGAACTCATCCTCCCCAGTACTAAGGTTCTTAACACGATACACCTCAATCTGCATTGTAACCATCGCCCGCAGAAGCGCCTGCGGGTACTTATTCGCCTCTGCCGCCCTGTCGAATGCCGCGCGGGTGAACGTCTCGACCTTCTCCCGCTCGACACCCTCAAGCTTCCCACCCATAGTGATCGGAGCGCAGTCACCGATCGTAGTATTCTCCAGCATGACAATATCCTGGCACGAAACGCTTATCATCGCCCCTGCCGATATCGCCTCCGTCGTCACGTATGCAACCGTTCGGGTCTTCTTGCCCAGTTCCAATATCAGATATTTCGCAATATCGTCGCCGGATTTGAGAAGCCCACCATAGGTTCCGATCTCGAAAATCAAGTACTCCGCCCCGGATTCCAGAGCAAGCTCGCTCCGCCGCTTGATAGACTTATACAGACCGTCGTCGATATCGCCCTTGCAGACAATAACCGCAGCCTTCGTACTCCGCGGCCCCGCATCGTTCGGCTCGTTGGGCGCCCCTGCCCCGCAAATACCTAACAACAGGGCAAAAATCGCAAATACACCGATTGACCGCACTCGATCCTTCATAATACTGTGAATTCTAATCCAATGTTGTGTTCGCCACAACACCAATATTACCCAATTCCGCATTACCCCACAACATCCGAACAGGGCTACTAAGCCGCCCGATGCACCCGCATATCTATTCAGCCGCTGATGACGTTCTCAGCCACCCTCTCGCTGTTGAAATATCAACGCCCGCTGAATCTCAGTAATTCGCAGAGCCATTTGGCTCGACCCCTTCCCATTGGAGTCCGCCGATTATGGCCTGGGCGATGTTGGTCAGATGGTCGCCTATCTTCTCGATGTTATCAACCAGATCGATAAATATCAGCCCTGTTTCAGCCGAGCATTTGCCCTCGCTCATACGACCAACATGGCTGCGGCGGAACTCAAGCTGCATATTATTCAGGTTCTTCTCACATTCCAAAGCGGCCCGGGCGATTTTAACGTCGCTGTTCTCAAGCGCATCGATGACACTGTCGAACATCTTCTCGACCTCATCTCGCAGCCGAGCCGCCTCTTCCAATGCGGAATCGCTGAACGCCTGTTTCTGCTCGATCTTGCGCTCCGCAATCTCAACGATGTTCACCGCGTGGTCGCCGATACGCTCCAAATCGTTAACCGTGTGCAAAAGCACCGGCAGCTCGATCGAAACGTCATCATCCAGTTGTCTCCGCGACAAAGTCGAAAGATACGTTGTAATTTCCAACTGGAACGAATCCACGAAATCCTCTATCTCACGAACCGATGCAAGCTTCTTGGCGTCATTATCGACAATCCCCTCTACAGCCCGCTCGAGCGCTCGCTTGGCCACCTTAGCCATACGGATAATCTCACGCTTCGTTTGCTGCAGCGCAATTACGGGCGTGTCCAGCAGGTGCTGTTCCAGAACCACAGGACGCACTGTAGCATCGCTCGGACGCTCAGGAAGGAGCTTGTCCACAGCCTGCTCCAGCAAACCGGCTATCGGCAGAAATATCGCAGAGTTGGCAACGTTAAAAAGGGTGTGAGCGACAGCTATATCCCACACGAGATTCGCAGAGCTTGCCTCCCATGGAGCGATAAACCGAACAACAGCGGCAAACCAGCCCAGATAAATAAAAGGCAAAGCAATAACCGAACCTGCGAGATTGAACAGAGTATGCGCCCACGCCGTCCGCTTTGCATTCAGGTTAGCCTGCAGCGCCGCAAGCTGCGCTGTTATCGTCGTGCCGATGTTGCTGCCCAGTACGAACGGAATTACCACCCCTACCGCCTGCTGCCAGTCCCCTCCGAACGCCCCTCCCATAGCCATAGCCTGAACGATCGCAATCGCCGCCGAACTGCTCTGCAGGAGCATCGTTATTACGGTCCCGGCCAATATGGCAAGAGCCGGATGATTTGAAAGGGTCTTGAACATGTCTTCGACTTTAGGACTGCCCTTCAATCCGACGAAAGCCCCTTTCATGAAATCGATCCCGATAAAGAGTATTCCGAATCCGAGAAGGATAGTGCCCGTGCTCTTGGTCTTTCGAGTCTTGCCAAGAGTCTGCATCAGGAAGCCTATTCCGATCAAAGGCAGGGCGTATGCGCTGATCTTGAACGTCCCGATGCCGGAGATAGAAACAAGCCACGCAGTCATCGTCGTACCGACATTTGTCCCGATCACAACGCATATAGCCTGCTTGAGCGTCAACAGACCGGCATTGACAAACCCCACAACCATTACCGTCGTCGCCGAGCTCGACTGAACAAGAGCGGTTATTCCCGCCCCGACAAGGAACGCCACCAGTGGACGCCTCGTCATTGATTCAAGAATGTTTCTTAGCTTCTGCCCCGCGACTTTCTTAAGCCCGTCCGACATCAACCCCATGCCGAACAAAAAGAGCCCGAGCCCCCCTACTATCCCGAAAACCATGTCCTGGATCATGTCTCTTCCTTAGTACGAAAACAAATGCATCTCAACCACATTTCATAACTGACATCTGTGGAATTCGAATACCCCATATTCGACGTACCCTTACCGTATTTTCCTCTTCGTGTCAAGAAAATCGCATAGAAATTATGCCCTGTTATGGCGCGCTAATCTTCCCCATCCTCGGGTTCAGGCCTCGATGGAACCTTGAGTTCTGCGCCGTCCCACTGCAGCCCGCCCTTCACAGCCTGCGCGATATTGGTCAAATGGTCCCCGATCTTCTCGACGTTATCGACTAAATCGATGAAAATCAGCCCGGCGTCCGCACTGCAAAGCTGTTCCGTCATACGCCTGACGTGGCTGCGGCGAAACTCTATCTGCATCCGGTTGATAGTGTTTTCTTTCGCCAGCGCCGATATCGCGGCCACGACGTCGTTATTTTGCAAGGCGGCTATGATGCAGTCGCACATCTGCTCGGCCTCCGCCTTCAATTCCGCAATTTCGCCCAAAGCCTCTTCGCTGAACGACAGCTTCAACTCGATCTTGCGCTCGGCGATCTCCGCAATGTTCTCGGCATGGTCGCCGATTCGCTCCAGATCGTTGATCGTGTGCATGAGTACAGGCAGTTCGGCGGATGTTTCTTCGGATATCTCCTTCTCGGAAATAGCCGCAAGATACGACGTGATCTCGTACTGGAGACTGTCCGTTACGTCCTCGATAACACGCGACCGGTTCAGCTTGGCCTGGTTGTCCTCGACAAGGCCGTCGATTGCCTGGGTCACCGCCCGCTTGGCCGTCTGCGCCATACGCACTATCTCACGACGAACCTGCTGAAGCGCCAATTCCGGAGTCGCCAGAAGGTGACGCTCGAGAACCGTCGGGCGAACGATCAGGTCGTCCGGTTTTTCCGGAACCAGCCGAATCACAACTTTTTCCAGAAAGCCTGTCAGCGGAAGGAAGAACACCGCCTCGAATATCTTGATGCTCGTATGAGCAATAGCGATGCTCGCCATAATACGCGTCTCGCTGAGTTCCCACGGGGCCACGAA